>CAZZBE010000283.1:0-6148 GCA_964652715.1 uncultured Desulfobacteraceae bacterium
GTTTTCGGGGGGCCGCGGCCCGAACCGGGGCCGTGAACCGGGTTCTGGCGGCCCTCCTGCTGCTGGCCCTGTCGCCGGGTTCCGCCCTTTCGGAATCCGAGTTTCAGACCGTTTCGGGGCCCTGCCGGTTTCAGTTCCCCGAGGATCACGCGGCCCATCCGGGCTTCAAGACGGAGTGGTGGTACTACACCGGCAACCTGAAGACCGCGGAGGGACGCCGGTTCGGCTATCAACTCACCTTTTTCCGGCGCCAGGCGGCGCCGACCGGGGCGAAACGCCGCTGGCCGGACCCGGCGTCCGGCTGGCGGACCCTCGGGATCTATCTGGCCCACCTGGCGGTGTCGGATATCCGCGGCGAAACCCACCGCCAGGCCGAAACCATGGCCCGGGGCGCGCTGGACATGGCGGGCGTCGACCGGCGGGGGGAGACCGTCCGGGTATTTTTGAGGGATTGGTCGGCCGAATTGGGCCGGGAGGTCCATACGCTGAGGGCGGAAACGCCCGAAATGGGCCTGGCGCTGGACCTCGCCCCGCTCAAACCGCCGGTCCCCCACGGCGAGGATGGATACGACCGCAAAGGACAGGGGCCGGAAAGCGCCAGTTGCTATTATTCCCTGACCCGATTGCGGACCGCGGGACGGCTGCGCGTCGGGGACGCGGCGTTTGGCGTCTCCGGCCTCTCCTGGATGGACCACGAATACAGCACGGCCCCGCTGGAACCCGGCATTGAGGGGTGGGACTGGTTCAGCCTGCAACTGGACGACGGGACCGAACTCATGGCCTATTTCCTGCGGGAAGCGGATGGCGGATTCAGCCCGGCTTCCAGCGCCACCTTCGTGGACCGGAAAGGAGAGGGGACCCCCATCGGGTCTTCCGGCCTTCGGCTGGAGACGACGGCGGTCTGGAAGAGCCCGGACACCGGCGCCGTCTATCCCGCGGGCTGGTCCTTTTCCGTCCCCGCCCTGGCATTGACGTTGTCGGTGTCGCCGGCCCTCGCCGACCAGGAGATGGAAACCCCCCTGACCACGGACGTCGCTTACTGGGAAGGCGCCGTCGCCGTAGAGGGGACCTCGGGCGATCGTCCGGTCGGGGGCTGGGGATACGTGGAACTGACCGGTTACGACCGGGCGTTCGACGCGGATATGTGATCCGGTTTACGCTCTTATTGCCGGTAGATCTCGTAGATGGTCTCCGCGCCCAGCAGCGAATCGATCTCCTCCTGAATCCGGCCCCGTTCCTCGCTCAGCATCCAGTTTCGCCAGCTTTCAACATCCCGCCACGTGCTGATGACCAGCGTCTCTCCGGGTTTGTCCACCCGGCGCAACGTTTCGCCGGAGACGTAGCCGGACGACTGATCCATGGTGATGCCGCGCAGTTTGCGGAGGAGCCGGTCGAGTTCTTCCTCCTTGCCCTCGGGAACCTGTCGACGGATGAGAATTTTGACAGCCATGCCGCCCTCCTGTTATAACGTAAGAAAACGTCTTGGTTCGCCTTTCATTTAACCATAGAAGACCGGCCGGCTCAAGATATTTGTCGGCCGGTTTGCAACTTTGGGGAAGTAGCGGATTCCTACCGGAGATTACCATGCCCTCCCCATTGATCGGAACAGGGGTTTTATGGAATACAAGGGGTTAACGCGCACAGGGCGCGACCACCGGCAGGAAGGCGTTAACCGATGTTGCCCCGAAGAGACCGCACAAAGAATACCCGTTGGAAAACAAAGCCCAGAACAAGATCTACATCGGGCGGAACGAATCGACGATTCTGGTCTGCCCCAAATGCCAGCGCACGATGATGCTCGACTGTCGCGAATACATCGACGCCGAGGGAAAGGTCCACATCCGGCACAGTTGCGCCTGCGGCCATTCGAACCTTGTGTTACTGGAAAGGCGGAGATCCTTGCGGAAAACCACGCGGCTGCCGGGATTCTACGCGCCGGTGTCGGGCGGCCGCCACCATCGGATGACGGTGGAAAACCTGTCCCGGTCGGGCCTCAAGTTCGAAGTGGCGGAGGCCCCGCTCCCCCGGGTCGGCGAAGAACTGATGGTCGGTTTCCACCTGGAAGACGCGGTGCGGACCTACATCCGCAAAAAGGTGGTCGTCCGCGAACTGCCCGACGACGCCCACGCCCACGCCGATTTCGTCTCCTCCGCGGAAACCGCCGCCCCGGCGGAAAAGGCCTGCGACAGGGCCATCGCCAATTATCTGTTTTCCGAATCTTAACCGAAACGAGGATGATCGAATGACCTCAGATGCACTGTTTCAGGAGATCAAGGACCGGTTAGAAGACATACAGGGAAAGACGGAACTCGGGATCCCCATCAAAAAGTTCGAGGACGAACTCCGGGACATCAAACGGGGTCTCCTGGTGGAATGGATCCATCGCAAACGACGACAGAAGCACTCCTACAAACAGATCGAAGACATCCTCAACGGCGAGAAGGTTCCCACCCTGTCCGGCAAGGGCAAATGGAACTCCCAGACGATCTGCAACATGGTCAAGGCCCGTTAGCCAATTCATTCAACCCGACGCCATTAATCGATTTGGAGCCCCGCCGACGCAAACAGCGGCCGGAGACAGGACAGGCTCTCCGTTCCGGCGAACTCCGGCCGGTCCACGTAGGGATAGAGTTCCAGGCTGATGTGGCCCCGGTATCCCAGCCGGTGGACGGCGTGTAAAACCGAAGGAAAATCGATGGCGCCCAGGCCGGGGATCAGGTGATTATGGACCCGGGTCGGGGCGATGTCCTCGATGTGGATGTGCCCCACCCACTCGAACAGGTCCTCGAAGGCGGCGGCCGGATCTTCCCCGGCGCAGTAGAAATGGCCGATGTCGAAGTTGAGCCCCACGGCCGGCGACCGGATCTCTCCGATAAAGGGGCGGAACTCCGAACTCCGTTCCATCAGCAAATCGGGCTCCGGCTCGATGAGCAGCTTCACCCCCAGCTCCTCCGCGAGGGGGATGACCCGGTCCAGCTCCCGGTGAAACAGCCGCACCGCTTCCTCCCGGGACATGCCCTCCGGAATCGGCCCTCCGGGGGGGATGGAGATGTTGTCGCACCCCAGAAATTTGGCGATCCTCAGACAAGACAGGGTGTGTTGCACCCGGATCTCCCGCCGTTCCGGTTCCGGTTCGATCCAGGAAGGCAGATAGGTGTCCCCCACCGCGAAAAGGGTGAAGGAATTGAGGTTGGTGGGCGTCAGGCCGTGGGTTTCGAGGGCGTCCTTGACCCCTTTCAGGGCCGCCTCGCCGAAGTCGTCGGGATAGAGGTGGGGCCGGTCGCACATGATTTCCGCGCCGTTGAACCCGAGGCGCGCGATCCGTTCCAGGGCGTCCACCAGGCCGTATTTGACGAATGCGTTGGTGCTGTAGCCGAATATCATGGGGTTTCTTTCCCCTCGGGTTGATGGCCGATGGCCGTTTCGCATGCTTCCCCCAGCGCCGAAAGCGCTTGCAGCTGGTCCTGGAAGGCGATGGGCGGACTGTCGCCCGCGGGTTTTTTGTAGAAGAACCCCAGTTCCGGGACGAGGCCGGACCGCCCCGCCAGTTTCAGGGTCGCCATCCACCGGGCGAGGTCCAGGACCATGGGGGCCGCCAGGATCGAGTCCCGGCCCTGGAGGTTGAGCCGGAGGCTCATGGGCATGCCGAACATCCCCTCAAAGTCGATGACGTCCCAGGCCTCCTTGGCGTCGCCCCGGGGCGGATAATAATCGATGTGGACCTTGTGGGCGGGGACCCCGTACCGTTCGCCCACCGGGTATCCGAGGATGTCGTCCAGCAATTGGGTCTTGTTGGAAAGCTTCCCCCGGGCGCGGTCGGGGTCCATGAGGTTCCGGCCGTCGGCGTTGCCCAGGATGTTGAGACTGTACCACCCGTCCACAAAGAGGTTCCGGGCCTTGAGAGCCGAGGCCAGGACCACTTTAAAATACGTCTGGCCGGTTTTGCCGTCCCGTCCCGACAGGGGGACATCATGGGCGACGGCCTCTTCCACGACGGCGTCCGTCTCGATGATGTTGGGGGTGAAATTGGCCACCGGTACGCCGGATCGCACCGCCGCCAGACCATAGGCCAGATCCGGGCACGTATCGGGATGATACGCCCGGCGGAGCCCATCGAACGTCCCGCGGTCCTCCGGGTCCGGCTGCCGTCCGGAGGGGAGGAGGTTGATCAGAACCGGCGCGGCGCCGGGGTGGGCGTCCCGGAAGGCGGCGATGTCCTCCATCAGCCGGGCGGTCTGGGACTCCAGATCCGGAAGCGCCGGCGGATGAATCACGGGCAGAAACGCCAGGCGGTCGGCGCAGGCGGACAGGATATGGGGCGGCAAAACGCCCTGGGCCTCGGCCGAACGCGCCATGCTCTCATGTGATAAATCCCAGCCGGCCACGCAGATTTTTTCGGGCGGACCCAGCCAGGGGAACCGATGGGCGGTGGTCATGCTCGACAGAATCGGCGCCGGATTGTCGTGGAGGGCTTCCGCGGCCACCGCCAGCGTCGATCCGATGGCGCCCTTGGCGCCGGCGATCATGAGCAGGAGCGATGAGGGTCGAGAAGGGGCGTTTGGGGTCATTCCGGTATCCTTGCGTTCTATTCCATGTCCGCTCAGAAAAGCGGCCTCCAAACCGAAGACTCATATCAACCTTTGGGGGATTGCGCAAGCCGGGGGGCGGATTTTTTCCCGGTCTTCATCAGGTGCAGCGTGTTGCCGATGACGCTCAGGCTGCTCATGAGCATGGCGCAGACCGCCACCAGGGGCGTGAGCAGCCCGGCCATGGCCACGGGGACGGCGACGGCGTTGTAGAGAAAGGTAAAGACGAGGTTCTGCCGGATTTTCCGGTTGACCCCGCCGGAGAGATCGAAAAAATCGAGGATCTGCGACAGGTCGCCGCGCATGAGGATGACGTCCGCCGCCTCCCGGCCCAGATGGCTGCCGGAATGGACGGCCATCGCCAAATCCGAGGCCGCCAGGGCCGGCGCGTCGTTGACGCCGTCGCCCACCATGGCCGGTCGGCGGCCCGTCTCCTGAACCGATCGGATGTACGCCGCCTTGTCCTGGGGCAGGAGGTTGCCGCGGGCCTCGGCGACGCCCAGGCCGCGCGCCGCCGCGTCGACGGCCGCCTGTCCATCGCCGGAGACCATGGCGACCTTAAACCCGTCTTTTTCCAGGGCGGCCAGAACGCCGGCGCTTTCGGGCCGGAGGGCGTCTCCGAACCGGAACGCCGCGGCCGGGCGATGGTCCAGGCTCATGAACACGGTGGAGAACAGATCCGCGGACAGGTCCCGGGACGGCGCATCCAGGTCGCCGTCAAGGGTTTCGGACACAAAGGCCCCTGATCCGAGGCGGACTTCGGCGCCCTCCCACCGACCGCTGATCCCGTTATCAAAGGATGCCGCCCGGTCCACCGCCAGGGGAACGAGGCCCTCGCTCCGGGCCGCGCGCCCGAGTTCGGCGGCCACGGGGTGATCCGAACCGGCCTCCAGCCCGGCCGCCAGGGCCAGGGCCGTTTCCCGGTCCAGGGGGTCCTGGGGACGAATGTCCGACAGCCGCCACCGCCCCTCCGTCAGGGTGCCGGTTTTGTCGAAGACCACGGCGTCGATTTTTTCCGCGGCCTCGAAGGCGGAGAAGTCGCGCACCAGCAGGCCCCGCCGCCCGGCCAGGGAGATGCCGGCCACCCGGGTCAGGGGAATGGCGATGCCCAGGGCGCAGGGGCAGGAAATGACCATCACCGTCACCGCCCGCACCATGGCCGCGTCCGGAGAGCGGCCGGCGGCGAGACAGAACAGCGCCGTGGCGACGGCCAGAAAGACGATGACCGGCACGAACCACCGGAGAAGTCGATCCGTCTTTCCCTCCAGCCGGGACCGGGTCGCCAGGGCCTTTTCGAAGATGTCGAGCATCCGGCCCAGAGTCGAGGCATCGCCCACGGCGTCGGCCCGCGCCGTCAGGTCCCCCTGGAGGACCCGGACCCCGCTCCGGATCCGGTCTCCCGCTTTCCGGCCCACCGGCCGGGCTTCCCCCGTGAGGGAGGATTCGTCCGTCAGGCCGCCGCCCGTCAGCACCACGCCGTCGGCCGGGATCGTCTCTCCTTCCGCCGCCCGGAACACATCCCCTTTCCGCAAGCCCTCCGCCGCCATGTACCGACCGCCGGG
>CAZZBE010000284.1:0-6145 GCA_964652715.1 uncultured Desulfobacteraceae bacterium
CGGGCCTATGAATCGTGGGCCCGTAAATACAGCGTCTATTTCGTCTGTTTCGCCGCCGGCATTCTGGTTTCCGTGTCCTTTCTGCACATTATCCCCAAGTCATTCGAAATGACGGCGGCAGCCCCCGTCTGGCTGCTGACCGGTTTTGTGCTGCTGCACATGTTCAATCGCTTCCTAACGGCCTTTGTCTGCGAACAGGAGCCGGATTCCCAACCCGGTGATTCCCGATCCGGCGATTCCCAATCCGGCATCGGGTTGATCGCCGCCGTGGGGATCGGGCTTCATTCCTTTATCGACGGCGTCGTTTACGCCGTCACCTTTTCCGTGAGCATCTTCACCGGCGCGCTGGCCGCCGTCGGCATGGTGCTCCATGAGTTTCCGGAAGGGATCGTCACCTATGTGCTGCTGGTTCGCGGCGGGTATAAAGAAAAGACCGCCGCGGCGGTTGCTTTTCTGGCGGCGTCGCTGTCCACGCCGCTGGGCATGGTGGTTTCCTATCCCTTCGTCAGCCGGAGCGACAAACCGCTGCTGGGCGTATTGCTCTCGCTGTCCGCCGGCGCCCTGATCTACGTGGGGGCCACCCATCTGCTGCCCCAGGCGGAAAAGGAGCGCCGGAAATACACCATCGCCGCTTTCGCGGCCGGCATCCTGGCGGCGGTGCTGATCGTGGCGTCGAAATAAGCCCCTTTCCCATTCCGAGAAGTGTAAATGTCCACCGGCAAAAATCAGGGTAAGATTAGGGTGTGAAGCGGATATGCAACCATCGTATAAGCAG
Organism: uncultured Desulfobacteraceae bacterium; assembly: GCA_964652715.1. Lineage (GTDB taxonomy): Bacteria > Desulfobacterota > Desulfobacteria > Desulfobacterales > JAABSP01 > JAABTD01. The sequence continues at coordinate 776 of CAZZBE010000284.1, forward strand.
ACCAGCCACCTTTTGGAGGGGAAATGAATCATAACTCGCCTTGGCGACAATCGACCTGGAACCCGACGTCAACAACCGAAAAGAGGCAACAGCAGCCGGCGTTTGCTTATCCGCCCGGACGGTTCCCGGAACATCATGCAAAGGAGATCCTGCGCACATACGGCATCGACACGCCGCGGTTCATGTGGGCCGAGACCGCGGACTATGCGACCCAGTTCGCCAACCGCATCGGGTTTCCGGTCGTGGCCAAGGTGATCTCGCCAGACATTTATTGCAAATCGGACCGCGACGGCATCGAAACGCGGATCGAAGACGACGGCGAGCTGCGCGAGGCCTTCGATCGCTTCAGTCGGGCGAAAAATTTCACAGGCATACTTGTGGAGGAACGATTGGGCCGGGGGGTGGAGTTGAACGTGGGGGTCGCCAAAATCGATTTTCAAAACGGACCCGCGGTTTTCCTGGAAAGAGCCCGCCCCTTCGAAGAGTCCCGGGGCGACCGGACCTTTCGTCTGCCGGTATCGGGAAACTGGAATGTTCCGAGAATGCTGAGAGAACTGGGCCTGTTGACGTCTCTTCCATCGGAAGAAAGGGTGCAATGCGTCAACGTCGACGAATTGGAACGACTGATCGACAGGGTGGTGGAACTGCTCAAAGAGCCGTCCGCCGGCATGGAGGCCATTATCCTCGACCCGGTGCGATGCGTCGATGATCGGTGCGTTGTTTTAGACGCCCGCATCAAATTCACCCCTGATCAATATGCCGGGACCCTGAACGGCAAGGCGTGAATGCGCCGCGGCCGCGTTTTGATTTCAATAAACCGTCTGAAGATTGATTATAACGGGTTTTTGGGGGTGGCTCTGTGCTCTGAAAGGGCGTCATATATCAGGGCGTTTTGCGGGGCGGGGTCCGCGGCGCCGTCTACGGTCTCAGGGAATCCGAAATGCCATCAATACTGTATTGTTTCGATTTTCCTATGGGTTTAGACTGTGGCTGCAATATGGGAACGCCGCTGTCCAGAAACGGCGGCAAATTCAGTAGGAAGGCGCGATCTCATGAGCATTTTCAAAAAACTGGTTTTCATCCTGGCCTTGACGTCCGCCCTGGTCATCGGGGCCGTCGGGTGTACGAACAAAGAAGGTCCTGCCGAGGAAGAAAAAAAGCAAAGTCCTCGCGAGGCGGCTGAAGAAGCGGCCAGAAAGGTCGAGGACGCCGGGAAGAAACTGGAGAGAGCAGCGGAAGAGGCGAACGAATAACCGATAGATGAACAAAAACCCAGAAAAAAGCAACAGGAGGAAAAGACCATGACGTCGCCGACAGCAAAACCGTTTGACGCCACCATTAGGTGATTTTCGAAAATGAAGGTCCCAATAATAGTCCAACGCCTTGGCCGCGTCGCCTTGGGTTGAAACCCCAGGCTCAAGCATCCAAAACCGGCTAAAAGCCGGTTCAAATTGCAAACCACCATCTATCCCAAGGCGGCCATAACCGGCTTCCAGCCGGTTTTATGGTTTCAGCCTGGGGTTTCAACCCAAGGCGGCTCAAGCTGGACGAGGGCCAGATCAAGCAGGTTAAAACCGTTCTGCCCAAAGAGATCAGCAGCCTCTACCCCCAGCCGGACCGGTAGACCGGCTTCCATCGAAACACAAAAAGCCGGCGCGCTTTCACCGCGCGCCGGCTTTTTACATCCGCCCTCCGTCTTCTGTCCTCTGCCTATCGCGGCCCCACCCGCTTGACCGCTTCCCTCACCATCTGGCTCGAATACCCCCACTCGTTGTCGTACCAGCTCATCATCTTCACCAGATCGCCGTCCACCACCTGGGTCATGGTCAGGTCCACCAGGGAGCCGTGGCTGTCCTTGATAATGTCCGAGGAAACGATGGGTTCGTCCGTGACGCCCATGACGCTCCTGTATTTCTCGCTTTCGGCCTCTTCCCGGAAGATGCCGTTGATTTCGTCTTCCGTCGTCTTCCGTTCCGTCAGAAAAACGATATCCACCAACGATCCCACCGGCACCGGTCCCCTGACCGCCACGCCGTCGAATTTCCCCTCGTACTGGGGCAGAATCTGCGTGGTGGCCTTGGCCGCGCCGGTGGTGGTGGGTACGAAATTGGCGGCGCCGGCCCGGCCGCGGCGCCATTTGTTCCGGGGGCCGTCCACGATGGACTGGCTGGTGGTGTAGGCATGGATGGTGGTCATGATGGATTTTTTGACGCCGATCCGGCGGCCCATGACCTCCACCACCGGGGTGATGCAGTTGGTGGTGCAGGAGGCGCAGGAGATCATCTTCGAGGACGGCGCCGCCTCGTTGACCCCGTGGACCACCATCTCGACCCCCTCGCTCTTGGCCGGGGCCGACAGAATGACCTGGCCGGCGCCGGCGTCCAGGTGCTTCTGGAGGCCGTCCTTTTTCCGAAAGACCCCGGTGCATTCGAACACCAGGTCGACCCCCAGATCTTTCCAGGGCAGTTTGGCCGGGTCTTTTTCGTCGAAGATCCGGACCTGCTGGTCCCTGACCCGCAGGGTGTCTTCGCTCAGTTCCACCCGCTCCCGATATCCGCCGTAGACGGTGTCGTGGTTGAGCAGGTAGGCGAGGTTGTCTCCGGGAATCAGATCGTTGACCGCCACCAGATTCAGTTCCGGCGTATCCAGCAGGATTTTGAATGTGGCGCGTCCGATGCGTCCCAGTCCGTTAATGGCGACATTCGACATAAAGGTTCCTCCAGTCTGTTTTGGGGGTCGTTGCAGGGGCGAAAAATTTTTCGCCCCTACAGTCTACCGGTAAAAAAATGGCCGTGTTCCGATTATTTTCGGTTGACGGCTTCCTGGACCATCCGCTTGCGTGCTTTTCCCATCAGGCCGATGGCCGCCAGCATGAGGATAACGGCGACAACCATGCCCACGATGGGCAGCACGGTGAAATTGAGAATCAGGAACAGGACGCCGCCGACAAACAGCAGGATGCTGGCGGTTGCCGGCGGCAGACTGCGGCGTTGGGTCTTTTTTTGAGGATTGCGTTTCATGATGCGATACTCCTTTCATGCATATTTTCATTTTGAGCATAAGATAAGTAGGGGGGGCAAAACAATACGGTCTTGGCTGTAATTTTGCCCGGACAAGGGGGTAAATGGCCAAATGACGGGGTCAATCCCGCTTCAGGAGCTTCCGCGCCTCGGCCCAGCTTCGGGTGTTGAGCACGTTTTCCGGTTCCAGCCAGCCCCGCCGGGCCTGTTCCACGCCGCAGCGCATGAAGTTGAGTTCGTCGGGGTGGTGGGCGTCGGTGGAGATGACCAGCATCACGCCCATTTCCATGGCCATCCGGCACTGGCGGTCGGAGAGGTCCAGGTGTTTGGGATGGGCGTTGAGTTCCATGATGCAGCCCCGTTCTTTTGCCGCTTCCATGATCTTTTCCAGGTCGATGTCGTAGGGCGGCCGGCCGGTCACCAGGCGGCCGGTGGGATGGCCGAAGATGTTGAAATGGGGGTTGTCCATGGCCCGCAGCACCCGCTCCGTCTGCTTTTTGCGGGACAGGTTCCGGCTGTAATGGATGGAGCAGACCGTGAGGTCGAGGCGTTTCAGGATGTCGTCCGGGAGGTCCAGGGACCCGTCCTTCAGGATGTCCACCTCGCACCCCTTCAGGATGCGGACGCCGTCGCGGCCGTCGTTGAACCGGTCGATGGCGTCGATCTGTTTCGCGAGGCGTTCGGCGTCCATGCCCTTGGCCATGGTCACGTTTTTGGAGTGATCGGTAACGGCCAGGTAGTCGTAGCCCAGCTTCCCGGCGGCCTCGGCCATCTCCTCCAGGGTCGCGCGGCCGTCGGTCTCGTCGGTGTGCGACTGAAGATCGCCCCGGATGTCGTCCAGGGTGATGAGGTTCGGCAAGCGGTCTTCCCGGGCCGCCTCGATTTCGCCGCGGTCCTGCCGGAGTTCCGGTTCGATGTAGGGCAGGTCCACCTGTTCGAACACTTCTTCTTCCGTTTCGCCGGCGATCCGCTCTTCGTCCTTGAACACCCCGTATTCGTTGATCTTCAGATCCTTCTTGACGCCGATCTTCCGGACGGCGATGTTGTGGGCCTTGGCGCCGGTGAAGTAGTGAAGCGCGGCCCCGAAGGCGACTTTGGGCACGACCCGGAGATCCACCTGAAGATCGCCCCGCAGCACCACCGAGGACTTGGTCTTGCCGTGGGAGATGACCTCCTCCACGTCCTCGAAGTCGACGAATCGCTCCATGATGTCGGAATCCTGTTTGCAGGCGGCCAGGATGTCCAGGTCGCCGACGGTCTCTTTCCGGCGGCGAAAACTCCCGGCCAGTTCGAGCTGTTTCACGCCCGAGGATTTTTTTAAATAATCCATGAGCGGCGCCGCCCGCTGCTCGGCTTCGATGAGCGGGGTGCGTTGGTCTTCGGCGTCTTCGAGACGGGCCGTTTCATCCAGGATCTTCTGTTCGGTCTTTTCGCCGAATCCTTTCACTTCCCGGATTTTGCCGTCTTCGGCCGCGGCCCTCAAATCCGCCATGTCCTCGATGCCCAGCTCGGTGTAAAGGGCGTGGATCTTTTTAGGCCCCAGGGTGTCGATGCGCATCAGGTCGTTGAGTTCCCCGGGCAGTTCCTTTTCCAGTTCAAGGAGCTGTTCCAGGGTCCCGGTCTCGACGATCTCTTCGATTTTGCCGGCCAGGTCCTCGCCGATGCCGGCCAGCTCCGTGAGATCTTCATCTTTTTCCACCATGTCCGCGATGTCGCGGGCAAGGCTCGACACGGTCCGGGATGCGTTGCGGTAGGCCCGGACCCTGAACTCATTGGCGTCCTGGATTTCCAACAGGTTGGCCACCCGTTCGAAGACTTCGGCGACATCTGCGTTTTGGACCGGCATGGGGATTTGTCCTTTGTGTTGAAATCGTTATCCTGTCGATGAACCGTTTTGACATGGGTTGAAAAGCTGGCCGTCAATCCACATCCTCTTTTACCATCTCCTTCAGTTGACGTTTAGCAAGTGCGAGTATGTTTTTTTCCTTTATCAAATCTCTAACCCTCTGCGGATCAGGAAAACTTATGGCGTCGTAGATACACCAGACCCGACAGGAGGTGCATCCCACCATGCACTGAAGCGGTCTTTCCACAACTGATTTTCTTTTTTCGGGATCGTAATCGAACACCTTTCTTCCACAGCTTGTTACGCACATACCGCAGCCTTTGCATTTCTCCCTGTCGATACTTGGGCGCCAATCTATCTCTTCCCTGGGCACTCCTTTCCATGTTGCATATTTTTCTGGCGGACTCATTGCTACTCTCCTTTCTCTTGATTCGTTTGGAATCCATCCGTTTTCGATATTTCCTCTGCCTTTTTTTTCTTAAGGGTGGTGAATGCGTTTTTGCT
>CAZZBE010000285.1:0-6143 GCA_964652715.1 uncultured Desulfobacteraceae bacterium
CGCCGATCCATGGGCCGCATTGCGGACCGGGAAGCCGTGATTCAATCGCTGGACCGACTGAGGGATTTCGACCGCGCCGTGGTGGTGATCGACCTGATCTACGGCTTTCCCGGGCAGACGGCGGATATGTGGCGCGACGACATCAAGACCTTTCTCGTCCTCGACATCGACGGCGCGGACTTCTATCAGCTCAACACCTTTCAAAACAGCCCGCTGCGAAAGGCCGTGGACGCCGGAAAATTTCCGCCGCCGGCCGACCTTCCGGGCCAGGCCCACATGTTCGCCCTGGGCGAACGGATCATGGAGCGCGCCCGGTACCGCCGCCTTTCCATGAGCCATTGGGGGCGAACCACCCGTGAGCGGAACATCTACAACCATCTGATGAAGGGGCCGTCCGAGTGTCTCGCCTTCGGTCCCGGGGCCGGCGGCTGTCTGGGCGGTCACTATTACTTTGTCAACAATGACTACAAGACCTGGCTCTCGTCCATCGACGCCGGGGAGAAACCGATCTCGATCCTGGTGGGGCCCCGCCCCCTGGCCCAAATCGACAAGACCCTCGCGGCCGCCTTTGATCTGGGAAGGCTCGATCTCGACCGCCTCGGTGCATCGCCGCCGAATGCGGTTTGTAACCAAACGGCTTTCGACGAAGCGAGAATGCGCGAGATGCCGAGGGAGATTCTCCGGCCGGTGTTGGAACAGTGGCGGCGCGCCGGATTGCTGGAGATCGAAGACGGATGGATTGAACTGACCACCCCCGGGCGGTTCTGGCACGTCAACCTGGCCCAGTTGGCCATCGATTATTTGCACCGTTGGTTTGAAAAGGAGGAAATCAAGTGAGCGCCCGCATTTTCACAAACCGTTGTTTCCCATTCCGTTTGACGCTGTTGATTGTCCTGCTGTCGGCATTTTTCCCGGAAATCGGACATGCGGCGGATGAGACCGCCGGCGGCGAGCGGATCGAAACCCGCCAAATCGTCGTTACCCCGACCCGCACGGAGCGGGAGCTTCGGGAGGTTCCGTCGTCGGTCTCCGTGGTCTCGGAGGAGGAATTGAAGCGGACCGACGCCGCGACGGTCGCCGATGCGCTCCAGGACGTGCCCGGCATCGAGGTGTTCGATCAGTCCATCCCCGGGGCCAAGCGGGTGAAGATCCGGGGGGAGAGCGGTTCACGCGTGCTGGTGCTGATCGACGGGCAGAAGATATCGGAACAGAAATCGATGGACGGCGCGGCGCTGCTCATCGACCCCAACAGGATCGGGCGGATCGAGGTGATCAAAGGCCCGGCCTCGGTGCTTTACGGGTCCGAGGCCATCGGCGGGGTGGTCAACATCATCACCAAAAAAGGCGGCGACCGGCCGGTGCAGGCGGAGACGAACCTCTCCTGCGACACCTCGGCGGACGGGGTTGTCGGGTATGCGTCCGTTTTCGGCGGCTATCGGGGATTTGAATACCGCCTGTCGGGAAGCTGGACCGATTTCGACGACCGCCGCACCGCCGACGGAACGCTTGAAAATTCCGCCTACGAAAACCAGGATTACGCCGTCTACCTTGGATATGACAGAGAGAACCTCTCTTTCGGCGCGACCTACGATGAGTACCGGAGCGACATCGAGTCCCATACCCCCGAAGGGACCACCAGCGATACCCTCACCTATTTCCAGATCGACCTGCCGGAGTGGGACCGGCAAAAGCTTTCCGGCTTCGCGGAAGTGCGGGCCGTGAGCGGTTCCATCCCCCGAATCCGGCTCGACGGCTATTACCAGAACACCCAAAAACTTCTCAAAAACGATATGGACCTGAACATTCCCGCGGGGCCGATGGGCTTTATGCGCGTTGAAAACCGGATGACCACTGAAAACGACCAGGACACCTTCGGCGGCAATCTCCAGTTCGACTGGATGCCCCATGACAGCCATTACCTGATCTTCGGGTACGAGCCGATCTTCGACCGGCTCGAAGCATCCACCGAAATCCGGTCCTTCAGGGATTCACCCATGCCTCCGCCCATGGGGTCCCAAACCGCCTCCGCAAACATTTTCACCTATGACGCGCAAAACGACGCCCATGCGCTATACGTACAGGACGAATGGTATCTTCCGGCCGATTTCACGGCCACCCTGGGCTTTCGCCAGACCTGGGTCCACTCGGAACTGACCGACACCAACAATCCGGAGATCGAAACCCCGGATACCGACGATTCCCGGCCGGTCTTCAGCGCGGGGCTGACCTACGCCGGGATCGACAACACGGTCCTGCGGGCCCTCTTCTCCCAGGGGTACCGGTTTCCCAACCTGCAGCAGCTGTTTATCGGCACGGTGCACGGCGGTGCGGAGCCGACCTTTCCCGATCCGAACCTCGACCCGGAGACCTCGGACAATTACGAGATCGGGGCGCGGTTCGACAACGGCGCGTTCGCCTTCGACGTGGCCGCGTTTCTCTCGGATGCGGAGGATTACATCACCACCGCGCCGGTGGAGGGCGGCCGGCAATTCACCAATGTAGACAGCGCCGAGACCCGGGGCATCGAGTTCACCCTCAGCTGCACGGTCCCGGAGATCGGTCTGACGCCCTACGCCAGCGGCACGTGGATGCGGCGCGAGTTCACCCGCGGCGATTTCACCACCGACGACACCGGGCAGCCGGACTTTTACGGCCGCTTCGGGGTCCGGTATGAGCGGCGATTCGAGGCTTACGGCGCCGAGCTTTTCAGCGATCTCTACGCACGGGGCGCAACCGAGGCGGAGGAGACCTCCTCCGACGGGACCTCCATCACCCACGGTTCCTGGGAGACGCTCAACTGGACGCTGGGCGCCCGGTTCGGTGAAAAACGGAGCTACTTCGCCACCGCGGCGCTCAATAACATTTTCGACCGCTCCTACGCCACGGCGGCGTCCTCCCTGGATGAGCCGGGCTTTCACGCGGTTTTCAAGGCCGGCGTTTCGTTTTAACGCGGTGATGGGAAGATGGCCGACGCTCTTTCCGCTGTTTCGTTGGGTCAAGGGGCTCCCCATTTTGAAAGCGGGGTAGAGGGATCGGCATGCCGATTTAGAACGAACACTCAAAAAGGGGTATACGATGAAAACGATTGAACCGGCGATGGCGACCGTTCATCGGTGCCGCCGGAAAACGCGCACGGAAGCGCCGGCCGCGGGAAAATTCGGGGCCCGGCCCCGGCGCTACTGGGAGGTCCGCGACCTCGCGGTCATCGGGATATTTTCAGCGCTCACCAAGGTGATCAGCCTGATGGTGGTGCTGGTGGGCGGCGGTATGAATCCGCTCTCCCTGATTCTGAAGAACCTGGTCTTCACCACCCTGATGGTCGTCCTGCTCTTCAAGGTGCGCAAGTTCGGGACCCTGCTGCTTTTTATCATCGTCAACACCATCTTCGCCATGCTGCTTATGGGCGGCGGACTTTTCCTGTTGCCGCCCATGCTGCTGGCCGGTCTGTGCGCCGAGGGGCTGATCGTCCTTCTGGGCGGCTACGGCAAGACCCTCAACCTGATGCTCGGCGTGGCGGTGTACGATCTGTTGTTCAAGGCCGGTTCGCTGGGGATCTCCTGGTTTTTCGTCCGGGAGCAACCCCAGATATTGTGGATTACGACGATCTTCGTCGTCATCGGATACCTCGGCGCGGTGGCGGGTCTCTTCACCGGCGCGCGGTTTGTAAAGGAGCTTCGCCATGCGGGCATTGTACGGAACTGAGGCGGCCGGGGCGCCGCCGTCGGTGATCCACCGGCTCGACGCGCGGACCAAGATGGCGATCAGCCTGGCGGCCTCGGCGGCGGTGGTGGTCCTGAGCGATCCCGCGGCCATGGCGGTTTTTTTTGCGGCAAGCGGTTTTTACGCCCTGCCGGTCCGCCGGCCGGGCGTCTTCCTGATCGCCTACGCCGTGGTCGGCTGCATGTGGTGCGCGGCCGTCGGCATGATGGCGGGCATGCACCTGCTCATGCCCAGAATGCCGACCGCCGATCCGGCCAAGCTGCTGGTCCCCTTCCTGCGCACCGGGGTGATGCTCAACGTCGCCCTGGCCCTGGCGCTCTCGTCGCGCATCCAGGGGCTGCTCTCAACCCTGAAGAACCTGCGGCTGCCCTTCTGCATCTACGTGCCCCTGGCGGTTATGATCCGGTTCCTGCCCGCGTTTGTGGAGGACGTGCGCCAGATCGGCGAGTGCCTTCGTACCCGCGGGCACCGGCTGACGCCCCTTCAGCTCGTTGTTCGCCCGTTGTTCACGGTGCGAATCCTGCTGGCCCCGCTCCTCTTTCGCTCCCTTCGATCTTCGGATGAACTCGGCATCGCCGCCGAACTCAAGGGGCTGGGCAATGCGCGCAGGCTGACCCCCCTGAAAACCGACCGGTTCTCCGGAGAAGACCTGTTGATCGCCGGACTGGCGCTGCTGGTCATCACGGCCGGCGCGGCGGTGCAGATCGTCTTCGGGGGCGGCGGAGGTATTCACGGATGATCTCTCTTGACGGCGTTTCCTACACCTATCCGTTTCAGGAGCGACCGGCGGTCTCCGACATCGACCTGAGCGTTCGGCCCGGCGAGGCGGTGCTGATCACCGGCGCCAGCGGCTGCGGCAAATCAACCCTCATTCGGCTGATCAACGGCCTCTGTCCCCATTTTTTCAAGGGCCGCATCACGGGCCGGGTCCGAGTCAACGGGATCGACAACGCCGAAGGCGGGCTGGACCGGATCGCGGCGGACGCGGGCGCCCTTTTTCAGGACCCGGAACACCAGTTCTTCGCCATGACGGTGGGCGACGAGATCGCCTTCGCCCATGAGTGGCGCGAGGACACCTCCGCGGCGGTGAGGGAGCGGGTGGACCGGGCGGCGGCCCGGTTCCATTTGACGCCCCTGCTCGACCGCTCCCTGCACGGCCTCTCCGAAGGCCAGAAGCAGAAGACCGCCCTGGCCTCGATTATCTCCCGGGAGCCGCGCGCCCTGGTGCTGGACGAGCCGACGGCCAACCTCGATCCCGAATCGACGTTGGAGCTGGCGGCGCATATCCGGGCCTTGAAGCGCTCCGGCATGGCCGTGGTCATCGTCGATCACCGGCTCTATTGGCTCGAATCGGTGGTTGACCGGGCCGTGGTCATGGACCGGGGACGCATTGTCGCAAAGGGGGATTTTTCGATTCTGTCGGATGAAGGACTGCGGGCGGCGGCCGGACTTCGCCGGGCCCGCGTGACCGATGCGCGAGCCCGGCTGCCGGCGACCGGCGGCGAGGGCCCGGTGCGCGTCGATGGTCTCCGCTTCGCCTACCGGGGAGGGCCGGAACTCTTCGACGGCGCGTCCTTCTCCCTGCCCCGGGGCGTCACCGGGCTGCTGGGGGACAACGGCGTCGGCAAGACCACCCTGGCCCGGCTGCTCACCGGCCTTTCGCGCATGAAGTCCGGCCGATTGTCGATCCGGGGAGAACCGACCACCCCGCGTCGGCTGCTCGACCGGGCGAGCATCGTCCTTCAGAACGCGGACCATCAACTTTACATGAAGACCGCCCGAGATGAAATCCTGTCGTCCGCCCACCGGATTCCAAAGGATCAAAGGGCCGAAACGGCCCGGAAAACCCTGGCCGACTTCGGGCTTTCGGAGATGGCGGACCGCCATCCCCAATCCCTCTCCGGCGGGGAGAAACAGCGGCTGGTCATCGCCTGCGGAATGGTGAAAGGGCCGGAGATTCTGATCCTGGACGAGCCGACCAGCGGACTGGACGGGCGGAACATGCGGCTCATCTCCCAAGCGATCCGCCGGGCCGCCGACCGGGGCGCGTGCGTGCTGTTGATCACCCATGATCTGGAGTTGATCGATTCGGCCTGTGATTACGCGCTGCGGCTGCCGTTTGTTGAGACACGGAAATGGGAAGACGCGGAGAAACGGTAACGCGGCGGGGAATTTTCACCCCGCCGTTCGGGATTTGCTGCAATCCGACTGAAACGACAACACTAAACGAGGAAAACCGTTATGTACGACGAATTGATGACCGACGCGGTTCGCAAAAGGGTCAATGCCGCCGCGGCGGAGGACCCGAATGTTTTGCCGTCGACTCTGGCCGAAGAGATCGGCGTGGCGGAGGGCGTGGTTGCAGCCTGCCTGCCCGTCGACATGTGCGTCGCTGCTTCGGCGGACGCCTTTGAAGATGTCTG
>CAZZBE010000286.1:0-6131 GCA_964652715.1 uncultured Desulfobacteraceae bacterium
CAACCAAAATCACGTGAGGAGATCGTCCATGCCCTTTGTGGAAATGCCGGGGGTGACGGGGATGGTTTATGTTCCCGAAAAGCCCCCGGACGAGGCCAAAAAACATGATTGCGCGGACTGTTTTTCATGCCAGATGTGCGGCGACGACCGCTGCAATGTATGCCGGCGGGAAAACGGAACCGGTCGCCGCGGCGGAAACCATCGTCTATGCCGGTGCGATAACAATTAAACGGGTTACGCGATTCCGGGCCTACCGGGACTGCCCCTTTTCGATCTCATCCAGCAGCCGGCTGGCCGCCTTGTCGATGAGCCGGATGTAATTGATAAGCGTCCGTTTGGGAAAATCGTAGGAAAGGGCCAGACGGGAGAACCGCAGGATCGATTCGAGGGTGTGTTTCAGCACCGACGTGAGGATGGTTTCCGGACCGGATATCACTTCGATGTCTTCGGCTTCCAGCGGTTCGGCGTCTTCCTCTCCGGGAGGTCGGAAACCGATCTGATAGAGATACCGTTCGATGACGTCTCCGGGGGCGCCATCCTCGTCGGCCAGACGATCCACCATCCATTTGGGCAGGGCCAAGGTGATCTTATGTTTTTTAAGATGTTCCGGCAGCCCGCGGGTGATCCTGCCGAATTCGATCTCCTCCTCCAGCTCCCGGCGGTTTTTCTCGCGGGCCTTGGCCGTCTCCTGCTCCTGGAAAGCGAGTTCGTCTTCCAGCGCATGCTTGAGATGATGGGCCAGCGGGCGCAGAAGACCCAGGGCCTTTTCCTGGGTCTCGTCCAGCACCAGGTCCTCGAACTGATCCAGATCTTGTTCGATGCGCCGGATGCATTCCTTCAGCTCCTCCGGGTTCATGGACATAATGGAGTGGAGCCGGGCCGTTTTGTCCTTCCAGAAGCCTTCGGGCATTTGACCCGGGTATTCCAGATAGTAAAAGCACTGTTTGATAAATGCCCCGGCTTGTTTCTGAACCGCATCGTCCATAGGTCGATTCCCGTCTGTTTTCTTTTGCTTAGGGCTATACTTGAAAAGGATGGCGCTGTCAAACAAAGGGCGCGGCTTCAAGAAGCAGGGTCTCCATTCGGAGGGAATAATCATTTACAAAATGGCGCCGTTATGGTTATTTTCATGGTCGATGGCAGGGGGCGGACCGGTATCGACAACCATCGGGGAGTTTGAAAGGCGGAAGCGCTGTTGCCGGAAAAAAATGAAAGGATCGCCGTCTTCATGTCGTTTTCCGGCCAGGGCGGCGTGGAACGGATGATGCTTAACCTCTGCGAAGGCCTGATCTCGCTGGGCCATCCGGTGGATCTGCTGCTCATCAAGGACCGGAGCCGCTACTTGACGACGGCGCATCCCGATATCCGCATCGTCAAATTGCGGGCCTCCCATGCCCTCAGCGCATTGCCGGAACTGGTCCGGTACCTGAAGCGGGAGCGTCCGGCGGCCCTGCTGGCGGCCAAGGACCGCGCCAATCGGATCGCCATCGCCGCCAGAATGCTGGCGGGCGCGCCGACCCGGCTGGGGGTTCGGATGGGCACGCATGTTTCGGCGTCTCTGGAAGGAAAACCCCGCATCGTAAAGGCCCTCTGGCGGTCGATGATCCGGTTTTTTTACGGGCGGGCCGATGAGATTGTCGGCAACTCAAGGGGCATCGTTGAAGATTTGAGCGCCATCGCCGGTCTTCCAATGGCGCGAATGACGGTGATTCCGAATCCGGTGGTCACGGACCGGACGGCTGCTTTGGCGGCGCGGCCGGTTTCCCATCCTTGGTTCGTGGAAGGCGGGCCGCCCGTGATCCTCGGCTCCGGCCGATTGACCCGGCAGAAAGATTTCCCGACGCTGATCCGGGCTTTTGCCCGGGTCCGACGCCGCCGTGCATGCCGGCTGGTCATCCTGGGGGAGGGACGCGACCGGGCCAAGCTGGAATGCCTGGCGGGAGAATTGGGCGTTGCGGAGGACGTGGATCTTCCGGGATTTGTCGACAACCCCTATGCCCATGTGGCAAAAGCGTCCGTTTTCGCCCTCTCTTCGATCTGGGAGGGCGCCCCCAACGTGCTGGTGGAGGCCCTGGCCTTGGGGACGCCGTCGGTTGCCGCGGACTGCCCCAGCGGTCCGGCGGAGATACTGGCGGGCGGGCGCTACGGCAGGCTGGTCCCGCCGGGGGATGCCGAGGCCCTGGCGGGCGCCATTGTCGAAACTCTGGAAAATCCGCCGGACGGGGAAATGGTAAAAGATGCCGTGGTCGAGTACAGCATGGCGGCCAGCAGCCGGCGGTATCGCGACCTTCTGTTGAAACGGCCGAACACGGCATCCAGGCAAAAAGGTTCTATTGGAAATTCAGCCGATGTTGCTGTCGCCGGCCCATAATTTTCTCTTCGTCCACATCGCCAAAACCGGCGGCACCAGTATACGGGCCGCGTTGAACCGGTATAAATGGCGGGACCCCTATCGGATTCCCATGGCGGTTTGCAGCCGGATCAGCGGACTCGCCGGACACCGCATCGCGTGCAAACCGCCCCGGCACGCCAAAGCCATCGCGGCCTGTGAAATGCTGCCCAGGGAACTCTTCGACAAACTCTTTAAATTCGCCTTTGTCCGCAATCCCTGGGATCTTCAGGTGAGTTCGTTCCATCACATCCGGCGGGAGCGGCCCCGTCTCATGGGCGACATCGATGATTTCGAGACGTTTTTGCGATGGAAACTGGACCCGAATCGGCCCTACCAGTTCCACATCGACACGTCCATCGAACTGCAGTCGGATTATCTCATCGACCTGCGGGGCGACATCATCGTCGATTATATCGGGCGGTATGAAAATCTGACGGCGGATTTCGAGACGGCCTGTCAACGGATCGGCATCCGGACGCCGAAACTCCCCCACAAGCGCCGGGCAACGGACCGGCGGGATTGCCGGGCGTATTACACCGACCGGACCGCGCAACTGATCGCCGACCATTTCCGCCCGGATATCGAGATGTTCGGATACAGTTTCGACGGCGCGCTCATCGATTTGCCGAAGGCGGATTAGGATGAAGCGGATTTTGATCATCCGCCCCAGCGCCGCGGGGGACATCGTCATGGCGTCTCCCATGATCCGGACCCTGCGCCGGAGCTTCCCGGAGGCCCGGATCGTCTGGCTGGCGGAACCATCCATGGCGGATTTGCTGCATCACCCGGAACTCGACGGCGTGATTTTCTGGGACAAGGGGCGGTGGCGACAGATGCTGAAGGGGGGGCGGCTTTTGGCGCTGTTCCGGGAGATCCGGTCGCTCCGGCGACAGCTCCGGTCCGAGCGGTTCGATCTGGTCCTGGACGCCCAGGGGTTGCTGAGAAGCCGAGTTCTGGCGCGGCTTTCCGGCGCGACGCGCCGGGTTGGCTTCGACTCCCGGGAACCGGGCCGATTTCTCATGACGGAGATCGTTTCCCGGGGGCCGGGCGCCAGGCGGATGAGTTCGGAATACCGCCATATGATGGAGACCATCGGTCTATCTGTCGATGACTTTTTCCCCGAACTGGCGGTCAAGGCCGAGGATGCGGATGCGATGGGGGATCGGTTGCGAGCGGCCGGCATCGATGACGGGTACGCGGTCATTTGTCCGTTTACGACCCGACCCCAGAAGCACTGGTTCGCGGACCGGTGGGCGGCCCTGGCCGGAGAGATCCGGAAGCGCATGGGGCTTCCGGTCGTCATGCTGGGCGGACCCAATGATGTTTCCGCGGCCCGCTCCATTGCAATCGCCGCGGAGAATGCTCTCCATGATCTGACCGGCGCGACGACCCTGGGGCAGAGCATGGCGGTGTTGCAAGATGCGGCGTTGATCGTTGGGGTGGATACGGGCCTGACCCATATGGGAACCGCCTTCGGCCGTCCCACCGCGGCGCTTTTCGGGGCCACCCGACCCTATCTGGAGACCGGACGGGAAACGACGGCCGTGATTTATCATCCTCGCGAATGCTCTCCATGTCGGCGTCGACCGACTTGCAGCGGCGAATTCGACTGTATGGCGGCCATATCGGTGGATGAGGCGCTGACAACGGTCCTGGAAATCGGTTCGCATCATTGATATAATTAGCTCGTTACGATCAGAACCCGATCCGGCCATCGCTTTTCCGCCGAGTGATGAACACAGAGTCTTATGTCCTTATCGTTTGAAGATATTTATCAGTTCATAGTGTCTCTTCCCAATTCTGAGAAAGTCACCCTGGTGGGAGGACAGGCTCTGAATTTCTGGGCGGAGCTGTCGGTCTGCATCGCGGCGACCCTCATTCGCTAAACCGGCTCATGCTTGCGACCGAGGTGATGAACAGGCGGATAACACATCTGCTTGACAAAGGGCGGCGGCGTCAGTCACTGAAAGAGATCGAAGCCGTCTTTCGTATCGCCCGGAATCCCATATCGGGGATATCACTTTTCGCTGATTACGGGACGGACATATTCAAAGCGGTACCGGAAGACCCGCGTCTCGGTGAATTGTTTGTAATACGCAGATATCCTCAGATGAGAGAGATTCTCGACACTAAACGGGAAAAATTTCAGAAGAGATGAATTATGGACATTCAGAAACTTGATCCTCATAAGCGTGCCGAAGAAAAGAGGCTTCGGCGTAATCAGGATTTTATTGATCTGGTAAGCGGGAGATTCTCACGAACCGAACTCCAGAAGCGGAATTCCATGTTTTCGGGCATTGACTGGTCCGAAGTGGAAATTTCCGAGGCAAACGGTTATACTCGGAAGCCGACATTCGCTGTGAAACACAGGGCATAAAACACAGAATGAAGCGGACGGCTGGGCGTGTCCCCTCAGGTGGAGTTGTCCGGAAATTTCCCCGCCGCCCCTGTTTCCGGCCCGGACGCCGGGGATGGATTCCGGATCGAAATCAAGGATATGGAGGAGCGCACGGCGGCGCATAACCGCGCCATCGACGAGTTTGTACGGCGGCGGCGTCCGGAGCAGTGGTTTTGTTTGAATTCGAGAGAGCAACTGCTGTTGTGGCTGGTCCGCGGTGTTGTTCACGGACCGGACGCGGTGGCGAAAGGATGTGAAGCGGGAAATCGGTTTCCGCCTGGGCCGCAGGGTGTTATTGCATTTTGAATATCTGTTCGTTAAGCTGTTTAATTATGACGCACGGGATTATTTTCACTCGAAAAAACCCGCTGGTTAAAATTTTGCCGCCGAAAATGGATTGTCCGCCGGAAATGCGCGTCGAGGTGATTCGGCAGGTACATAATGATATGCTGTTTTCGCGTGATGATTGATTTCATGAATGGCAAAGAATCCATCAGACGGGTTCAAAGGGTAGGGAAAATACAAGGAATTATAGTTCGTTTTGAATCGAGGCATGGAAAAGGCAGTCACGGCCGTCTTTATTATGGCTCAAAATTTACGACGGTCAAGGATCTTAGACAGGATATCCGAAAAGGACTGCTCAACGCCATGCTGAACCAGCTTGGTCTAGAAATTACAGATATCGAAAAAGAATAATGGGGACTTATGAATTTTGAATATCCTCTCAATATTGCTGAGCAAGATGATGGGAGTTACCTGGTCGCTTTTCCAGACATTCCCGAAGCCTTAACCGATGGAGAGACAGTAAATGAGGCGATGTCCGAAGCTTCAGACTGTCTTATTGCCGCGTTGGGGGGATATATTAATGAAAATCGGAATATCCCCAAACCGTCGCTGGCGGAGCCTGGCCAAAAAGTAATTGTGTTGCCGCCGTTGGTTTCGGCTAAGGTGGCATTGTACCAGGCAATGCGTGAAGCAAATGTAACATGTGCCGAAATAAGTAAGAGATTAGGTGTAAGTGAAAAAAAAATCCGTTGTTTGCTTGATATGGATCATAAATCTCATATTGGCCAAGTTGATGAAGCGTTATTCGTTTTGGGAAAACGCTTAGTGGTTAATGCTCAAAACGCTGCTTAAAATGATGCCCATCGGCCACACGCTGTACGACAAGTTCATTCGGCTGAAAAATATATGATCGAAGCTCATCCCGACGCGCTGTTGGTTCCAGTGGTGTTGCTCTCGGACCGGACGCGATGGCGAAAGGACGTGAAACGGCAACTTGATTCCCGGATGGGCCATCGGGTATTCTTGCATTTTGAATACCTGTTCGTTAAGCTGTTC
>CAZZBE010000287.1:0-6121 GCA_964652715.1 uncultured Desulfobacteraceae bacterium
AGCATGGAACGTCAGTCCAAAGGAACCCGGTTCCAGATACTGGATTACGCCAAAACCCCCCAAAAACCCGTTTCACCGGACGAAAAAAAGCTGTTTCTGCTGTTCGCCGCCGCCGGGTTCGGCATCGGCGGCGGGATAATTTTTCTGTTCGGCTTTCTGGACGGCGCCGTGCGCGACCCCGATGAAATCGAGGCCATCTCGGGCGACAAAACGGAGATCGTGTTCATCCCCAAAATTTATACCCCCCGGCAGAAGATGTTCCGGTATGCCAACTGGTCGTTGAGCCTGGTTTCCATGTCCATTGCCCTGGCGCTGTTTTTAGGGTTCGCGTTGTTGACGATGAAGGGCTTCGATCAGACCGTGGCGATGCTCCGGAACTATGTGAATATTCCGATTTAAATGAAATTCTTTCGAAGCCGTAAAAAAAAGAAAGCCGAAAAAGCGGGCCAAGACCGACCGGCCGGCCATGGCCCCATCGACAGAAAGCTGATCTCGTTGCACCGCCCGGATTCCTACGAAGCCGAGCAGTTCCGCATTTTAAAGACCAAACTTTTGTTCCCGGCATCCGGAACCCCGGCCCGATCCATCATGATTACAAGCGCCTTCCGGGGGGTGGGAAAATCCTTTGTATCCGCCAATCTGGCGGTCAGCATCGCCCAGAGCATCGATCAGCATGTGCTGTTGATGGACTGCGATATGCGCAAGCCGTCGATTCATAAGATGATCGGTCGCAGGCGCGCCCCCGGACTCAGCGACTACCTGCGGAAGGAGACGTCCCTTGCCGACGTGTTGCTGAAAACGATGTTTCCCAAATTGACCGTTTTGCCGGCCGGCTCTCCTCCCCCGAACCCGGCGGAGCTTCTCTCCTCCAACAAAATGGAAGCGTTGATCGAAGAGGTTTCAAACCGGTACGATGACCGATATGTCATCATCGACGCGCCCCCATCCAGAATCACGGCGGAAACGAACGCCATCGCGGGGCGAGTGGACGCCGTGATCCTTGTGGCGAAATACGGCGAAACGCCCCGTGAATCCATCGCCGAACTGGTGGAGACCATCGGAAAGGACAAGATTGCATCCATCGTCATCAACCAGTGCAATTCCGCGGTGGATTTCTGGAAAAAGAAAAAACAATACTATGGCTACGGTGATTGACGGGCTTTAATTTTTTTGATAGTTCCCCGGAACATAGATGATGTTCAGCTTTTAAAATTCGAACAACGGGCGAATGGATCCATGCCGGCATAATGTTAAGGTTACTGAAACAGTATTACCCGATACGGAATGTTTTCTTTATCATGACGGAGAGCCTGGTGATTCTGGCTTCCGTGGTATTCGCCGCCTGGGTAAAAGGGGGAACCGAATCCGGCGTTTTTACCGCCGAAGTACTGGCCAAGGCGCTTCTGATCGCATCGGTATGCCAGATCGCATTGTATTACAACGATTTGTATGATTTTAGCAATCCGGGCGATTTCAGCGACTTGAGTTTGCGGCTTTTGCAGGCCATCGGTTCCGCCACCATCATTCTTTCCCTGGCCTACTTCATTTTCCCCGTCGTCATTGTCAAAACGGACATTTTCGTCCCCTCCATCGCCTTGTCCATCGTCTTCATTATTTCCCTGCGCATTCTTTATACAAAGATGCTCGACCGCGGCATGTTCAATCAGAAAATCATTCTTCTCGGCTCCGGGGATCTTGCGCGGGATATTCATGACGCCATTTCGGACAAAATCGATTGCGGCTACGCCATTGCATGCGTTGTTTTGGAAGGGCCCCATGACGAGGTCGGGACGCGGCAACCGGGCACGACGTTTTTTCTCAAAAACAATATCGAGGGCGGGCTTTTCAAATTTGCGAAAAAAAACGATATTTCAAAAATTATCGTGGCGTTGAAAGAAAAACGCGGCGGTTTTCCCGTTGAGGAATTGCTGGATTGCCGGATCGGCGGCATCGATGTGCTGGAGGGAACCACCTTTTATGAAATGCTGACCGGAAAGCTGCTGGTCAACCTGGTTAACCCGGGATGGCTGATTTTTTCCGAAGGGTTTAAGCGATCACATATAAAACTTGTCATTAAACGAATCATGGATGTACTGTTCTCTCTGATCCTGCTGATACTGAGCCTGCCCATCGTGATCCTGGTCTCCCTGCTGATCAAAATCGATTCAAAAGGACCTGTTATCTATTCCCAGGAGCGCGTCGGGAGGAGAAAAAAAATATTCAATATCTACAAATTCCGGTCGATGCTGGAAAACGCCGAAGAACTGTCCGGACCGGTATGGGCGGATGAAGACGACCCCCGCATCACCCGGGTCGGAAAACGATTGCGACAGTTGCGCGTCGACGAACTGCCCCAGCTCTGGAATGTATTGAAAGGCGACATGAGCTTCGTGGGGCCGCGCCCGGAGCGGGATAAATTTGTCAAGGAACTGGAACGGATCATCCCGTATTATCACCAGCGCCACACCATAAAACCGGGCCTGACCGGCTGGGCCCAGGTCAACTACGGGTATGGCGCGACCGTCGAAGACGCCATCGAAAAATTGAATTACGACCTGTTTTATATTAAAAACGTGTCGTTCCTGCTTGATCTGGTCGTTGTGTTCCGTACCGTTAAAATCGTTCTGTTTGGGAGAGGGGCGCGGTAAACCTAACCCCCCGGCCCCCTTCCCTGAGAGGGAAGGGGGAGGTCTTTAATAGAATCTTAATATCAAATGATGGGGAAAAAAGAATGAACAGAAGCTTCCTGCTGGTTTCCATGATCCTGTTCGTTTCACTGCCGGCTTGCGGACCTTCGGTCCACAAAGAAAAACCGTCGGAAAGCCTCGAAAAGCCTATGGAACAAGAGGCGGTA
This sequence comes from uncultured Desulfobacteraceae bacterium, assembly GCA_964652715.1. GTDB lineage: Bacteria > Desulfobacterota > Desulfobacteria > Desulfobacterales > JAABSP01 > JAABTD01. The sequence continues at coordinate 2,855 of CAZZBE010000287.1, forward strand.
ACCCCGACAAAGCCGATCGATGCCGACACGTATCGGATATCCAGTGGCGACCTGTTGGAAATCGTTACATGGAAAGAGCCGGATCTGATCAAAGAGGTCATGGTCCGGATCGACGGCATGATTACGTTTCCGCTCCTGGGCGACATCGAAGCCAAGGGACGGACGCCGATGGAACTCAAGGAGGCGATTCAGTCCCGACTCCAGGATTACATCAAAGACCCGCTGGTGACGGTCACGGTGAAAAATGCCGGCAGCCAGCGGTTTTACATCATCGGAGAAGTCGCCAGCACCGGGGTTCATCCGATGACCAAACCGCTGACCATCCTCCAGGCGTTCGCCCTGGCGGGGGGGTTTACGGAGTGGGCCAACAAGAAAGAGATTATCCTCATCCGCCATGAGAACGGAAAAGAAAAAATCATCAACATCAATTATTATGATTTGATCAATAAAAAAGGTCTGCTGCGCCAGAATATCTGGATAGAATCCAATGATACCATCGTGGTCCCCTGATGCCGGTGAACCGGGCATTGACATCGCCGATGAGGCTTTGGGTCGCGGTGGTTGGAATCCTGGCGATAACGGAAACGGCCGCGTTTCCGCTGGTGATCGATATGATCCCTGAATTGCGGATCAACACCGAATATACCGACAATGTCGATTTGACCGGCGAGGACCGGACCGCCTCTTTTGTTACGGTGATTTCACCAGGATTTACAACCGATATAGCGGGAGAGCACGGGACGGCGTCCCTGTCCTATAACATTGGATACAGCATCTACTCGGAATCCAGCGATCAGAACGCATTTCGTCAGCGGCTCGCCCTTGACGGGGAGACCGACCTGTCGAAGCGGACCCGGTTGTCCTTCAGCGACAGCCTGGTTCAAACCGAAGAACCGACGGCGGTGGGCGATCCACTGGAAAACCGCAACCGGGAGACCTTGTATCGAAATACCGCGAATCTGGCGATGACGCACCGGTTCGGGAGATACGACAGCCTCCAGATCCGGTACGGGCACAGCTTGATCGACAGCGACGACGAAGAGACCGAAAGCAGCATTGCCCATACGCCCTCGGTCAATTACGTTCACCGGTTCGAGCCCTATCGGATCGACCTGGAAACCGGCGTCGCCTATACCAAGGGGCAATTTGAAGGCGATACCGCGGATGTCGAGACATGGGTGATAACGGCCGGTCTGAGCAAAATGTTCACCAGGCGGTTCAGGGGGTTCGCAAATTACCGGCAGACCTTGACCCAATACCGGGGAGATGGGGAAGACTATCGCATTTACGGGCTGTCGACCGGATTCGATGCACGGATTTCCAGAACCTTGAATCTCCTCGTCGAGGCGGGTTATTTCATCCAGACCACCGAGGCGGGCGGCGAAAATTCGGATCTTTCCGCATCCATCGCCCTCGGCAAGACGTTTAAGCGGGCAACCCTGGGGCTCAATGCCAGCACCGGATACCAGCAATCCTATTTCGACGGCGAGAATCTGGGCTTGAGCACCTATTATCAGGTGGACGGCGATTGGCGATACCCGTTGACCCGGTATCTCGACGCCGGCATCGATGCCTTCTGGCGTCTTGATGAATTCAAGGAGATAACGCCGGAAAGGACCGACGAAACCATGGGCGCCGGGGCGGATCTTTCCTGGCAAATCCGGGAACCGCTTTTCCTGAGCCTGAACCTGCGCTATCAAACGGTGGATTCCGATGATCCGACGGAGACGGAGGACAGCTACAGCATCGGGTCGAACCTGTCCTATGAACTGACCCAATGGCTCCGCATGTCTCTCGGCGTATACCACAGGGAAGTTGACGCCAGGGATAACGATGACGATTATCAGGAGAACAGGGTTGTTTTCGAACTGAGAATGACCCCTTCCAGACCCTTTCGCACCATACAGTGAGGTGAAATCATGGATATCCGCCACACAGTAACCGCATGCGTGCTCATGGCCCTGACCCTGGTGCTGCACAATTATGTCAGCCAGGCCGAAGCCGTCCCCAGCACCACGCCGTTGTCAACGTTTCCGACCCAAATCGGCGAGTGGAAGGGCAATTCGGATCGATTCGACGACAGAATTTACGAGGTGTTGGGGGTAGACGACTCTTTCCTGGCCAATTATTTCGGGCCGGACAACCGACTGATTCAGTTATATGTTGGATTCTACGGCAGCCAGAGAGAGGGCGACATCATCCATTCGCCCCGGAACTGTATGCCGGGGGGCGGGTGGAACATCACCCGGACCACCGATAAAACCCTCTCCATCGGAGACGGCGGCAAGGCGACGGTTCGGCAGCTCCTCCTGGAGAAAGGCAAGCAGAAGCAGATCGTTCTTTACTGGTTTCAGTCCAGGGGCCGGATTATATCCTCTGAATACAGCCAGAAAATCTACCTGGTGATGGATGCCATCTTTCGGAACCGGACCGACGGCTCCTTTGTCCGGCTGATCACGCCGGTCGTCGATGACGACGAAGAGACCGCCGCGGCGGCCATCGAACGGTTCGGGGAAAGACTCATCCCCCTGCTGTCGAACTATATTCCCTCCTGATGCGGAAAGGGCGCTGGATGAACCGGCAACTCGCCATAAATATAGGTCAGATAACGGCCCTTTCGGCGTTGTTCCTGATTGTGTTCCATCATACGATCCTCAAGTTGATCGGCGACTGGGCGTCCGACGACAACTACTCCCACGGTTTTCTCATCCCCTTTATCGCCGGATACATGATATGGCAAAAGCGGGATAAGCTTTCGGAGTACGATGCAACCCCCAACATGCTGGGCCTCCTGGTGCTCGCCGCCGGCATGGGGATGCATATCGTCGGCAATGTCGGCGCCGAGTTGTTCGTCATGCGGGTTTCCATTATCGTCACGCTGATGGGGCTGTCGCTCTATCTTCTCGGCAAAGGCATCACCAAAGAAATCCTGTTGCCCCTGGCCTATTTGATCTTCATGGTGCCGTTGCCGTCCATCATCTGGAACCAGATCGCCTTTCCGCTTCAGTTGTTTGCCGCCGCCGTAACGGAAGGGGTGGTCGATCTCATCGGCATCCCCATTTTGCGGGAGGGCAATATTCTCCACCTTCCCAGCACAACGCTGGAGGTCGTCGACGCCTGTTCGGGGCTGCGATCCCTGGTGTCGCTTCTGGCCCTGAGCGCCGCGTTCGCCTGGTTTGTCGATTTGAGCAAACCCGGTAAATGGCTGCTTTTCTTTTCGGCGGTCCCCATCGCCATCGGCGTCAATGTGCTCCGGCTCATGCTGAC
>CAZZBE010000288.1:0-6067 GCA_964652715.1 uncultured Desulfobacteraceae bacterium
CGGGCTGGACCGACTACCATCCGGGCGAGGATGTGGATGCGGGTTGGCAAACGCCTGAAAAAGCGGTGGGTCCGGCGGTCGGCGATTCCTTCGATATTGTCTGCCTCGGCCGGGGCGGCGGCATCGTCATGGTGTTCGATCCGCCCGTTTCAAACGGGCCGGGCTGGGATTTCGCCGTTTTCGAAAACGGCTTCAGCGACGCATACCTGGAACTCGCCTATGTCGAAGCCTCCTCGGACGGAAACGCTTTCCACCGCTTCCCGAACGATTCCCTGACGCCGGCGCCTGTCGGCGGGTTCGGGACCATCGACCCGACCAATGTCGACGGGCTGGCGTCCAAATACCGTCAGGGTTTCGGCACGCCCTTTGATCTGGATGATTTGGCGGCCGCCGACGATCTCGATCCCGACCGAATTTCGTATGTCAGGTTCATCGACATCGTGGGCGACGGGTCCTGCCGGGATACGGGCGGCGACGTCATTTATGACCCTTACCCCACAGCGACCACCGCCGGTCTGGATCTGGAAGCCGTTGCCGTGAGACATCATGCCGAACCGGAACCGGTTCCGGGGGACTATGACGGCGACGGAAAAATCACCCTCGCCGACGTGCTGGGGTTGCTCCAGGTTATTGCGGGAGCGAGGTGATGGTTGTTGACATTTCAGATGCCGGCAATGGGAAAAGAGCGTTTTGTCGTTGGCCCCTGATCGCGGTCATCGGCTGTCTCCTGCTGCTTTGCGCCGTCGGGCCGGTTCGCGCCGAAACCGGCGCCATCGGCCTTTTCGTCGGAGATTCGGACGCGCTGACCTGCGTTCACGCTCTGGCGGAGGTGGATCTTGCGGACACCGATATCCGTATTTTCACGGATGCGGCTATCCACCGCCCCGATTTCGCGGCGTTTGTCCGGACCATGGACGTGGCCGTGGTGGACATCATGCAGTCCCAGCCCTCGGAATGGCTGCTGGAACACCGGGCCGTCATGAAGCCGGATGTCCGGATCTACGCGGTGCGGCGTTCCAGCCGCACCGATGATTTTCTGAAAGCCGGATTCAAAATGGACCGCGCCGCGCGGGCCTATTTCGACTACACTTCGGCTTCCAACATCGCCGACATGGTGCGGTTTCTGGCGAACCGGGACCTGGGAATCGACACCGCATACGCCCCGCCGATGATTCCGCCGGAAAACGCCCTTTATCATCCGGATGCGCCCGGTCTCTTCCCCGACCTTTCGAGCTATGCGGATTGGCGCCGTTCTACCGGCCGTTTCCAAAAGGACGCCCTCTGGAATCTCATGGTCATCTTTCCCACGTTCACCCTGGAGGGGAAAAAAGCGCCGGTGGACGCCCTGATCCGGGCTTATGAAGCCAACGGCATCAACACCGTGACCTGGATGCGGGAGATGAAAGACTGGGACAAGACCCTGGAGCGGCTGGTCACCACTCCGCCCCTTTCCGGGAACCTGGGCTCCATCACCGGTTTCGCCTTCAAGTTCAGCTCCATGTTCACGGTGGATCTGCTGCCGGTGCTGGAAAAGGCGAACGCGCCGGTGCTCAACACCCAGAACCTCTTTTTCGCATCCGGCTCCGAGTGGCGGGAATCAGCGCAGGGCATTCCCCCCCAGGGCCTCGCCTTCCAGTTCTCCAACCCGGAAATCAGCGGGCTGGTGGAGCCGACGGTGGTGGGCGTAAAAGAGCGGGAAACCGCCGTTTCACCGGAAATCAACGCCTTCCGGTACATGCCGGTCCAGGACCAGGTGGAAATGCTGGCCCGGCGGGCCGCCCGGTGGCATACCCTGAAACGCAAGCCGAACCAGGACAAGAAGATCGTGCTGATCTACTACAACCACGGGGCCGGCAAGCAGAACATCGGGGCCAGCTACCTCAATGTGTTCCGCAGCATCCACCGCATCGTCCAGCGCCTCAAGGCCGAAGGCTACCGCATCGAGGGGGAATTCACCGAGGAGACGGTCAAGGACCTGCTCCTGAAATCGGGGCGGAACATCGGTTCCTGGGCGCCGGCGGAACTGGACGATCTTCTTGCGGCCGGAAACGCGGCCCTGGTCCCCATGGCGGACTACCGCCAGTGGTTTTCACAAACGCCGCCGGAATTCCAGGAAAAGGTGAACCGGGACTGGGGCGCCCCCGAAACGACGCGGATCATGGTCAAGGACGGCCGGTTCGTGATCCCCTGCATTCGTCTGGGCAACCTGGTTCTCGCCCCGCAGCCGGTGCGCGGGTTCGGCGATGATCCGGACAAACTCTACCACAGCACGGTGCTGTATCCGCACCACCAGTACAACGCCTTCTACTACTGGCTGCACCGCGAAGTCGAGCCGGACGCCATGATCAGCCTGGGCACCCACGGCACCCACGAATGGCTGCCGGGCAAACAGGCGGGACTCTCCCGAAAATGCCCGCCGGAAGTGCTGATCCAGGACATCCCCAGCCTCTATCCCTATATCGTGGACGACGTGGGCGAAGGCATTCAGGCCAAGCGACGGGGACGGGGCGTGATCATCGATCACGCCGTGCCGCCGTTCAAACGGGGCGGGGTGTATGAGGAGTACGCGACCCTCACCGCCTTGATCGGCGAATTCGAGACCGCGGCGTCCGAGCCGATCCGGGCCGCCCGGCTGGAACGGATCGCGGAAATGACGACTCGCCTGGGTCTGGACAAAGACCTGGGACTTGAATCCATTACCGGGGATTCGCTGGAGAAAATCGAACATTACCTGCTGGAGCTCAAAACCGAAATGATCCCCTACGGCCTGCATACCTTCGGCGTATCGCCGTCCGACGACGCCCTGGCGGAAACCGCGCGGGCCATGGCAAAACGGGGCGGCGAAACCGAGGCGGTTTATGCGGACCGAATCCGGGCCTGCGGTCCGTCGGAGATGGACGCCCTGGTCCGGGGCCTTTCCGGAGGATATATCCCGCCCGGATCGGGCAACGACCCGGTCCGCAACCCGGAAAGCCTGCCCACCGGGCGGAATTTTTACGCCTTCGACCCGGAGAAGACGCCCTCCAGGGAGGCATGGGCGGCGGGAAGCGAGGCGGCCCGGGAGATCATCGCCGCTTACCGGGAAAAGCACGACGGGGTCTGGCCCGAACAGGTGGGCGTGGTGCTCTGGTCGGTGGAGACCATCCGGGACGAGGGCATCAACGTGGCCACGGCCCTCTGCCTCATGGGCATGAGGCCGGTCTGGGACCACCGGGACAAGGTGGCGGACGTGGTCCCCATCCCGGCGGCGGAGCTGAACCGGCCCCGCATCGATGTGCTGCTCCAGATGTCCGGGCTGTTCCGGGACACCTTCCCCCTGGTGGCGCTGATGCTCGACAAGGCGGTGAAAAAAGCCGCGACCATGACCGACCTGGAGAATTTCATCCGAAAACATTCCCGGGCGGTGGAGACGGCGCTCATCGACCGGGGGCATGACCCGGAGACAGCGAAGCGGATGTCCCTGGTTCGGCTTTACAGCGCCCCGCCCGGCGCTTACGGGACCAAAGTGGACGATTTCGCCGGCAACAGCGGGCTGTGGGAGGAGGACGACGTCGTGGCGGAACAAGGGTTCGTGCGGATGCAGTCTTTCGGCTATTCCGCCGACATCTGGGGCGAACCCATGAAAGAACCCTTCCGGCAACACCTCAAGTCCGTGGACGCCGCGGTGCATACCATTTCATCCAACCTCTACGGCGCCATGGACAACGACGACATGTTCCAATACCTGGGCGGGCTGAGCATGGCGGTGCGAAAAGCGTCCGGCAAGGACCCCGAGGTCTTCGTCTCCATGCAGCGCGCCACCGGGGATGGTCATGTGGAGCCGCTGGCCGCCACCCTGGGCCGGGAAATGCGAACCCGTTATCTCAACCCGAAATGGATCGAGGGGATGAAAAAGGAGAACTACGCCGGCGCCCGGGAGATGGCCGAGTTCATGGAAAATATGTGGGGATGGCAGGTGACCGCCCCCGGCGCGGTGGACGAAAGCCTGTGGGAACAGAGCTATGAAGTGTATGTGGAAGACAAGTACGGCCAGGAAATGGAGACGTTTTTCAACCGGGAAAATCCCTGGGCGTATCAGTCCATGACCGCCCGGATGCTGGAAGCGGTCCGCAAAGACTACTGGAACGCAGAAGAAGCGGCGACGAAAAAGCTCGCCGCGGAATACGCCGTGAATGTCGTGGAAAAGGGCGTGGCCTGCTGCGATCACACCTGCAACAACCCGCTCCTGAACCAGATGGTCGTGAATCTGATCTCCATCCCCGGCGTATTGTCGCCGGAAATGGTGGAGCGGTTCAAACTGGCCGTCGAACAAACGGCCCGAAAGCCGCTTGCCGAGCAGGTGACGGAACGCACGGCCCTGCTGGAAAAGCTGCGGGACGGGATATCGCCATCCAGGGCGGACGCGCCATCGGATGCGGCGGAAAAGCGGAAAACGGAAGCCCGACAGGCGGCGCCGAACGAACCGGCCGGCGCTTCGGCCCAAACCGTGGAGGGCTATAAAATGGAAGACATGAATCAAACGGACAAAACCACCGAATTGACCTCGTCCGGCATTCAGTGGGCCGCGTCGATCCTGATTTTGCTGATCATCGGCCTGCTGGCGTGGGGGGCGCGGCGCGGAAGCGCGTAATCGGCGGGGGCGAACCTTGCGTTCGCCCCAAGGAGGACGGATGGAATACAAGAGTCTCATCCTGGGCGTTCTTTTCAGCATCGGCGTGTTCGCCGTCAAGAGCGGCGCGGGGCTCCATTACGGCCTTGCCGGAGCAAAAACCAATCGCCGGCGGCGCCTGACATGGGCCGGATTCGCCGCCGTTTACGGCCTGGTATTCGCCGCGGCCCTTTGGCTGCTGGAATCCGTCGATCTGTTGCGCCATCTGCCCGCGATTCAAACCTGGCTTCAATCCGGCATGCTGGTTCACCTGCTCATGGCGGCCATGCTTCTGTTATGGGGAATTCGACTGCTCCGGCGCAAAGAAGCCCGCGGAAACCGAACCCGGGCATGGCTTCTCCTGGTCATGCCCTGTCCGGTCTGCGCCACCGTCGTCCTCATATCCCTCGCCGTTCTGCTGGCGCTCCAGCCGGAGGCGCCGGTCTTGACAACCGGCTTGTTCTACGGGGCTTTTCTTCTCATCGCCTGGGCCACCGCACACATCCTCGGAAACAAAGATGCGGGGAAAAACACGTCGCCGGAATTCCTTCTGGGCGGCGCCATGATTTTTATCGCCGTCTATTTCCTGCTGTCCGTCACCCTCATGCCCCAGTTTACCGATGCGGATAAGATCTACCGCATGGCTCTGGCGTCATCCAAAGCGCCGCCGCAGCCGGTCGATGCGGTGGTTTTCTACGGCTTCAGCGCCTCGGCGGCCTTTGCCGCCGGGTTCGCCGTCAAGCGCCGGGCCATCCGAAGGCGATCATGACCGATATCGGGGCGCTGCTCAAAACCTTCATCTATCTGGTCTCCGCCTCCCTGCTCTACCCGGTGCTGTTTCTCCTGGCGGCCCTGACCCTCCTGACCATCGCCCACGCGGGCGCCTTTTTCGCCGAATGGCTGGAGCGGGCCCGGCTCCGCGAGTATCCGCCCCACAAGTTGCCGGAACTGCTGAAAACGGGAAATGCCGAAGGCGTGGTCTCCCACCGGGTGACCGCATATATCAAGACCCTTCGAGAAGCGATCCGCGGCGCGTCGGGAAAGGAAATGGAGGTTGCGGTGGAAAACCTTCTCCAGACCGCCACGCTGGCGCTCTGGAAATCGATGGACCGCCTGCGCATCCTGGTCCGGGCGGCGCCCTCCCTGGGACTCATCGGCACCCTCATCCCCATGGGAACGGGACTGGCCGCGCTGGGGCAGGGCGACATGACCCGGCTTTCATCGGACCTCGTCATCGCCTTCACCACCACGGTAACCGGGCTGGCCATCGGCACCCTCGCTTTCTTTTTTTACACGATCCGCCGGCGATGGGTCGAAGAGGACGTCAAGAACATGGAACTGGCGACGGAACTCATCGTCCCCCCGCCGGAGGAAACGGACCATGCGGTATTTAAGCAGGCGCCGAATTAGAAAGACCCG
>CAZZBE010000289.1:0-1626 GCA_964652715.1 uncultured Desulfobacteraceae bacterium
GTAAACGATGTCCGAATGCTTTTCCTTCAGCTTTTCGTCCACGTAGCTCCGGTTGTTGAGCGTGAAGGTCCGAAAATCGATTTGCTTCACGATCTTTTTCGGGAAATATCGCTTTAAAAAACTCTTGGCCACTTGCTTTTTCTGGAACGCTGATTTGAAGGCCGCGTCGTGCGGACCGGCGGTCTCTTTTTCAAATTCGTCGTGGAGGCCAGTCATGGGGTCTTCTCCGGCTTCATCACGCAGGAACTACAAGGATTTGGGATAAGCAAGGATTGATCCTTTCCCCAAAAAGCCGGGGTCAGAATATCACGAATGGATGGAACCGCGCCAGATCAAACTTTATCAAACAAAAACCTTACTGAACCCCCGACGCCCCCAGCAAAGCATCAATGGCTTCCTCAAGCCCTTTTTTGCAGTCGTCTCCGATGTCAAAAACAACGGCGTAACCGGAGCCTGAACCTGACACCGAGATGTTGACGGCGACGGTTTCCGAAGTGTCGGTCCCGTCGCTGGCGACGAAGTCGAAGCTGTCGTCGCCGGTGTAGCCGGGGTCGGGGATTTAGATATAATTGGGCGCTTGGCCAGAAAGGGGACCAGCCGCCCCTCGGCGTCGAAGCTGGCCAGGGGTTCGTAGGTGAGCCGGCTGGCCTCCTGGTCCTTGTTGCCGGTGCTCAGGTGCGGATTGAGAAGGGTCGGGGCCTGCCAGTAGCGGAGGCGTAGCACGTCGGCGCTTGGTGTCGTGCCGGCGTCCGATGGGGGACCGCCGGAAAGGATGGAGCACATGGCGGTCAGAACGATCAGGAAACGCAACGGCCGGCCGGAGGGTGGGCCATTTGGTGTCATGGGGACTCCCCTTTTCTGTTCGGCCTCCGGTTTTTTTAGTACGCGGGAGAGGGGGGCGTCAACACCATTCGATTCGTGGACGGATGTCCTGTTAATGATTCGTCCTTTCCCTTTTTTCGGAATTTTTAGTTTAAAATTTCAGAACTCTTGTTGACAAACGGCAAGCTTCCATTATTAGACTATTAATGCATGCAAATTGCAGTACATTGCTCAGAGAGGTGAATTATGGCAAATACGACGGCAACAACGACGCTCCAGGCCAGATTGGATCCCCAGAGCAAACGGGCTGTGGAGGAGGCGGCAAAGCTGCGTCACGTGGGATTGTCCGATTACATTCGGATAGTGCTGGTCCCCACTGCGAAAAGGGAGGTGGCGCAGGCCAGAAAACAGGTGCTGCAGATGACCGCTGATGAACAGGAACGATTCTGGTTGGCCCTGGAGGCGCCGGTCAAACCATCCAAAGCCCAACGCGAACTCGGTAAAATCATGCGGGGGGATGATTGACATCTGTTCGCTGGCCGGAAGGCTTTTCTATTGAACGACTCGAAAAACGCCATAAACGCACCGCGCAAACGCCTCCTCGCCCAAGCGCTGTCCGATTGTCATGCAACGGGGTCGCCCCGCCATTGGGTCAGTTTTCGCTCTCCGGCGCCCCCCGCCTGTCGCCCGCCTTGGAGTCCACGAATTCGCCGTCGTGAATGAGCAGGTTCCGGATGTCGAGGTAAAGCGTCCGGAGGATTTCGTACTCGAAGGACGAATCCAGCCCTCCGTACCCGATGGGCA
>CAZZBE010000289.1:1726-4281 GCA_964652715.1 uncultured Desulfobacteraceae bacterium
GTCCGGAGGATTTCGTACTCGAAGGACGAATCCAGCCCTCCGTACCCGATGGGCACGGACGCGCGCAGTTGCAGGCCGTCCACCACCGACAGGGCCAGGTCGGTGGCGGCGTCGCCGCCCAGAAGCCCGGTGACGCTGTTTCGCGTCGCTCCGTCCACGACCCGGCCGCCGGCGTCGCGGATGGTGGAGGGTCCAAGGAGGGGGATCATCAGGTAAGGCCCGGGTCCGAGGCCGTAGACGGCCAGGGTCTGCCCGAAATCCTCGGTGTATTTGGGCAGGTCCTCCATTTTCGACGCGATGTCCCACAGGCCGCCCACCCCGGCCGTGGTGTTGACCAGCAGCCGGCCCACCACCGTGGCGGCCCGGTCCGCCTTTCCCTGGAGGATGCAATTGACCAGGACCGGTACGTCCCCGAGGTTGGAGAAGAAATCCGACACCCGGTCCCGGGCGTATCGGGGGATGGCCCATTCATAGACCCGAACGGCCGGCGCCATGACGTACCGGTCGGCCAGGATGTTGAACCGGTAGATGTGACGGTTCATGGGCTCCAGCGGGTCGTAGGCCTCGAGGAACTCGAGATGGTCGGGTTCGACGGTTTGAGCGCCCGGCGGCGGGAGCGGTTTGGGGCCGCCGCCGGTGGCGCAGCCGGAAAGGATCACGGCGAACAGCAGGAGGGCGGACACGGCATGGCGGAATCGGCGGATCACAGGTCGCCCTCCTTTTGCTGAAAAAACCGGAGCATGTGGTCGATGTTGGGCTTGTAGAACATGTTGCCGAGGTGGCCGCCGTTGGGGTAAATGGTGGCCCGGTCCCCGAAGATGCCGGCCAGAAAGTCGATGTCGCCCGGCTTCAGGATGATGTCGTCGGCGTTGTGGACAAGGCCGATATGGTCCGCCCGCCGGAGAAAATCGGCGATGAGGGCCAGATCGGTATGCGATCGAAGGTGGGCCATGTCCGCCCCGGGATGCCGTTTCCGCCAGAAGGGCAGCACCACCTCCCGGGCGTAATCCCCGAAGGTCCACCGGAGGCAGGTGCGGAAAAAGGGCGTGGTGGAATCCCCCACCCGCAGCACCGTCCCCGGCCGCAGTACGTGGCCCCCGCCGTTCATCATGTCCGAGGCGAACAGCACGTCGGCCAGGGAGAGCCGGAAGACGATGCCGATGAGTCCCTCCAGTTCGCCGGAAGAAAGCGGCGCGATGGTCTCGATCTCGTAGAGGAACTTGTCGTCCACCGACACGCGGCCCTTGTTCTGGAAATAGGCGGACATCTTCTCCATGAGCCCGTCGAGAAACCGGTCGGCCCGCCCGGCCACGTTGCGCTTCACGAACGCATCGAACCGCTCCGACGACTCCAGCAGGTTGACCGGCGGGTTCATGAGCAGGACCCGGCGGAAACCGAAAAGCCCTTCCTTTTCGTCCAGATGCGCGATAAAGGCGGCGTTGAAGCCGCCCAGGCTGTAGCCGGTCAGGTGATATCCGGTCACCGGGATTTCCCGCTCCTCGATAAGACCCTGGATCTGTCGCATGGCGCGGTAGAGATCCCGGGCATCGTCCATGGCGATGCCCGGAATGGAGGAGGTCGAAGCCGACACCGTGAACCGCCGGGTGAACGGCGAACCCAGGGACGCGACGTGGAAACCGGCGCGGTAAAAAATGTTCCGGAGCCGTTTCATCCCGCCGGCGTCGTGTCCCGATCCGGTTCCCGCGATGATGAAAATGAGAGGGGCCGGGTCCGACCGGGCCGTCAGCCCGAAGGGGAGGGACAGAAGGTTGCGAAACCGGGGCGGCAGGGGGCGGTCGGGAAAGATCGTCACATGGAAATAGCGATCCAGAACCGGTATCCCGTCGAGGGCGGTTTCTCCCGGCGCCCCGGCCACCGTGGCTTTCAGGGGGTCGGCGATGGGGTAGTTGTAGTCGGCCGGCGGGGATGTTGCACCCACAGCGGGAGACAACGCCAGAAACAGCGATAACGAGAGGAGCGTTGTTCGCAAAACTACATGGCGAGGCCGATGCCCCGGTCCGGGATGTCTTGCCGCTTCGTGGTTTTTTCTATTCTTATGTTCTCTGCACACTACCGGCTCTCCTTATAAAACTTCCGGATCTCCTTCGAAATCTCTTTGAATCGTCGCTTCCGGTTCAACTTTCCAGCCGTTTCTTGTTTCTCCTTCAACCAGAATTGCTCTCGCTGGATCTTGTGGTAACTGTCGTATCGCTCACGGGGGAGGCGTCCATTTTCAAGGGCTTCGACCACCGCGCAGCCCTTTTCGGACGTATGGCTGCAATCGGCGAAAAAGCAGTCGGCGGAGAGGTCGTCGATCTCGGGGAACCCTGCGGCCATTCCGTCGTCCGCGCTCCAGAGCTGGACCTCCCGAAGCCCCGGCGTGTCGATGAGAAATCCGCCCGATGCTAAGGAAAAGAGTTCGCGATGCGTGGTGGTGTGGCGGCCCTTGGCGTCGGCGCTTCGGACTTCGCGGACCGCCTGCCGATCCTCACCCAGCAACCGGTTGATGATGGTGGATTTGCCGACGCCCGACGACCCTAAAAAACAGACCGTCT
>CAZZBE010000289.1:4381-6061 GCA_964652715.1 uncultured Desulfobacteraceae bacterium
CGGTTGATGATGGTGGATTTGCCGACGCCCGACGACCCTAAAAAACAGACCGTCTCGTTTTTCCGAATCTGCTCCCACAGGCAGTCCATGCCTGTTTCGGACAACGCGGAGATGACGCACACCGGCGCGCCGAAAGCGACCTCTTCCACTTCCAGGCGACGGTCTTCAACGTCGTCGCAGATGTCCGACTTGTTGAGCACCACCACGGGCCGGGCGCCGCTGTCCCAGGTCAGGGTCAGGTACCGTTCCAGCCGCCGGACGCTGTAATCGTCGTCCAGGGCCATGACGATGAAGACGGCGTCCACGTTGACGGCCAGGATCTGCTCGGCGGTTTTGTCCCCCGCCACTTTCCGCGAGATGACGGTGTTGCGCGGAACCAGTTCCTGGATGACCGCCCGGCTCTCGGCGTCCGGGCGGAGAAACCGGACATAGTCCCCCACCTTTGGAAAATCGGCCGGGCGTTCCGCCGTGAACAGATATTTACCGGAGACCTCCCCGAGGAGGTTTTCGGCGCCGTCGTTGATGACGTAAAGCTGACGATGTTCGGCGATGATGCGGCCGGTATTTAGGGGGTTCAAGTTGAAGGGCTCACTTTCTCATGTGTTTGTAGTCATAACTCCTAATTCATTCGGTTGTTCCCTTCTCCCTTCATACACTTCGATGTCCCAAAACGCAATTCGATTCGCCCCGACCCAAATAGCCGCACACCACGCAACTCCCCTTGTGAAAGTCCGTAATCGCCTTATCTTATAGATCCGATATGGACCGGAAAACAAAAACAACCCTAAGGGCAACAACCGAAATATCAAATACTTCCATGACCCAACCAACGATACAAATCCGCAACGCCCGACAGAACAACCTCAAGAACCTCGACATCGACATCCCGCTGCGCAAGCTGACGGTGATCACCGGACCCAGCGGGTCGGGGAAGTCGTCCCTGGCCTTCGACACGCTCTATGCCGAGGGGCAGCGGCGGTATGTGGAGACCTTTTCGCCCTACGCCCGGCAGTTTATGGACCGGATGGACCGGCCCCAGGTGGACGAAATCCGCGCCATTCCGCCGGCCATCGCCATCGATCGGAAGGACCCGGTGCGGACGTCGCGGTCCACCGTCGGGACCATGACCGAAATCACGGATTACGCCAAGCTGCTCTTTCACCGGCTGGGCATGCTGCATTGCCGGGGGTGCGGCCGGCCGGTGGTCCCGGAGACGCCGGGGGCCATCTGGGAGCGGTTGCGAAAGGAACCGGAGGGAACAAAGGCCGTCATCACCTTCCCCCTCTCCCTGGAGGGCTTCGAGATGAAAGAGGTCAAGCCCTATCTCCAGGGGATGGGCTTCGACCGGCTCTGGATCGACGGGGCTGTCCGGGATCTGGACGACTGGACGCCCGAGAAATCCGGGGACGCGCCCAGCGTCCTGGTGGACCGGCTGGTCATCAAGCCGGACGCCCGCAGCCGGGCCGTCGATTCCCTGGAACAGGCCTTCCGGTTCGGCGGGGGCCGGGTGGATGTCTGGCTGCCGCCCGACGGCCATCTCGCCTTTTCCGGCAAGCTGGAATGCGCCGACTGCGGCATCGCCTATCGGCCGCCCATCCCCAATCTCTTCTCCTTCAACAGCCCGGCGGGGGCCTGCGACGCCTGCCGGGGGTTCGGCCGGACCATCGGCATCGACCTGGA
>CAZZBE010000290.1:0-6045 GCA_964652715.1 uncultured Desulfobacteraceae bacterium
GGCGTCAAGACGCCGCCGGAATGCGCCCTGTTCAAAACCCGCTGCACGCCCATGGGGCCGGTGGGGCCCTGCATGGTATCCAGCGAAGGGACGTGCGCGGCGTATTATCGGTATCAGGAGTAGAGATGGGGCTCCCAAAACAGAAAAACACAACGTCGCCAATGCACCGAATGGATAACGCCGGCGACATTGTCCAAATCATTTTGAAACACCACCCCGACATCCAGGCCATTTATCTTTTCGGAACCTACGCGGCCGGAGACGAATGGCCGGACAGCGACGTGGACATTGCATTGCTGTTCGATCCTCAACGAGCAAAAACCCTTGAGCCGCTGATGCTGAGCGAAATGCGCTCCGAATTGGAAACGCTGCTGGGCAAAGAAGCGGATCTGATCAACCTTCACCAAGCCCCGACGGTGCTCCAAAAAGAAGTCATCGCCTCGGATCGTTGCATTTTCAAGGCCGATGGGTGTTCAGCCGATGAATTCGAAATGATGACCCTTTCCAACTACCAGAAGTTAAATGAAGAAAGAAAGGACATCATAAAGGATGGCCTGGCCGTCGGGAGGTTTGTCGCCGATGAATGACGTGGTTCTGAACAAAAAAGAGAGCATCGAGCGGTGCATCCGGCAAATCCGCCGATATTACGCCATGCCGAGCGACATGCCGTTCGCCGAAGACCATCTGAGACAAGACGCCATCGCCATCAATCTGCAACGGGCTTGCGAGCAATGCATCGACCTAGCGAACCACACTATTCGCGCGAGAAAGCTCGGGCTGCCCAAAGAGAGCCGCGAAAGTTTTCGACTGCTTGGACAAAATGGTGTTATTCCAAGAGATTTATGCGGCAATCTTGAAAAAATGGTGGGCTTTCGAAACACGTTGGTCCATCAATACCAGCAATTGAACATCGAATTGATGGTTGCGATCATTGAGTTCCATCTTGATGATCTCATCGACTTCACCAATCATATCGTAAAATGCTTCGGTGAGAGCGAGGCGCCTTGATCCGTCGACGCCATTCGGCCGATCACGTCGACACGCCGGACGAAATTCGGCCCCCATGCTCTGGATAGAAGCCGCCGCCACGCTCTTCGGCCTCGCCTGCGTCATCCTTACCATCCGGCAGAACATCCTCTGCTGGCCCGCGGGCCTGGTTCAGGTGATGCTGTTCATCGTTATTTTCTATCAGGTCCGGCTCTACTCCGATCTGATCCTGCATGTGATTTATGTGTTTCTTCAGATTTACGGATGGCATCACTGGCTCCATGGGGGCCGGGACAGGGACAAATTGCCTGTTACCGTTCTGGCCTCGTCCGTCTTAATAACTTGGATTATCGCTTGCGCCGCCGGAACCCTTCTCTGGGGATACCTGATGGGCGCCTTCACCAACGCCGCCCTCCCCTATCCGGACGCCTTCACCACCGTCGCCAGCCTCATCGCCCAGTGGCTGATGGCCCGGAAACGGCTCGATTCCTGGTATTTCTGGATCGCCGTGGACATCGCGGCCATCGGCATTTATTTCTACAAACACCTCTATCTCACCACGGCGCTCTACAGCGTGTTCCTGCTTCTCGCCGTCACGGGCCTCTTGACCTGGAAAAAGAGCGTCCGGGGTTCCGCATGAGTTCAAAGCGGACCGGGCTGACACTAGGGAAATACGCCCCCCTCCACAAGGGGCATCAGCTCGTGATCGAAACGGCGCTGGCCGAGATGGATCATCTCATCCTCCTCATCTACGACTGCCCGGCGGACTGCCCCTGGCCCCTCAACGTCCGGTCCCAATGGCTCCGGGATCTTTATCCCCGGGTCGAGGTCGTCGAATGCTGGGACGGCCCCACGGAGATCGGCGACACGCCCGGGATCCGACAGATGCACGAGGCCTATCTGCTCGGCCTTTTATCCGGCCGGACCGTGACCCATTTTTATTCCAGCGAGTTCTACGGCGATCACGTCAGCCGGGCCCTGGGCGCCGTCAACCGCCTCGTGGACCCCGAACGGACGCGTCACCCGGTTTCGGGAACCCAGATTCGGGAACGCCCTTACGCCCACCGGTCTTCGATACCTGAACGGGTCTACCGGGACCTGATCCTCAACATCGTCTTTCTCGGCGCGCCTTCCACCGGCAAGACGACCCTGGCCCAAAAACTGGCCCGATCCCACAAAACCGCCTGGATGCCGGAATACGGCCGTGAATACTGGAATACACACCAGAAAAATCGCCGCCTGACGTTGACGCAACTGGTGGAGATCGCCGAAGGCCATCTCCAGCGGGAAGAAGCCCTGCTCGGGGAGTCCGACCGGTATCTCTTCACGGACACCAACGCCCTCACCACCCGGATCTTTTCCCTCTGCTATCACGGCGCCGCCGCCCCCCGGCTCGCCCGGCTGGCGGACGCCGCCGCCGCCCGGTACGATCTCGTTTTTCTGTGCGATACGGACATCCCCTACCACGACACCTGGGATCGGTCGGGGGAGGCGGACCGCCTGGAATTTCAAAAGCGGATCATCGGCGATCTGCGGGCCCGCAAAATTCCCTATTTCACCATGCGGGGGCCGGTCGAAGCGCGCGTGGCCTCGGTCAACCGCGTCCTGGGCCGTTTTCATAAGTATGGCAACGTCCCCGACGCGATCTAATCCTTGAAAAATCCCGCCGATGGGGGTACACCATGACCTTTTTCGGCTATTGGGACCCAAAGGAACCGACCATGGAAACAGACGCCATCACCCTCGACCACGGCAGCGGCGGCAAACTCTCCCACCGGCTCATCTCCGAGACCGTGGCGCCCCTGTTCGACAACCCCATTCTCTCCCGGCTGGACGACGGGGCCGTCCTCGCCATCAATGGAACGCGGCTGGCCTTTTCCACCGACACCTTCGTGGTGGACCCCATTTTCTTTCCCGGCGGAGACATCGGGGACCTGGCCGTCAACGGCACCGTCAACGATCTGGCCATGTGCGGCGCCGTGCCGCTCTACCTGAGCGTCGGCCTGATCATCGAAGAGGGGTTTCCGCAGGCGGATCTGAAACGGATTCTGCAATCCATGCGGGACGCCGCGGACGCCGCCGGGGTCGCCGTCGTCACCGGGGACACCAAGGTCGTCCCCAAGGGCGCCGCGGACAAGATCTTCATCAACACCTCGGGCATCGGACGGATCATGGACGGCGTGGATGTCGGCGCGCGCCGGGCCGCGCCCGGCGACCAGGTCATTCTGAGCGGCTCTATCGCCGATCACGGCATGGCCGTTCTGACCCAGCGGGAGGGCCTCGCCTTTGACGCCGATCTGGTCAGCGACACCGCGCCCCTCAACGGTCTTGTCAGGCAAATGCTCTCGATCTGCCCCGACATCCATGTGCTCCGGGACCCCACCCGGGGCGGCGTGGGCAGCACCCTCAACGAAATCGCCGACGCCGCCCGCATCGGCATCCGGATCTACGAGGACCGGATCCCCATCCGGGACGCCGCGGCCGGCGTCTGCGAACTGCTGGGATTCGACCCCCTCTACGTGGCCAACGAAGGAAAGCTCCTGGCCTTCGTGCCCCAAGAGCGGGCCGCGGCGGTGCTCGGGGCCATGCGCGCCCACCCGCGCGGACAAGCCGCCGTCGTCATCGGCGAAACGGTCGCGGATCACCCCGGCCGGGTCGTCATGGAAACCCCCATCGGCGGGACGCGGATCGTGGACATGCTGGCGGGGGAACAGTTGCCGAGGATATGTTGATGGGAAAAACAGGGACAAAGGGACAGAGGGACAAAGGGACAAAGGGCGGCGATCCGGCCCGGAACGGTGCATTGACGCGGATCGCCCATTTCGTTAAAAAACGACGGACCCAACAGACCATCTCCCTTTGTCCCTTTGTCCCTCTGTCCCTCTGTCCCTTTCTTCTTTTTCTCCTCCTCCTCACCGGCTGCTCGGAACAAGAGTTCCTCTTCTCCGGAAAAACCATGGGCACGACCTATGCGGTTCGGGTCGTGGCCCGCCAGGAACCGGACGAGCTGGGGGGAAAAATCGACGCCCGCCTGGGCCGGATCAACGCCGCCATGTCCACCTACCGGTCGGCCAGCGAAATCAGCCGGTTTAACCGGTGGTCCGACCCCACCGAGCCGTTTCCCATCTCCGAAGACTTCATGAAGATCATGGTCGTGGCCCGTCAGCTTCACGGGTTGACCCGGGGCGCCTGGGACGGGACCATCGATCCCCTGGTCACCCTCTGGGGATTCGGCCGCGATCCGGCTGTCAGTGATCTTCCCGACGAGGCGGAGATCCAGGAGCGACTTAAATCCGTGGGTTTCGATAAGATCGCCGTCACCGAAGACGGGGCCCTGTTGAAGACCGATCCGGATCTTTCCCTGGATTTCGCCTCCATCGCCAAGGGGTACGGGGTGGATCAGGTGGCGGAACTGGTGGCGGGGGAAGGGTTCCGGGATTTCCTGGTGGAGATCGGCGGCGAGGTCTTCGCTTCCGGGACCACCCGGGAAGGCCGCCCCTGGACCGTGGGCATCAACCGGCCTGAAAGCGCGGCGGCCGCGGATGCGGTCTACCTCTCACTGCCCCTGCGGGATCAGGCCATGGCCACCAGCGGCGACTACCGGATCTTCTTTGAAAAGGACGGCAAACGGTATGCCCACATCCTGGATCCCCGCACCGGCTGGCCCGTGGCCAACGGAGCGGTTAGCGTCTCTATCATTGCCGACGCCTGCACCTTCGCCGACGGCCTGGCCACCGCCGTCATGGTGATGGGCGCGCCGGCGGGGATGGCTCTCATCGAGGAACTGGCGGATGTGGAAGGCATCGTCATCGTGCGGGGAGACGACGGGGACCTGCATCCGCGCTTCTCTTCCGGTCTTCGGCCCGAAAACTGATCGTACCGCCCATTTCAAAAAACGGGGGGTGTCCGGCATCTTTGGGTTGACATCCCCGGCAATTTTCTTTAGATTTACTAATTTTTGTGCCTGGAGTTAAATCATTTAAGCGGTTTACACGCTTTTACTCAAAATTTTCGGCTTCCGACTAGTGAAAACCGAAGAAGGGAGTGTGGACGTGGACATCATCGTGCTGATCAAGCAGGTGCCGGCGACGGAGTCGCTGGTCGAGATCGCCGGGGACGGGGTTTCGATCAAAACCGACGCCGTCAAATGGGTCATGAACCCCTATGACGAATTCGCCGTGGAAGAGGCCATCCGCATCCGGGAAAAACAGGGCGGCGGCGTCACGGTTCTGTCCGCCGGACCGGACAAGGCCAAGGATACCCTCCGGGTCGGGCTGGCCATGGGCGCGGACAAGGCGGTGCTTGTCAGCGACCCGGCCGTGGCCGACTGCGACGGTCTGGGCATCGCCCGGCTTCTGGCCGCCGCCGTCAAAGACCTCCCTTACGACCTGATCATCGCCGGTCAGCGGGCCGTGGACGACGATAATTATATCGTGGGCCAGGCCGTGGCCGAAAAGCTGAACATCCCGGCCGTCAACCTGGTGGTGAAAGAAGAGATCGCCGACGGCAAGATCGCCTGCCATCGCACCGTGGAGGGCGGCACGGTGGTCCTGGAGGCCCCCCTGCCCGCGCTCATCACCACCCAGCGGGGCCTCAACGAACCCCGATATGCGTCCCTTCCGGGCATCATGAAGGCCAAGAAAAAGCCCATCGACGTAAAATCCCTCGCGGATCTGGGCCTCGACGCCGCCGATCTGGCGCCCAAGGCCAAAGTGCTGGCCCTGAAAAAACCGCCGGAGCGCTCCGGCGGCCGGATCATCGAAGGGGACTCCCCGGCCGAAAAGGCCCAGGCCCTGGTCAAGGCGCTGCACGAAGAAGCCAAAGTCATTTAAAAAATGAGGGACAAAGGGACTGAGGGACAGAGGGACAGAGGGACAAAGGGACAAAGGGACAAAGGGACAAAGGGCAAAAAACCAATTCACTTCAGCCCTTAACATGGTTTAGCCATCGCCGATCATTTGTATCGACACCATCGATCTCATCCCTCTGTCCCTCTGTCCCTCTGTCCCTCTGTCCCTCTGTCCCTTTGTCCCTTTGTCCCTCTGTCCCTTTGTCCCT
>CAZZBE010000291.1:0-4799 GCA_964652715.1 uncultured Desulfobacteraceae bacterium
GTCGGCGATGTCTTCGGTTCGGGCGTCTTCCGGGATCAGTTCGGCTTCCGACACCGCCTCGGGTTAAAACCCCAGGCTGAACCCATAAAACCGGCTAAAGCCGGTTATGGCCGTTGGGATGGATGGCGGCTGGCAACCCGAACCGGCTTTAGCCGGTTTTGAATGATTAAGCCTGGGGTTTTAACCCAAGGCGGCGCGGCCAGAGTGTTGGAATCTCATTGGGATCTCCACTTTCCCCACCAAAACTCTATCATGCGCGACGCCAACATAAAATACAGCCTTCCGTGTATTTCCATGCCGAATGGACGGGACGAAACCCTACCGGATCGATCGGCCCGTGCCCGAAAATGGGTAATTAAACGGATGGTCAAATCGGCCGTTTCATACTATAGTTCTTTGTAACGCTTTTGAATTGCCGCCGGGCGACGAAACCGTTCCGGCGCGACGACAACAGAGAAGGGCAGGGGGACGGCGATGGACATCGAAAAACAGGACGAGTGGCGGTGGATCATCCCCAAAACGGGGAAAATGAACGTCGAGGGCTTGGTTTACGCCAACGAAGAGATGATGGCGGACATCCGGAAGGATCAGTCGCTGCAACAGGTGGTCAATGTGGCGGCCCTGCCGGGGATCCGCGGCCGATCCATGGCCATGCCCGACATCCACTGGGGATACGGCTTTCCCATCGGCGGGGTGGCCGGGTTCGATACAAGCGAGGGCGTCGTTTCGCCCGGGGGCGTGGGCTACGACATCAACTGAGGGGTCCGCCTGCTGCGCTCAGGACTGAGCCGCGAAGACATCCAGCAGCGCGCCCACGAACTGGCCGAAGCCCTGCTCCGCAACATCCCTTCCGGCGTCGGTTCCCGCAGGAAAGACCTGAAGCTGCGCCGCAAGGAGCTGGAACGGGTGCTCGCCGACGGCGTGGGGTGGACCCTGGAGAACGGCTACGGCGACGCCGACGACCTGGCCCATATCGAAAGCGAGGGGCGCATCCCCCACGCCGACCCGGACAAGGTGAGCGACCGGGCCATGGACCGGGGCAAGGCCCAGTTGGGGACCTTGGGCTCCGGCAACCATTTCGTGGAAGTGGGGTACGTGAAAACGATCTTCGACGCCGAAGCCGCGTCCGTCATGGGACTTACGCAGGATGGGGCCACGGTGCTGATCCACACCGGATCCCGGGGGCTGGGCCATCAGGTGTGCGACGATTTTCTCTCCGTCATGCTCAAGGCGTCGGAGCGATACGGCATCGAACTGCCGGACCGCCAGTTGTGCTGCGCGCCGGTGGATTCGCCCGAAGGGCGAAACTACATGGGCGCCATGGCCGCGGCGGCCAATTTCGCCTTCGTCAACCGCCAGATGATCATGCACTGGACCCGGGAAACCTTCGCCGGGGTCTTCGAACAAAGCCTCGACGCCATCCGCATGGAACTGATTTACGACGTGTGCCACAACATCGCCAAAATCGAAACCCACCAAATCGACGGCCGGGAGACGGAACTGTGCATCCACCGCAAGGGCGCCACCCGGGCCTTTCCGCCGGGCCACCCCGACATTCCGGAGACCTACCGGACCATCGGCCAGCCCGTGCTGGTGCCGGGGGACATGGGCCGCCATTCCTACGTGCTGGCGGGAACCGAGGCCGGGTATCGCGAGACCTTCGGTTCGGCCTGCCACGGCGCGGGACGGATGCTGAGCCGGCGGCAGGCCAAGAAAGCGGCCAAGGGGCGGAACATCACCCGGGAGCTGGAAGACCGGGGGATCGTCGTCAAGGCCGCCAGCAGGAGCGGCATCATCGAAGAGATGTCCGAGGCCTACAAGAATGTGGACAACGTGGTCGACACCCTCCACGACGCCGGCATCTGCAAGAAGGTGGCGGAGCTGGCGCCCATCGCCGTGATCAAGGGGTAGTCCATGGAAAAATTCCGCTATATCGACCACACCGGCGATCTCGGGGTCGAGGTTTTCGGCGCCGATCTAAGCGACCTGTTCCGGCACGCCGGCGAGGCCTTCGCCGACATCATGACCGACCCCGGATCGGTCCGCGTTCGTGAAACCCGGAAGATCTCCCTGACCGCCGACCGGGTGGAGGATCTCCTGGTGAAATGGTTCAATGAATTCATCTTTTATTTCGACACCGAAGCCTTGCTGTTCTCGGCATTCGACATCCGTTCGGTCGACGAGACCCGCATCAAGGCCGGGATCCGCGGCGAACCCTACGATGAAAACCGGCATGACATCAAAACCACGGTGAAGAGCGCCACCTACCACCAGCTGGAGGTTGTCCGGCGGAAGAGCGGCTGGAGAGCGGTGGTGATTTTCGATCTGTAAACGGATCAGCGCCCGGTTGCCCTCCGCCCTGAACCGGATCGAAGCCATCATGGAAATGCTGGATCACCGCTCTCCGGTGGTGTTTCTCGACTACGACGGCGTCCTGACGCCCGTTGTTCAGCGGCCCGACGACGCGGTCATGGACGAAGCGGCCCGCCGGCTCGTCCGGGATCTCGCCCGCAACGTTCCGGTGGCGGTGATCAGCGGCCGGGACCTCGAAGACCTTAAAAGCCGGCTCCGCGTGGATGGCGTCCATTATGCGGGCAGCCACGGGTTCGACATCGTCGGCGCCGGAGACGACCCCATCTCCCATGCGCCCGCTTCGGCCTTCTTATCGACCCTGGAGACGGCCGAAGCCGGGCTGAAACGGGAGATCCACGGCATAGACGGGGCGCGGCTGGAGCGAAAGAAATACACCATCGCCGTCCATTACCGGGAGGCGCCGGACGCGGACGTCGGCAAGGTGGCCGAGGCCGTGGAAACGGTTCGCCGGGCCCACGACGGTCTTCGAAAAACCCGCGGCAAAAAAGTCTTCGAACTTCAGCCGGACCTGGACTGGGACAAGGGAAAGGCCGTCCGATGGCTCCTGGAAAACGCCATTGATCTGGAAGGAAAGAAGGCCCTCCCCATCTACATCGGCGACGACGTCACCGACGAGGACGCTTTCCGGGAGCTGGCCGACCACGGCATAGGGATCTTCGTCAGGGATGGCGACGATGCCGGAAAAACCCTGGCTCGCTACAGCCTCGACGATGTTGAAGCGGTCCATCGGTTTTTGAAACAATTCCTACAGCGCATTTTGCAAAAATATGGGGTGAAGTCCTTATACCATTCTCTTTTTTGACTTGGTAAATTGAGATCTAAATGAGATTGATCACAGGATGCCGCTCCTGTGCGATCAATGAACGGCAACCCAGGAAACAGGCGAGGTCGAGTTATGAAGGGGAGGAAAGGGCGGGCCGGGAATGCCCCCCGCATTTTGATGGTGTCGCCCGAAATCGCCTACCTGCCGTCCCGGGCCGGCGTCATCGCGCGGTATTACCGGGCCAAGGCCGGCGGCATGGCGGACGTGGTGGCGGGTCTCATGAATTCCCTGCTCGAACGGGAAGTCGATGTCCATCTGGCGATCCCTTATTACCGGCCGCTTCTCAGGAGCCGTTTGCCGAAGTTTTTGAAAACCCCTCTGCCCGACCTTCTGGAGGCCATGGAGGACAACCGGATTCACCTGGTGGAGCACCCCCGGTTTACGCACCTCGACGGCGTCTACAGCTCCGACGGGCTGGAAAACACCCGGCTCTCCCTGGCCTTCCAGCAGGGAGTGATCGATAATATCCTCCCCCGGGTCGCGCCCGATCTGATCCACTGCCACGACTGGATGACCGGGCTGCTGCCGGCCTGGGGCAAGGCCGCATCGATTCCTTCCCTGTTCACCCTGCACAACATCCACACCGTCAAGAGCACCCTGGGCTTCATCGAAGAGCACGGCATCGACCCCCGGGGGTTCTGGGACCGGCTCTACTACCAGCGACTGCCCGCCGGCTACGAGGAATCCCGGGACGGCAACCCGGTGGAGTACATGACCAGCGGCATTCTGGCCGCGGACCGGGTCAACACCGTGAGCGAGACCTTTCTGAAGGAGATCGTCGACGGCGTCCACGGGTTCGTGGAACCGACCATCCGCCAGGAACTGGACCATAAGCGACGGCGGGGCCGGGCGGTCGGCATTCTCAACGCGCCGGACAAAGGCTTCGACCCGGCGGCCGACGCCTGTCTGTTCCGCCCCTATGGCCCCGGGGATCACGCCGAAGGCAAGAAGGTGAACAAGCGGATGCTCCAGCTCGCCCTGGGGCTGAAACCGGAACCGGATGCCCCCCTGTTTTTCTGGCCTTCCCGGCTGGACAGCCTTCAGAAAGGATCCCAGCTCATGTCCCGCCTGCTGATGGACCTGGTCGATGGCAATATTCATCCCGGTCCGCAGGTCCTGTTCGTCGCGGACGGCGATCAGCAGCCCCATTTCAAGGAACGGGTCGGGGAAAACGGCCTGGAAGACCGGGTGGCGGTCTGCGATTTCGACGAGCACTTGTCGCGCCTGGCCTACGGCGCCGCGGACTTCGTCCTCATGCCCTCCCGGTTCGAACCCTGCGGCCTGCCCCAGATGATCGGGTCGATCTACGGCGCCCTGCCCGTGGCCCATATGACCGGCGGTCTCCGCGACACCGTCGCCCAAATGGATCCGGAAAACAATACGGGGAACGGGTTCCTCTTCGACCGGCACGATCATGAGGGCTTGTGGGCGGCCATCCGGGACGCCCTGACCTTTTTTCGTCTTCCGGATGAGGTCAGACGACCCCAGGTGGCTCGGGTCATGAAAGAAAGCGCGGCCCGATTCAACTGGGAAACGGTGGTCGAGGGGTACGTCGGTCTGTATGAAGGGGCGCTGGGGCGGCCGGTGCAGCCTTAAGAGTAAT
>CAZZBE010000291.1:4899-6024 GCA_964652715.1 uncultured Desulfobacteraceae bacterium
CAAAAAAACGCAAAAAGGGAGGAATTCAATGATCCGAACCACCATTTTTCCAGGACGCTATGTGCAGGGATCGGATGCCTTGCATCGGCTGGGCAACGAGTTGTCCCGCCTTGGGCAAAAGGCATTCATTGTCTGTGATCCTTTTGTTTATGAAAACATGTTGTCCGGGTTTCAAGAAAGCATCGAAAACGAAATGACCGCCGGGTTCGAGAAATTCGGCGGCGAATGCTGCGATGATGAAATCGACAGACTCTCCGATGCGGCGGAAAAGGGCGGGTACGACCTGATCGCCGGCATCGGCGGAGGCAAAACCCTCGATACGGCGAAAGCGGCGTCGCACCGCCTGAAACTGCCGGTCGCCATCGTTCCGTCCATTGCATCGACCGATGCGCCGTGCAGCGCTCTCGCGGTGATCTATACGCCGGAGGGAGGGTTCGAGCGGTATCTGTTTTTAACCCGAAACCCCGATCTGGTGCTCATCGACACAAAAATCGTTGCCCGGGCGCCGACGCGCCAGCTGGTTTCGGGAATGGGAGATGCGCTGGCCACCTGGTTCGAAGCCGAATCCGCGAGGATCAACTATGCGCCGAACATGACCGGCGATCTTGGCTCGATGACCGCTTATTCATTGGCCCGTCTTTGCTACGATACCCTTCTCGATTACGGCGTCCATGCCAAATTGGCTTGTGAAGCCGATGCCGTCACCCCCGCGCTGGAACGCATTGTCGAGGCCAATACCCTGCTCTCGGGGTTGGGTTTCGAAAGCGGCGGCCTGGCCTCGGCTCATGCCCTTCACAACGGCCTGACAGCCGTGGAAGAGACCCACGGCTTCAGTCACGGCGAAAAGGTCGCATTCGGAACCTTGGCATCTCTATTTTTGACCGACAAACCGGCGGCGGTCATCGACGAGGTCTATGGCTTTTGCGAATCCATCGGCCTGCCGACGACCCTGGAACAGATCGGGCTGTCCGATGCATCGGACGACTTGTTGACGACCATTGCGGAAACCGCGTGCGCGGAAGGCGAGACCATCCACAACGAAGCCATCCCGGTGACGCCGGAAATGGTGGTGTCCGCGATGAAAAGCGCGGATATGAGAGGCCGGAGCAAGGGTAAATAATTGCG
>CAZZBE010000292.1:0-2936 GCA_964652715.1 uncultured Desulfobacteraceae bacterium
TGTTCCCATTTTCAATGCACCAGCCTGTTCAATGATTTGCGCCGCGCTGTACTATACATTTACGCATCCATAACAGGGGAGGACGGCGTGTTGCCGTGGATCATAAAGCAATGGTAGGAACACATTTAAGCAAAGAAATGATTGAGGCGGGCGTTGCGTTGATCCGAAGACTGGATGAAAGCGGCCTTTCGCCCTGCGCGGCGTTTTGGATTTACTCTTCGGAGGCAAATGATTGGAAGCTAAAGATCGCCGACGCAAAGGTCGGCAAGGAGGGGCCTCGAAAAGCTTATGGGAAAATACATGATATATTGTTGGAACATCCAGATGAATTCAATGAATTGTCTTTAGGCGGCATCAGTGGCATTCGATATAAAGACGCCGCTGTTGACGGCGTATTTATCGACGATGCGTATATCTATCGAGCCCAATAATATAAGGAGGCGACCATGCACGACACCCTGTATGAACCATTCCAAATCAAGACCGCTCAACTCAAAAACCGGCTCACCATGGCCCCGCTTTACCTGGGATACGCCGGGGAGGGCGGCACGGTAAGCCCGCTGCTTTTGGAACACTACCGGCGAATGGCCGCCAGCGGCGTTGCCATGGTTGTCGTGGAAAACGCCACGGTGGATCATCCGACCGGTTCCGGGTCCAACCGGACCATCCGGGCGGATACCGATGACAATCTGGACGGCCTGAAGCGGCTGGCCGGGACCATCCAGGCGGAAGGGGCCCTGGCCTGCCTTCAGATCAACCATGCCGGCCGGTTCGCCGGCGCCGCGCCGGAACCCGCGGCCCCGTCGGCGGTGGAGACCTTCGGCCGGACGCCCCGCGCCCTGACCGAATCGGAGATCGGCGAGATCCAGGACCGGTTCGCCGCAGCGGCGAAACGGGTCCGGGACGCCGGGTTCGACATGGTGGAACTCCACGGCGGCACCGGGTATCTGATCTCCCAGTTCGTTTCGCCCCGGACCAACAAGCGAACCGACGGCTACGGCGGGTCCCTGGAAAACCGGAGCCGGTTTCCCCTGGAGACCCTGGCCCGGGTCCGCGCCGCCGTGGGCGATTTTCCCGTCGGATACCGGTTTCTGGCCGACGAATGGATGCCGGACGGGTTGAAACTTGACGAATCAGTCCGGTTCGCTAAGATGCTGGCGGCGGCCGGCATCGATTATATATCGGTCATGGGCGGCACCTACGAGTCCTTTTTCCTGCCCGAGATCGTGGAGCGATCCAAAAAACAGGGCTATATGACGGATTTGGCTGCCGCCGTGAAGAAAGTCGTGGATGTGCCGGTCATCGCGGCCGGGCGGCTCGACACCGGAGCGGCCGCCGAAAAAGCCGTCACGGCGGGCGATGCGGATCTCATTGGTCTGGCCCGTCCCCTGTGGGCGGACCCCGACTGGCCCCGGAAGGTCGGCGAGGGCCGGGAGACGGAGATCATCCACTGCGACCCGGAATGCGACGCCTGCATGAAGCTGGTCATGAAGGGCAAGCCCGCCTTCTGCGTCCGGTGGCCCCATGAGAAGATGCGCGTGATGAAGGATATGTTCCAATAAAGGGACCTTAAAAACAAAACCACCTGTTTTCTTACCGGGAAATCGTAGGGGCGAAAAATTTTTCGCCCTTCAGGGAGCGATACCATAATGACGAAGAACGCCACAGAGGCGGAACTGGACAGGGCACGGCCCTACCTTTTTTATCAGACGGCGACCCGATTGCCCCTGGTCAAAAAGGCCGAGGGCATCTACATCTGGGACGAGGACGGGAAAGAATACATTGACGGCTGCTCCGGGGCCATGATCAGCCATCTGGGGCACGGGCATCCGCGGCTGACCAAGGCCATGGCGGACCAGGCGGCGTCGGGCGTGGTGTTCGCCTACCGGACCCAGTTCGAGAGCCGGCCCGCCCTGGAACTGGCCGGCGCCTTGGTGGACGCCTCGGCGCCGCACCTGGACCGGGTCTTCTACGTCTCGGGCGGGTCCGAGGCGGTGGAATCGGCCATGAAGATCTGCCGGCAGTATTTCTGGGCCAAAGGCGAAGGGTCGCGCCACGTCTTTATCAGCCGATCGCCCGCCTACCACGGGTCCACCCTGGGGGCCCTGGCCCTGACCACCTACGCGCCCCTGGAAAATCCCTTCCGCCCCCTGACCCGATCCTATCCCAAAATTCCGGCGCCCTACTGCTACCGGTGCCATTACGGCGCGAAGTATCCGGAATGCGGCATCCGGTGCGCCCGGGACCTGGAAACGACCATCCTGGATCAGGGACCCGAAAACGTGGCCGCCTTCGTGGCCGAACCCATCGGCGGCGCCTCCACCGGCGCGGTGGTTCCGCCCGATGAATATTTCATGATCATCCAGGGGATCTGCCAGAAATACGGCATCTTCCTCATCTTCGACGAGGTGATGACCGCCTTCGGCCGGACCGGCGAACTCTTCGCCTACGAGCACTGGAACACCGAGGCGGACGTGGTGGCGCTGTCCAAAGGAATGGGGGCGGGGTATTATCCCCTGGGGGCCATCGTCACCCGGCGGGAGATCGCCGACACGGTGGTGGAGAGCGGCGGATTCCAGCACGGCCACACCTACGCCGGCAATCCCATGGCCTGCGCCGTGGGGCTGGAGGTGATGAACGTCATCCGGGATGACGACTTGTGCGGCAACGCCGAGCGGATGGGGGCGCTCTTGAAATCCGGTCTGGAAGAGTTGGCGACGCGCCATCCCGTCATCGGGGACGTCCGGGGCCGGGGGCTGCTGCTGGGGATCGAGCTGGTGGCGGACCCGGACACCCGGGAACCGTTTCCCGCCGACCGGAACATGAACCTTCGCCTCACCCGGGAGGCCCGCAAAAAGGGCTTGATCATCTATCCCCGCCGGTGCATCAACGGCCTGGCCGGCGACCACCTGGTGGCGGCCCCGCCGCTCATCGTC
>CAZZBE010000292.1:3036-5979 GCA_964652715.1 uncultured Desulfobacteraceae bacterium
GTGCATCAACGGCCTGGCCGGCGACCACCTGGTGGCGGCCCCGCCGCTCATCGTCAACGAAAAGCAGGTGGGGGACATCCTGGATCGGCTGGACGGGGCCCTGGCTCAGCTCTCCTGAGCCAGCGGCAGCGAGGCGTTGACGGCCTCGATGTGGGCGGTCTCCTCCCGGTTGATGTCGGTCATGTAGTGTTCCATGATCCCCCGCAGCCGCGGGTCCATGAACCGGTGGAGGCTGAAGGCGGGCACGGACTCGAACCCCCGCCGCGCCTTGTGGCCGCCTCCGATTCCGGGATCGAACCGGTTGATCCCGTTCCGGATGGCCCATTCGATGGGGGCGTAGTAGCAGGTGTCGAAATGGAGGGCGTGGCGGTTTTCCGAGCTGCCCCAGTAGCGGCCGTAAAGCCGGTCGCCCTTGGTCGCCAGGAAGGACATGCCGATGGGGGCTTCCGGGGTCTCTTCGGGGCAGGCGGCCATGAAGACCAGGCGGCGGCGGAAGTGGGCGTGGAGCGATTCGAAGAAGGCGCCGTTGAGGTAGTGGCACCCCCAGGGGCCGAATTTCTGGTTGGTGTGTGAATAGAACCGGTACATGCGGGTGAAATAGTCCCGGGGGATCTCGTCCCCCGAAAGCGCCCGGATCCGGATCCCCTCCCGCCGCAGGGACCGGCGTTCCCGCCGGATGTTCTTGCGCTGGCCCGATTTGAAAATGGCCAGGAAATCATCGAAATCGCCGTAACCGTGGTTGTGCCAGGCGAATCCGCCGTGGATCCAGGGGGTAAGGCCGTGGGGGAGCGCCTCCCGGGCCCAGGCGGGGTCCGCGAAGAGGAAGTGGACCCCGGAAAGATGGGACCGCCGGCACTGGCGCTCGATCTCGTGGAGCATCAGACGGGTGATCCGGTCCCTGTCGACGCCCGGGGCCAGGAGGAAGCGGTACCCCGGCACCGGGGTGAAGGGGGTCATCCCCACTAGTTTGGGGTAGTAAGCGACGCCGATCCGGTGGGCCACTTCGGCCCAGGGAATGTCGAAGATGAATTCCCCTTCGCTGTGGCTTTTGATGTAAAGCGGGGCCGCGGCGACCAGGGCGTCCCGGCGCCAAAGCGTCAGGTGATTCGGGGTCCAGCCGGTCTCCGGCGCGGCGCAGCCGGTGGTTTCCAGCAGGCGCAGCCAGTCCCACTCCAGAAACGGCGTCTCCGCCGCGAGGGCCAGCCGGTCCCACTCGGCCTTGTCTATTCGGGAAATATCTGAAATCCATCGGGTTGAATAGGCGGTTTGGGGTTCGCTCATGGCATCGCTTTCCAACCGGTCGGGGAGGGCGGCCGCCGCCGGCCGGTTTTTATCTTGAGGCGTTGCTTTTCAAACCATTGCAACGGTGTTTCATCCTCAATCATAGGGCATGAAGCGGCCCGGCACAAGAGGGAAATCGTCGGGATGATTCGCAAAAAAGGCTTGAAACTTTTACGGCGCTATGTTACGCGATCCCTTCGGTTTATTCTGCGCCCCGCTTTGTACCGTTAACCCCAAGCTATCGGAAAGGAATCGGATAAAAAAATGACCTCAAAAAACGAAGTGAAGCTGGCGTATTGGCTGGCCGCCGTCTTCTTGGTCGTGGGGGTTCTGAGTTACACGGCCTTCTCCGCGAAGCCGCCCGAGGAGCCGGTTCGCATGTTGCTTACCGCGAGCGCCGGAAAGGTCGTGTTCGACCACTCGAATCACACCTATGGATACGGCCTCGACTGTTCAACCTGCCATCATCATCCGTATGATGCGGATGAAATCCTCACCTGCGGCGCCTGTCACAACCTGCCGGAGGACGGAAGCGCCCCCCAGGCCTGTCTGGACTGCCATCATCCGGAGGATTTCGATCTGGAAATGGTGCCGGGCCGTGCCGACGCGTTCCATTATCAGTGCGCCGGATGTCACGAGCAGAACGGCGCCGGGCCGATGACGAACGATTGTTCTTTGTGCCATATCAAATAGGATCGACGTTCCCATTAATGCGGTAAACTAAAAGGTTGGACTATGATAAAGAGACCATTTTTCGGTTTGGCAAAGCCTCGGTTCGTGTATGAATCGCTCGATTCGCCCATGAAGCCCGAACGGATCCCCATGCCCAGAAAGGCGACCCTCCATTTCGATCAGCCCCTTGATCGGCGGGACGCCCTGTTGTTGAATCCGGGCGACAAGGTGAAGACCGGGCGGAAGCTGGTTTTGACCGAGGACAGCGACGATTATATCATTTCGCCGGTCACCGGCGTCGTTTCCACCGTCTCCGCCTTTATCGGCGATTTCGGGGCCTCCTGCACGGCCCTTTCCATCGACGTGGCGGAGGAAGAAGAGATCGACAGCGGGTTTTCAGAGGTCAGCGGGGACGTCTCCCTTGAAAACGCGGCCCAATACCTTCAGCATCTGCCGGGCAATCCCCCTTTCAAGGCCCTGGCCGATCCCGGGACGAAGATCGAGACCCTCGTCGTGACCGGCCTCGACCCGGATCTTCTGGTGGCCACCAATCAGAACATCGTTCAAACCCACGTCAACGCGATCAACCGGGGCATCAGCATCCTGAAGAAGATGACCCACGCCAAATACGTGATCGTCGCCCTGCCCCGGAAACTGCTGAAGCACGCCGGCGGCGTCGGCGGCGCCTCCGGTACGGAGATCCGGGTGATCTCCGAAGATTACCCCTCCGCCCTGCCGCCTTTTATCATGAAGGAGGTTCTCGGCAAGGTCGTGCCGGCCGGAAAAACCAGCACCGACATGGGCGTCGCCTTTTTTACCGCGGAGGCGGCGGCGGGGGTGACCGAGGCCTTCGATACCGGTAAAATCCCGACGACCAAAACCCTGACGGTGATCAAGAAGGATCTCTCCCGGATGCTGGTGGACGCCCGCATCGGCACCCCTCTCCGGGACATCTTCGCCATCTGCGGCATCACCCTAAACGACCGGGAC
>CAZZBE010000293.1:0-1447 GCA_964652715.1 uncultured Desulfobacteraceae bacterium
GCGGCATTGGCTTTCATACCAGCCGCCCGAGCGCCGCGCCGATGAACAAGGCGACGACCCCAAGGCCGTTCTGCACTGTTATATTCGCGGCCGCATGCAGCCATTCAGCCGAGCGCAGCAGCTCGCCCGTTTCAAGAATAAACGCCGAAAAGGTGGTAAAGGCGCCCATGAACCCGACCAAAACAATGGTTCGGGTCTCGCCGGAGACAGCCCATCGGTTTTCAAACAATGACCAGAGCAGTCCCGCCAAAAAACATCCCGTGAGGTTGACGACCATGGTCCCCCAGGGAAAAGACGTCCCGTTGATTCTGTGAATGAACCCGGCCAGCCCATAGCGCGCCAGCGTTCCCAACGCGCCGGCCAGAACCAGCCATGCGAGTTTCTGCATGATCGTCATCCTCCGTCCGCGGCCCGGGCGCAGTCGATGCAGGTCATGACGCTCGGGTCCACCCGCAGCCGCCCTTCGGCGATGTCTTCCTCGCAATTCACGCAATAGCCGTAATCGCCGGACGCCATTCGTTTAAGCGCCGTTCGGATGCGCTGTTCCTCCATGGCGACAAGACGGGCGGCCGCCTGGGACATGGCCTGCTGCTGCATGGCGTCCATGCGGGACAGGCGCCCCACGCGCGACGGGTCCAGTTCCAGTGGACGGTCCGCCTTTCGGCCGTCGCCGAGTTCCTTCAGACGCTGCTCAAGACGTTTTTTGAAATACTCCAGGTCAATATCATCACGCATAACAGGCTTCCTTTTGCAAAATTATTGTATCCGATGGTTTTCGGCATCCGATGGTTTTCGCATCAATGCAACATCTTTTACCGGGATTTCGCAACGCCACCGGAAACGACGCGCAATCCAGCGCAGCGTCTCCTCTCGGAAAAACACCACATGGGTGGGATCCCGTCGGTAATGCCAGTCCGCGAATCGGTCGTCGTCCGTCTGGAAACAGGTCATAATCCCCAACCATCCGCCGGGACGCAGCATCCGGTCGAGACGAGCGAACTCCTCGGCCGGCCGATGGAAGTGTTCGACGACCTCCGTGCAGACGATAAAATCATAGCGCTCTTCAAGCGGTTCAGGATCGGGATAAAAAACCGGGTCGAACAACCGCGCCCGGTGTCCCGCCTCGCGCAGCATGCAGGCAAGGGCCGGCCCCGGACCGCATCCATAGTCCAGTCCTTTGGATTGCGCCGGCAGCCGATGCAGCAACGGGTCGGCGAGCTTCGCTAAAAATCCGCGATATTTTTCATCCGACGGGTCGTTCCGGTGCAGCCGGTATCGGGCCCGCTCGTCTTCGATGGGCATCCTTTGCCCCGGTTCGAGAAAGATTGCCCGGCAGGTGCGGCAACGCTCGTATCGACGCTCGTCAACCCTTATAAAAAAATCGGCTGAAAAGGCGCCGCACACGATGCACTGACGGCCAAGAGCGCCATTGCGACAGGTTTCTGTT
>CAZZBE010000293.1:1547-5959 GCA_964652715.1 uncultured Desulfobacteraceae bacterium
ACTATTAACGTTTGACATCAACGGTCACTGACGATACCCTGACTGACAATTACGGCAGGCATCGGCAATCCGCATGCACGGCCATGGAAAGGATTCATATCGATGGAAAAACCGAAAGAGGTCCTCAACGTCGACGAACTGGCCGGGTATCTGGATATTCCCAAATCGACGGTTTACAAACTCGTGCGGGAGGGCGAAATTCCGGCCCGGAAAGTGGGTCGCCACTGGCGGTTTCTCAAGGACGCCGTCGATGGCTGGCTTGCAAACCGGGGCGAAGATAAACCGTCGTGACGGCGTTTGGATAAACCCCATCCAGGGATAGACGACATGAGACACGGGCGCAGACTCCCGACACGAAACCTCATCTGGCTCATTGCGGCGGTTTTTATGACCGGCGCGATGTTTTACATGGCGGCGTCGGCCGCGGCCGGTGAAAAGCCGTCAAAAGCGCCTTTTATCCGCTCCGCCGCCGAAATCGCCTACCCGCCCTTCAGCATCGTGGACGAAACCGGCGAGGCGGGCGGGTTTTCCGTGGAATTGATGCGCGAGGCCCTGGCCGCCATGGAACGCAAGGTCGCCTTCCGCACCGGGTCGTGGGCCGAGGCGCGCGGCTGGCTGGAGCGGGGCGAGATCGACGCCCTTCCCCTGGTGGGGCGGACGCCGGAGCGCGAAACCCTGTTCGATTTTACCGTGCCTTACATGACGCTGCACGGCGCCATCGTGGTCCGGGACGGCGAAACCGATATTCAGGATCTGGCCGACCTGCGCGGTCGTCGGGCGGCGGTAATGAAAGGCGACAATGCCGATGAGTTCCTGCGGCGCGAGGATCGCGGCATCGACATCCACACGACGGCCACTTTTGAAACGGCCCTGCGGGAGCTGGCCGAAGGCCGGCATGACGCGGTGGTGATCCAGCGGCTGGTGGCCCTGCGCCTGATCCGGAAGACCGGCCTGACCGACCTTCGGGTGATCGACCGGCCCATTGAAGGCTTTAAACAGGATTTCTGTTTCGCCGTTCGGGAGGGCGACCGCGACACCCTGGCCCTGCTCAACGAGGGGCTGGCCATCGTCGTGGCAGACGGAACTTATCGCAGCCTGCACGCCAAATGGTTCGCCGCCATGCAGTTGCCTTCGGACCGGCCCATCGTGGTCGGCGGCGACCGGAACTTCCCGCCCTATGAATTCCTGGACGAAAACGGCCGTCCCGCCGGCTACAACGTGGACCTGACCCGCGCCATCGCCCATGAGATGGGCCTGAACGTCGATATCCGGCTGGGACGATGGCCGGAACGGATGGAGGCCCTTAAAGCCGGAAAAATCGATGTGATGCAGGGCATGTTCTATTCGCCCGAACGGGATTTGGATTTCGATTTCACCCCGGCGCACACCGTCGTTCATTGCGTGGCGGTGACGCGAAAAGGCGAAGGCCCCGCGCCGCAGACCGTCGAAGCGCTGGCGGAAAAACGCATTGTGGTCGAAAACGGCGACATTATGCATGATTTCGCACTGGATCATGGGTTAAAAAATCAGATGACCGCGGTGGACGACCCGGAAGAAGCGTTGCGCCAACTGGCCGAGGGCGAACACGACTGCGCCCTGACATCGCGGGTCGCGGCCCTGTTTCTCATGGGAAAACACGCCTGGTCCAACCTGTCGTTGGCCCGAAAACCGCTGCTGGCGCCGGAATACGGCTATGCCGCGGCCAGGGGCCAAAAGGCGCTGCTGGCCCAGTTCAGCGAGGGCTTGAAGGCCCTGGAGAACAGCGGGGAATACCGCCGGATAT
Organism: uncultured Desulfobacteraceae bacterium; assembly: GCA_964652715.1. Lineage (GTDB taxonomy): Bacteria > Desulfobacterota > Desulfobacteria > Desulfobacterales > JAABSP01 > JAABTD01. Next base: position 3,331 of record CAZZBE010000293.1, read on the forward strand.
ACGAGAAGTGGCTCGGCGTGTATCAGGAGACACCGGCTTCCTTTTTAGCCGCGTTGCGCTATTCGGCCCTGGTGATCATCCCGCTGCTGGCGATTCTGATGGCCGCCTTTGCATGGTCCTGGGCCCTGCGCCGGCAGGTGGCGGAAAAAACCAAAGAGCTGCGTGCAAGCGAGGAATACCAGCGCGCCATGATCGCCTGCTCGCCCGTGGCGCTTTACACCGTCGATCTGGATGGCAACGCGCTGAGTTGGAACCGCTCGGCGGAGAGAATTTTCGGCTGGCGCGCCGAAGACATTATGGGCAAGCCGCTGCCCATCGTGCCCGGCGACAAACGGCCGGAATTTGACGCGTTGCGAAGGCGGGTGCTGGAAGACGGCGGCTTTTCCGGAAAGGAGATGATGCGGCTGAAAAAGGACGGCGCCCTGTTTCCCGTCAGTCTTTCCGTCGCACCCGTCCGAAACGACCGGGGGGACGTCGTCGGCATTTTGGGCGCCGCCGAGGACATCACGGAGCGCAGAGCATACGAAGACCAGTTGCGCGACAGTGAATCGCGCTTTCGGATGGTCGCGGAACTGGCCCCCCTGGGCATCGTGGTTTCGGATGAGCGGGAGAATACGCTTTACGCCAACCCAAGATTCACCAAAATCTTCGGCTACACCATGGAAGACATGCCCTCGGTCGGGCAGTGGTGGGAACTGGCCTATCCCGACCCGGCGATGAGAGACCGCATTCGGCGGGATTGGCGGACGGCGGTTGAGGAAGCCCGGCGTACGCATTCGGAAATCAAACCCATGGAATGCCCGGTCACATGCAAGGACGGCGGCGTTCGTCACATCGAATTTCGGATGGCCGCCACCGGAAAGCTCAACGTCGTGGTCTTCACGGATGTAACCGAGCGAAAAAACGCCGAAGCCGAACACGAGAAGCTCCAGGCCCAGTTGCTCCAGGCCCAGAAGATGGAGTCCGTCGGCCGGCTGGCGGGCGGCGTGGCCCATGATTACAACAACATGCTCAGCCTGATCATCGGCTATGCCGAGCTTGCGCTGGACAAGACGGCGCCGGATGATCCCCTGCGGGAGGATTTGGACGAAATCCTCAGCGCGGCCCTGCGTTCGGCCGACATCACCCGGCAGCTTTTGGCGTTCGCGCGAAAACAGACCATCCGCCCCAAAGCGATCGACCTGAACGAGACCGTAGAGGGGATGCTCAAAATGCTGCGCCGGCTCATCGGCGAGGACATCGACCTGTCCTGGCGGCCCGGCCCCGGCCGGATGCCGGTCTTCATGGACCCGTCCCAGCTCGACCAGCTTCTGGCCAACCTGTGCGTCAACGCCCGGGACGCCATCGGCGGGGTTGGAAAACTCACCATCGAAACCGGCCGCGTCCGCTTCGACGAGGCCTACTGCGCCGATCACGCCGGATTTATTCCCGGAGATTTCATCCTGCTGGCCGTGAGCGACGACGGCTGCGGCATGGACAAGGACGCGCTGGACCATATTTTCGAGCCGTTTTTCACCACCAAGGGCCTGGGCGAAGGCACCGGACTGGGGCTGTCCATGGTGTACGGCGTCGTCAAGCAAAACGACGGGTTCATCAATGTGTACAGCGAGCCGGGAAAGGGCGCGACCTTCAAAATCTATCTGCCGCCCCACGCCAGGGAAAAAGAAGGGCTGGCGAAGGCGCCGGAATCGACGGAGACCCCCATCGGTCGGGGAGAAACCGTGCTGATCGTGGAAGACGAGGCGGCCATTTTGAATCTGGTCCAAATGGTCCTGGATCGCCAGGGCTACATTGTCCTGGCCGCGCCCACCCCCGGGAAAGCGATGGCCCTGGCCGAAGAACACGCCGACGCCATCGACCTGCTGATCACCGACGTGGTCATGCCGGAGATGAACGGCCGCGAGCTGGCGGAAACCTTGCAGGCACATTATCCGAAACTGAAGGTCCTGTTCATGTCCGGCTACACGGCCAACGTCATCGCCCACCGGGGGGTCCTGGAGGATGGGGTGAATTTCATCCAGAAACCGGTTTCCAACCGGGAACTGGCGGTGAAGGTGAGGGAGGCGTTGGAATCATGACAACATGTTAATGGTTCGCAAGAATAATTTGCCATTCATAGGGAAAAAGACATGAACACCCTGCGGCTTTTTTCCCACAAGTTTGAATCCGTGCCGGCAGCGACGTCATGGTTCCTGGCGGATATTGGCGAGGCCCGGGGCAAACAGGAATTGTTCACCCGCCAATCGCCCCAGCGCCTCAAGGCGTTGCGGGAACACGCTCTCATTGAAAGCGCCGTGTCGTCCAACCGGATCGAGGGAGTGGAGGTTGATCCATCTCGCGTTGCCACCATCGTTTTTGGCCAGCCGTTTTTGAGAGACCGCGATGAGGAAGAAATCCGAGGATATCGGAAGGCTCTGGACTGGATTCATGAGCAGGGGGCAAAAATTCCCGTTTCCGAAGAAACCGTTCTGCGGCTTCACCGCATGACGCGGGGGGATATCTGGGATGCCGGAAAATACAAGGATAAAAACGGCGACATTATTGAAAGGTTTCCGGATGGCCGTTCACGGATCCGCTTTAAAACCGTTCCAGCCAGGGACACGCTGAGTTGCATGAATGGTCTGGTCGA
>CAZZBE010000294.1:0-5955 GCA_964652715.1 uncultured Desulfobacteraceae bacterium
TGAAAAATATTGATTTTCCCCGCCATGGGAGATAGATAATATCGGGAATGCTCATGAAATCCGGACGCCGTTCCGGTGAATACATAGACCAAGGAGGAGTCATGCCGCTAAAAGAGACGGCCCTGGCGGATACGGGCCAGTATCTGACCTTTAAGATCGGCGACGAAGTGTTTGCCCTGGAAGTGTCCCAGGTGCGGGAGGTGCTCGACATGAGCCGCATCACCCGGGTGCCCCGGGCGCCCGATTTCATGCGGGGCGTGATCAACGTCCGGGGCAGCGTGGTCCCGGTGGTGGACCTGCGCCTGAAGTTCGGGCTGACCCGGACCGAGAACACCGTGGACACCCGCATCGTGGTGATGGAGATCAACCTGGACGGCGAGAGCACCGTGCTGGGGGCCCTGGCCGATTCGGTGGATGAAGTCATCGAGCTGGAGCCGACCCACATCGAAAATCCGCCCCGCATCGGCATGCGGTGGCGGACCGAGTTCATCAAGGGGATCGGCAAACGGGACGACAAGTTCATCATCATCCTCGACGTCGACCGGGTCTTTTCCACGGACGAACTGGCCCTGGTGGCGGATGCGGAAGCCACCGGCGCGGAGATCGACCTGGAGGCCCCCATCGAGAGCCCGCCCCGCCATGAGACGGCCGGGATGACCGGGGGATGATCGTCATGCCCGAACACCAGTTCGCCGGACAGTGCCGGCCCATGACGGGGCGGATCTTCTCCCGGTTCAGCGCCTTTATCCGGGGCGAACTGGGGATCAATATCACCGACGCCAAGCGGACCATGCTCCAGGCCCGGCTCCAGAAGCGGATGCGGCTGCTCGGGCTCTCGTCCTTCGAGGACTACTACGATTACGTGTTCAGCGACCAGGGGCGGCGGTCCGAACTGCTCCATATGATCGACGCGATCACCACCAACAAGACCGATTTTTTCCGGGAGCCCAAGCATTTCGACTATTTGACCCAGACGCTGCTGCCCGAGTCGATCCGGACCCACGGCACGGGGGTCCGCCGGCGGGCCGCCTTCTGGAGCGCCGGCTGCTCCACCGGGGAGGAGCCCTACACCCTGGCCATGGTCCTGTCCGATTTCGCGGCCCGGCGGCCCGGGTTCGACTTCTCCATCCTGGGCACGGACATCTCGGGCGAGGTGCTCAAAAAGGCGGTGGCGGGCATTTACGATCACCAAAAGATCGCGCCGGTCCCCATGCCCATGCGGAAAAAATACCTCCTGCGCAGCAAGGACCGGACCCGGAACGTGGTGCGGGTCACCACGGAGATCCGGGCCAGGGTGACGTTTCAGCGGCTCAATCTCATGGAATCCGATTTTCGCCTCCGGGAGTCCTTCGACGTCATCTTTTTCCGGAACGTCATCATCTATTTCGACCGGCCCACCCAGGAGCGGGTGCTCCACAGCGTCTGCCGTCATTTGAAACCCGAGGGAACCCTGTTTCTGGGCCATTCCGAAACCCTCAACGGATTGAACGTGCCGCTCAAACCGGTGGTCTCCACGGTCTACCGGAAGGTCGCCTGATGGAGATCGACGGGGTGTTGGAAACCCTGTATCTCAAGCCCGGCGAGATGGTCGTCCGGACCGGGCCGGCGCGGATCACCACCGTCCTGGGCTCCTGCATCGCCGTGACCCTGTTCGCGCCCCGTCTTCGGGCCGGGGCCATCTGCCACGCGCTGCTGCCGGTCTGCAAGGAGCTGGACCGTTGCCGGGAACCGTGCCGGACCCCCCACAAATACGTCAACTGCGTCGTGCCGGAGATGGTCCGGGCCCTCCAGCGCCGCGGGGCCGCGACGCGGGAGATCGAGGTCAAGCTCTTCGGCGGCGCGGACATGTTCGGGCCGGTCAAGCGGAACGATTACCTGACGGTGGGCCGCCAGAACATCCACGCGGCCGTCCAAGCCGTGGAGGCCCGCGGCCTCAAGATCCGGCTCAGGGACGTGGGGAACAGCCACGGCCGGAAGATCCATTTTTTTCCCCATACCGGCGAAGTCTGGATGAAGCGGCTCGGCGCCGGCCAGCGGCCCGCCCTCCAGTCGGACCGGGCCCTGCTCGACCCCCAGCCATCAAGGAGCGGATGAAAAAGAAGACCAAGGTACTGGTGGTGGACGACTCCGCCGTCGTCCGTCAGACCCTCAAGGAGATCCTCAATTCCGACCCCGGCATCGAGGTCATGGCGGTGGCGTCCGACCCCTTTATCGCGGCCCAGAAGATCCGGCGGGAGGTGCCCGACGTCATCACCCTGGACGTGGAGATGCCCCGGATGGACGGGATCACCTTTCTCCAGAAGATCATGGCTCAGCACCCCATCCCGGTGGTCATCTGTTCCAGCCTGACGCCCAAGGGGTCGGACACGGCCATGAAGGCCCTGGAATACGGGGCCGTGGAGATCGTGGAAAAGCCCCGGCTGGGGACTAAGCGGTTTCTGGAGGAGTCCCGGGTCCGGATCTGCGACGTGGTCAAGGCCGCGGCCCTGGCCCGTCGGAAGCCGGTGTCCAAAATCCGGACGGTGGAGCCCAAGCTGACCGCCGACGCGATTATCCCGGCCCACGCGTCCAGGGCCATGGTCCAGACCACCGAAAAAGTGGTGGTGGTGGGGGCCTCCACCGGCGGCACCGAGGCCCTCCGGATCTTGCTGGAGGGCCTGCCCCTGGACGCGCCGGGGATGGTCATCGTCCAGCACATGCCCGAGCAGTTCACCGCCGCCTTCGCCCGGCGCCTCGACACCCTCTGCCGGGTCTCGGTGAAGGAGGCGGCGAACAACGACACCGTGCTCCGGGGCCGGGCCCTCATCGCCCCCGGAAACCGCCACACGCTGCTCAAGCGGAGCGGCGCCCGGTACTACGTCGAAGTGCGGGACGGCCCCCTGGTCTGCCGCCACCGGCCCTCGGTGGACGTCCTTTTCCGGTCCGCCTCCCGGTACGCCGGACGAAACGCCGTGGGGGTGATCATGACCGGCATGGGAGACGACGGCGCCCGGGGGATGAAGGAGATGAAAGAAGCCGGGGCCTTCACCATGGCCCAGGACGAAGCCACTTCCGTGGTCTACGGCATGCCCCACGAGGCGGTCAGGCTGGGCGGGGTGGACCGGGTGCTTCCCCTGGAAGGCCTGGCGCCGATGGTGATGCGGGCATGCGCGTGACCGGCGAATTGACGGCCGCTTTCGCCGACGTGGCCCGGCTGGCCCTGCCCCCGGAAGACGCCGACGAATCGGGAGAGAAAGGACGGGCCCTGGCGCGGCTCAAAACGGCCATCGACGATATGAACAATCTGGCCGAGGAGGCCCGGTCTGCCAACCGGGCCAAGAGCGAATTTCTCGCCAACATGAGCCACGAGATCCGGACCCCCATGAACGGGGTCATCGGCATGCTCGACCTGGCCCTGGAAACGGAATTGACCGGTTCTCAGCTGGAATACCTCCAGCTGGCCAAGTCATCGGCCGAGGCCCTGCTCTATCTCCTCAACGACATCCTCGATTTTTCCAAGATCGAGGCGGGAAAGCTGAAGATCGAGGAGACCGCCTTCCGCCTCTCCACGGTGATGCGCGCGGCCCTGACGCCCCTGGAATTCCAGGCCCGGGAGAAAGGGCTGACGGTGACCACGCGGGTTGATCCCGATTTGCCGGAGCGGCTGGTGGGCGACCCCTACCGGCTGCGCCAGATCATCGTCAACCTGGTGCGAAACGCCGTCAAGTTCACCGAAACCGGCGAGATCGCCGTCTCCATCAACCGCGCCGACGAATCCGCCGGCGCCGTCCCCGCCGGCCCCGGGACAGCCGGCCCGCCCCCGGTCGGCCTCCAAATCTGCGTGCGGGACACCGGCATCGGCATCCCCGAGGAGCGGCTGGAGACCCTCTTCGACGCCTTTGTCCAGGCCGACGGCTCCATCACCCGGTCCTACGGCGGCGCCGGTTTGGGGCTCAACATCAGCAAAAAGCTGGCGGGCCTCATGGGCGGCCGGATCTGGGGCGAGAGCCGGGTGGGGCAAGGGAGCGCCTTTTACGTCGCCCTTCCCATGGCCGTCCCCTCGGGGGACGGGCCCATCGCGGGGGCGAAGGCCCTGCCGGACCCCCCCCGCACGCCGCCCCCGGCGGAAGAGGAGCGGGCGCGCATCCTTCTGGCGGAGGACGATTCGGTCAATCAGAAGGTTTTCTCCCGGTTTCTGAAAAGCCGCGGCTATGCGCCAACCATCGTGGAGGACGGGCGGGCGGCGGTGGCGGCGGCCCACGGCGACGGCGGCTTCGATCTCATCCTCATGGACCTGCGCATGCCGGTCATGGACGGCCTGGAGGCGACCCGGCGCATCCGGGAACAAGACGACAAAACCCCCATCATCGCCCTCACGGCCCACGCCTACAAGGAGGACCGCCGGCGGTGCCTGGCGGCCGGGATGAACGGATACATCGCCAAGCCCGTGGACCGGGACGAGTTTTTCAAGGCCGTCGAAGGGTATCTGCCCCTTGTGCGATCCGCCGGCCGGCGGGATGACCGTCCGGCCCCGGACCGACCCGCCGGGAACCCGGCCCGGAAACCGCCGCCGGAGCGGATCAAGACGTTCACGACGGCCCTCCGGTCGGCCCTGGAGGCCGGGGATGCGTTCCTGCTGGAAAAGACGGCCCGGGAGATCCGTCAGACCGCCGGGGGCGTCCTGACGCCGGCGGCCCTGGACGACGCTTTCCGACTGGTGCTCTCCGCCCGCGCCGGCGACCTGGACAAAAGCCGGACGCTGGCGGAAGGGCTGATCCGATATATGAGTAATAGGTGATGGGTAATGGGTCATAGGTCATGGGTGAGAGAGACCCAACCTATAACCTATCGCCTATAACCTATCACCTACTCCGGAGGAATCCTATGAAGATATTGATCGTGGAAGATGATTTCGTGGCGCGGCGCACCCTCAAGGAGATTTTGTCTCCCTACGGGGAATGCGACGTGGTGGTGGACGGCGAAGAGGCGATCCAGGCGTTCCAGCTGGCCTGGGACGAGCGGGCCCCCTATCGTCTCATCTGCATGGACATCATGATGCCCCATGTGGACGGTCAGGAATCCCTCCGGCGGATCCGGGAGATCGAACGGGAGATGGGAGTCAAAGGGTCCGACGAGGCGCGGGTGATCATGATCTCCGCCCTGGACGACCCCAAAACCGTGGTGGACGCCTTCTACCGGGGCGGGGCCACCTCCTATATCGTCAAGCCGATCCAGCAGAAAAAACTCATCGAGGAGATCCGCTCCTTCGGGCTTATCCGCTGACCCCCCGCCAACGCCCATCCCTCGGTTTCCTTTGGACAGAAAAGAATCCATGTGTTACAAAATATGGGATGATGAAGGCGTTTTATATGGACAACGGCGGAAGTCAACCCATGACCACATCCCCCAAAGAGGCGAAAGACATCCAGATCCTGGTGGTGGACGATGAGGACATCATCCGGGAAATGCTCCAGGAGACGGTCGCCTACGCCGGCTTCAAGTGCGCTATCGCCGGCAACGGCCGAGATGCCCTGGAGGCGGTCGCCCGGACCCCCGTGGACGTCGTCATCACGGACATCAAGATGCCGGGGATGGACGGCATCGAACTCCTTCAGCGGGTCAAGGAGCGACACGACGCCGACGTCATCGTGATGACCGGGTTTATCGAGGATTTCACCTACGAGCGGATCATCGAACTGGGCGCCAGCGATTTCATCGGCAAACCCTTCCGCAACAAAGAGCTGATCGTCCGGCTCAAGCGGGTTCTTCGGGAACGGTCCCTCCTGGCCGAACAGCGGCGCACCCACCAGAAGCTGGTGACCTACAGCGAAAACCTGTGCATCTCCAACGAACAGCTCCGCCAGGCCAACCGGGAGGTCCAGGACGCCTACCTCGACACCATCAACCGGCTGGCCATCGCCGCGGAATACCGGGACGAAGAGACCGGCGACCACATCATCCGCATGAGCCGGTACA
>CAZZBE010000295.1:0-5886 GCA_964652715.1 uncultured Desulfobacteraceae bacterium
CGCCGACATCCCGGACCCCATCCGGCCCACTCACGCCACCACCTCCCGCAACATGGTCACGATCCGCTTCTCGATCTTCTTCAAATCCGCGTCGATCTCCTCCAGGGGCCGGGGCGGCTCATACCGGTAAAAATGGCGGGTCAGCGGGATCTCGTATCCCACCCGCGTCTTTCCGTGATCGATCCAGGCATCCGGCACATGAGGCTTAACCTCCCGCTTGAAATACGCCTCAATATCCTCCTTCAACGGCACGATCTCGGTGTCCCGGAGTTCCGCATCCGGCTCCGGGTTCCCGCCCCGGTCCCGGCAAATTTCGGCGGTCTCATCCCGCTCGCTCAACGCGGACAACACAGCCTTCTGTTCGGCGGCGGTCAGCTTCACCCCATGCCGCTTGCAAGTCCCCTTGAGATCCTTCAAAAACCGCGCCCGATCCTTGTATATCTTCCCCCCGGTCTCCGCCGCCAACCCCGCCAGCAAATCCCGGATCACCCCCTGCCGGGCCTCGCCCGCTTCGATCTCCTTTCGTTGGGCATCCGCCCCTTTTTTCCGGCTCACGGCCAGATTCTTAAACGCGGTCTCCTCCCCGATCCGCCCGACCCGCTCCCCGGACGCCTGGAAATTCAACCGCAACGGCCGCTCCACCGTGATTTTATGGTAGCCGAAGTCCTCGTTGTCGAAGACCTTGCTCACCACCATCTCCTTCTCCCCGCCGTTGGCCGGGACCGTGCACGTATCGTCGTTCTTGAAATCCCCGTAAATCCGCGTAATCCACCCGATCTGGTCGGGCCGTCCCCCGTCGCCGTCCCCGATCTGGTGGCGCTTGTTGCCCAGGCTCTTGCGCATGGGGACCCAGAACCGCCGGGCGTCCACCAGTTGCACCTTGCCCATTCGATGCGCCGCCTTTCGATTGGTGACGATCCAGACATAGGTCGAAATCCCCGTGTTGTAGAAAAGCTGGTCGGGCAGCGCCACCACCGCCTCCAGCCAGTCGTTTTCGATGATCCACCGCCGGATTTCCGACTCCCCGGACCCGGCGTCGCCCGTGAACAGCGGCGACCCGTTGAAGACGATGCCGATCCGGCCCCCGCCGTCCCCGACCGGCCGCATCTTGGAGATCATGTGCTGGAGAAAGAGCAACGCGCCATCGTTGACCCTCGGCAGACCGGCCCCGAACCGGCCGTCGTAGCCCAGGGTCCGGTTCTCCCCCTCGATGAACCGCTGGAGCTGCTTCCACGACACCCCGAAGGGCGGATTGGCGAGCATGTAGTCGAAGACCATTTCGGGGAAACCGTCGCTGGCGAACGTATCCCCCAGCTTGATGTTGTCGGCGTCTTCGCCTTTGAGCATCATGTCCGACTTGCAGATGGCGAAGGCCTCGTCGTTCCAGTCCTGGCCGAAGAGGATCGGCCGGGCGTCTTCGTTGTACCGGCGGATGAAATCCTTGGCCAGGGAGAGCATCCCGCCCGTCCCGCAGGCCGGATCGTAGACGGTTTTGACGATGTGGCTCTTGGCCAGGTCCGGCTCGTCGGACAGGAGCAGGTTGACCATGAGCCAGATCACCTCCCGGGGCGTGAAATGCTCCCCGGCCTCTTCGTTGGCCTGCTCCGCCCCGATGCGGATGAGTTCCTCGAAGACGTAGCCCATCCGCATGTTGTCGATGCGATCCGGCGACAGGTCCACCCGGGAAAACGCCTTGACCACCTCGAAGAGCAGATTCTTTTCCGCCATCCGCTGGATGTGCTGGCCGAAGTCGAACCGCTCCATGATCCCCCGGACGTTGGCGGAAAAGGCGGCGATGTAGGAGTTGAGATTGGGAGCGAGCTGGTTGGGGTCGTCCAGGAGCCGGGCGAAGTCCATCTTTGATGCGTTGTAAAACTGCGTCCCGGTGATCGCGCAGAGCTTGGGCCGGACGATGTTCTCGCTTTTGCCTTCCAGTTTCGGAAAGGCGGCCAGCACCTTCTCCTTGGTCGGCGCCAGCACGCAATCAAAGCGCCGCAGCACCGTCAGCGGCAGGATCACCTTCCGGTATTCGTTGCGCTTGTACGGCCCCCGCAGCAGGTTGCAGATGGACCAGATGAAGCCGGCCATCTGGGAGTGGGTGTCGGCGGAGACAGCGGTCATTATGTTTTTCCTTACCCCCGGAAATCAATGATACTGTTGGTAAACTGAAATTGCAAAAATGTCCTGTAGGGACATCATAAAATAGCGAGGAGATTCATCCCCTCGCGGCAAAAGGCGGGCGGCGCCGTTGAATTCGCCAACAGGATCGTCAATGAATCGTCTTTTTGCCGCCCTGGGGCAACACGACGTTTTTATCCTTCTGGATGTGGGTGCTGGTAAACCGGAAATATTCGACCCGGTGGCTCGTCGGCGACATGGATACGCCCGCCATGCCCATTTCGATGTCTTCGAAATAGAAGATGCCGGATATCCGGCCGTTGATAAAGCAACTGCCGTGGTAAAATTTGGTTTTCCGGGTGTTGATGATCATCAGGTGGGTGACCTGGGCGTCTTCACCGAACAAATATTCGCCGAATTTTTGGAGGATGGCTTTCAGGGCCGGTTTTTTGACCAGCTTGCCGTAGTCCAAAAACGCGTTATCCTCCCCCAGGTGGGTGAAGAAATAATCGTATATGGCGCTGAAGTCGTCTTCGGTCGTCAGTTTGGTTTTCAGGGTGTCGAGATGGTCTTTGAATCGGTTCATGGGAGTCCTTGTTTCGGTTAAATTCCGGGTAAAGCTTCTCCATCCCATCATACAAAAGGCTTCCCCCTTTTGCAAGAAATGCCTTTTGCGCCGGCGCCGAAACTGGTACGATGACGCCTTGAGTCGATAAAATCCATCAACCTTAAAACGGAGATCTGAACAAATGAGCATTGGCAAGCAAATCATCGACGCCGCCCTTGAAAACGGGGCGACCCTCGCCGGCATCGCGGACATGACAGCGCTGAAATCCTCTCCTTCGCATTGGATATACCCCAAAATGGGAGATTATGCGGGGGTCGGAACCGTCAAGGACGGGGATGCCCTGCCGTATGACCAATTGTTCAACTGGCCGGATTCGGTAAAATCCGTGCTCGTGACCGCCCTGTCGCACCTTAAAGACCAGCCGTTGCTGGACTGGTGGGACGGAAAGGGAACCCCCGGCAATCGGATGTTAATGGACATCATCAAACGGACCCGGCGCCAGATCGAAACCGACCTGAACATCGAGACCCACCCCCTCCACTATTACGTCGAAAAAGGCGGCGTATTTCTCAAGGATGCGGCCGTGCTGGCCGGTTTGGGGTGCATCGGGGAAAACAACATGCTGGTGACCCCGGACTATGGTCCAAGGGTCCGGCTCAGGGCGCTGTTTCTCGATGCGGACATTGCGCCCACCGGCCCCGTCGCCTTCGATCCCTGCGCGGACTGCAAGGTGTTCTGCAGAAGGGTATGCCCGGAAAACGCCATGGAAGGGAAAGCCCCCGCCCTGGCGTCCATCCAGGACGCCGTCGAGTTGCCGGCCAGGGATGGCTCGTACAATCGGGGCCTTTGCAACATCCGAATGGAGAAGGACATCGCTGAAAGCAGGAAGACCGACGACGGCGCGCCTGTGCTGACCAAATACTGCAGAAAGTGCGAGTTTGTCTGTCCGGTGGGGAGAAAGAGTCCGGGGAGCGACCTATAAAATGGATCAATGAACCCCCCAAAGCCCCGACCCGGAAAAAAAGAACGACTATGTGCTCACGCGGGAACGCCGGGCCGCGGTCTGATGGGCGGTTCATCGAAATCCACTGCCGTAAGGCCTATGTGAATTACTGGAATAAATATACCATGTTTGATCCCGCCTGACCGCGTGGGAATTCACTCCCGCGCGGCCACCAGTTTTTTCATTCTTTTCCTCCTACGGGTTTGAGTTGAGTGGGGGGTCGCACGATATTCGGTTCCCCCCCAAAAAAAATTTTTTGACAAATAGGACTTGATCCAATATAATTTCAAATATTGAATCGGATCTTCCCCGCATCTGACCGACACTCCGGATCAAATATTGGCGGACGAGAAAAGCGCCGCCGCGGAATCGATGCTCCAGACGGAGCGGATCGGCTTATAATTATGGTTTCCATGGCGGATGAACACGAAAACGCATTGCACCATTTTGAAAACGCCTGCCGGCAAAACGGCCTGAGCATCACGCCCCAGCGGACTGCGATTTTCAAAGAACTGGTTTCTTCTTCCGAACACCCCTCCGCTGCCGGCATTTTCAAAAAAATCAGGGAATATTACGACAACATCTCCCTGGACACGGTCAGCCGCACCCTTTTGACGTTCCATGAGATCGGGCTGGCGAAAATCGTCGAAAGCTCCGGCGATCCCAGGCGGTTCGACCCCAACCTCGCCCCCCATCATCATTTCCGGTGCGTGACCTGCGGCAGGATCGTCGATTTCGAAGACGCCTCCTATGACGCCCTGGAAGTGCCCAGGGCGATGGAAGAAAAGTATGTGATCAAGGAAAAACGGGTCCATTTGGAAGGCTTTTGCGATACCTGCCGAAGCCCGGACCGGACGGATCATCGATAGAATAGCGCCGAGGCGCCATTTTCATGGCGGCGCGGCGCCGAACCCCAGACAATGAAAGGAAGGAATTCCATGAGCGAAGAAAGCAAGTGCCCGGTGACGGGCAAAACGGACAAACCCGTAGCCGGCGGCGGCACGTCGACCCGCGACTGGTGGCCGAATCAGTTGAACCTCAAGGTTCTCCATCAGCACTCCAGCAAGAGCAATCCCATGGGCGAGGACTTCAACTACGCCGAGGAATTCAAGAAACTCGACCTGGCGGCGGTGAAGAAAGACCTCTATGCGCTCATGACCGACTCCCAGGACTGGTGGCCGGCCGATTACGGCCACTACGGGCCGTTTTTCATCCGGATGGCCTGGCACAGCGCGGGCACCTACCGCATGGGCGACGGCCGCGGGGGCGGCGGAACCGGCAACCAGCGCCTGGCGCCGCTGAACAGCTGGCCCGACAACGTGCTGCTCGACAAGGCGCGCCGGCTGCTCTGGCCCATCAAACGGAAATACGGCAACAAAATCTCCTGGGCCGATCTCATGATCCTCGCCGGCAACTGCGCCATCGAGTCGATGGGGCTGCCGACCTTCGGCTTCGCCGGCGGGCGCGAGGACGTTTATGAGCCGGAAGACGACATTTACTGGGGCGCCGAAGAGGAATGGCTGGCCACGAGCGACACGCCCAAAAGTCGTTACAGCGGCGACCGGGACCTGGAGAACCCCCTCGCGGCCGTGCAGATGGGCCTGATCTACGTGAACCCCGAAGGCCCGGACGGCGAGCCGGATCCGGTCGCCTCCGGAATCGACGTGCGCGAAACCTTCGCGCGCATGGCCATGAACGACGAAGAGACCGTCGCGCTTGTCGCCGGCGGCCACACCTTCGGCAAGTGCCACGGCGCGGGCGATGTGTCCCATGTGGGGCCGGAACCCGAAGCCGCCCCCATCGAGGAGATGGGCCTCGGCTGGAAAAGCAGCTTCGGCACGGGCAAAGGCGGCGATACCATCGGCAGCGGCATCGAGGGCGCATGGAAGCCGAACCCGACCCAATGGGACATGGGCTATCTGAAGGTGCTGTTCAAATACGAGTACGAATTGGTCAAGAGCCCGGCCGGCGCGAATCAGTGGCACGCCAAGGACCCGGACGAAGAGGACATGGTGGTCGACGCCCACGACCCGTCGAAGAAGCACCGGCCCATGATGACCACGGCGGACCTCTCCTTGAAATTCGACCCCATTTACGCGCCCATCGCGCGACGCTACCTGGAGAATCCCGGGGAATTCGCGGACGCCTTTGCCCGGGCCTGGTTCAAGCTGGTCCACCGCGACATGGGGCCCCGCTC
>CAZZBE010000296.1:0-5857 GCA_964652715.1 uncultured Desulfobacteraceae bacterium
GTTCTCAGGCGCGGCCCGCCTGTTCCGGGCAACGGCCCGGGCGGAATGGGTCCACGCCACATCCCACCAGCACGCCCTGAAAAGCGACATCGACGTCATCGAAAATCTGAAGTCGCCCGACAAACTGGCCGAGGCGGTCCGGGCGCTCCGGGCGGAGGGAAAGATCGGGGGGACCGTGGAAAACCTCGAATCGGCCGTGGAAGGCGAAACCTACGAGTTCAAAAAGATGTATCCCCCCATGATCGCGGACGCCGTGGCGGAAAAAGACATAGAGGCCCGCTACAGCCTGGAATACGCCATGTCCATCGAGATGATCCATGCCAAACTGTTCAAAAAAGCGCTCCAGGACCCGGCGGCCGTCGCAGCGTCGGCATATTATGTCTGCCCGGTCTGCGGGCATACGGTGGCCGACAAGGCCCCCGGAAAATGCCCCTACTGCGGCGTGGATGCTTCCAGATTCATAGAGGTGGTGTGACCCCGGCACACGCCCCACATCCTTCATCGCTCTCTGGCTCTCCCGTTTAATCCAACATCCCGCATAGAAATCCCCCCGCGCCGGAAACAGCTCCGATTGCAATCGGCCGGGCCTTGGTTTATAATGACGCCGCCTTCCGAACGAAGGACCCTGCGCGTGGTCGGATCGGCCGGATCGCGCCGCCTGAAAAACCCTTGAGGAGAAAAAAACCGGAACCATGGCCATCGACGGATCCAAAATCATCCACGCGGTAATGGAGGGGAGCCGAATACGGGAATCCAAGGGCATCATCCCCCTGTTCGGCGTCTACCTGTCGCTTTTCTCTGTTCATTATTACAACCGGCTCAGCTTCGATTTCGAACGAAAGCTCGGTCCGGCCCGGCAAGCGGAGGCGGCGTCCCTGCTGGTGAAGGCGGCCCAGGAGTGCGGGTACGCCACGTTCCATGGCATCCGTAATTCATGGGAGTGGAGCGAGATCGTCGAGCCGATGATCGACCGGAAGGAGGACCGGATCAGGGGGTTTGTCGCGGTCGCCGTGGCCTTCGGGTGGGGCGATCTGAAAATCCGGGAACTGGTTCCCGGCGAATTTCTCGGAATTCGCGTGGACGACTCTTACGAGGCCCGGGGGCATATTAAGCATTACGGGCTCGCGGAAACCGGTAAATGTTATATGCTCAGCGGCGTCGCCGGGGCCTTCATGGATCTGCTCTATGGCGAGGATTATCCTGACGGCTGCTTCACGTTTCGGGCCGGGGAGCCGCGCTGCCGCGCTAAAGGAGATGCCTATTGTGAGTTCGCCGTGCGACGATCATAGAATCGACGGCCGGGCGACGCCGGGTCCCCGGACCGGCGGCCGGGATTGCTGGGAAATGCTGGCCTGCGATCATGTTCTCTGCCCGTCTCATGGCCGGCGCGACGTGGACTGCTGGCTTCTGCCCCGAACCCATTGCGGCGGCCGGGTCGCCGATGATTTTTTCAAGAAGCTGGCCGATTGCATGGGATGCACGGTCTTCAAGGCCAGGGGAGAAGCCCATCCGGGCGGCTGGCGCCATTTCCTGGCGGACCAGATGCAGCGGTTCAATCACGGGTTGCTGGAAAAGATCTACCAGACAGAGGAAAGCTACGTCGAAATCCTGAACCGTCTCCCCGACGGTCTCTTCACCACCGACCACGAATTCCGGATCACCTATTTTAACCCGGCGGCGGAGGAAATCACCGGCTTTTCCGCCCATGACGCCGTGGGCATGTACTGCAAGGACGTGTTCAAAAACGCCATCTGCGAAAAGGACTGCGCCCTGAAGCGGGCCGTGGCTGAAGGACGGGACATCCACAACCGGGAATATGTGATCACCGATATCGAAGGGCGCCGGATTCCCATCATGTGCTCCACATCCGCGTTTTGGGACGCCTCGGGCCGGGTCACGGGGGGACTCGAAGTTTTCAAGGATATATCCGAAATCAAAAGACTCCAGGCGGAGGTGGCTCAGCGGAAAAAAAATTATACCCGCGTTTTCGAAGGCAGCCACGACATGATTTATACGACCTCCCCGGATGGGAAAATCCTCGACATCAATCACGCCGGCGTCGAATTGCTGGGATACCGGTCCAAGGCGGAAGTGCTCCATCGGCTGACGGCCGTGGACCTGTACCGGAGTCCGGACGATCGCCGTCGATTTCTGGAGAAAATTACGACCCAGGGCGCCCTGAAAGACTATGAAGTGGCGTTCAAAAGGCGGGACGGATCGACGCTGCACGTGCTCATATCCAGCCGGATGTACGACAACACCCGCACCGGCGAAATCGAACTGGAAGGCATCATAAAGGACATTACCCGGCGAAAACAGAACGAAGAACTCATCAACCAGCGCAACCGCGAATTGTCGGTCATCAACAGCATCGCCGTGGCCTTGAACCACGCCATGGATTTGGACGACATTCTGGCCAAAACCGTCAAGAAGGTGGGGCGGATCCTGCGCGTGGACCGGGGGGGCATTTTTCTCATCGATCATGAGGCTCGGACTATCCGGCTCAAGGCCCGCTTTAACCTCCCGGACCCCGTGGGGGACGATGCGGATCAGATCGTCTTCGAGGACGAGATGTTGATGCGTTATCTCATCGAAGGGGATAACGACCTGCCCCTCGAGGCCTGCTATCCATCCTTTACGACCCGCTACCGCGCGACCGGGGGGCAGACGCATCTCCGGCTCATCTGCTTTCTGATCGTCCTCAAGGGCAAGGCGGTGGGTTTTTTTGGATTCAACATCCCGGAAAACCGGGTTCTGAGCCATCGTGAAATCCATCTGATGGGATCGCTGGGCAATTTCCTGGGCGGCGCCATCGAGAACACCCGAATGGTGGAAATGCGCCGCCAGCACGGTCTGGAACTGCGCCGGCTGACGAAAAAGCTGTTCCAAAACCAGGAAAACGAGCGGCGCCGCATCGCCAGGGAATTGCACGACGAGGCGGGGCAATCCTTGACGGGCATTAAGCTGGGACTGGATCGGCTGGAGGAAAAAGTTAAGGAAGCCTCCATCGTCTCGGAAATAGGAGAAATTCGGAATACCATCCGCCGAACGGCGTCGGAGATCCGGCGGCTTTCCTATCGACTTCACCCGACGTTGCTCATGGATCTGGGGCTCGAGCCGGCTTTGAAGCGGTATTTCAAGGATATCGAGAATCGGTCGGATCTCGACATCAACTTCCAAACGGTGGGATTCGATCAGCGATTAAACCCCGAACTCGAGACCGTCTTATACCGGCTCAGCCAGGAGGCGCTGACCAACGCCCTGAAACACTCCGGGGCCGAGCGGTTTTCGCTGTCCATCATCAAAGGCTATCCCCGGATCATCTTTCTGGCCGAAGACGACGGCGTCGGATTCCATGCCGAGGCCATCGGTAAAAATCGGTCTCATCTCGGACTCCTCGGCATGCGGGAACGGGTGACGCTCAACAACGGCCTGTTTCATCTGCGGAGCGAACCGGGCAAAGGAACCTCGATCCGCATCGAAATCCCCATTGACCTGGATGGAGAACCGAACCATGTCGAATAAAATCCGCATTCTGATCGCCGACGACCACACCATCGTGCGACAGGGATTGTCCCGGCTGCTCGAGGAGCAGCCCGACCTCAAGGTCGTGGGAGAGGCCACCGACGGCCAGAAAACCGTGGAGCAGGCCCTGGCCTTAAAGCCCGACGTCCTCATCATGGACATCGCCATGCCGAGAATGAACGGCATCGAAGCGGCCAAGCGGATCCGCAAACTGCTGCCAAAGACCAAAATCCTGATTTTATCGATGTATTCCCACGAACACTACATCCACCAGCTTATGGAAGCCGGCGTGTCGGGCTACCTGCTCAAGGACGACAGCGGACGGGACATCATCAAAGCCATCCACGCGGCGCTGAAGGACGAAACCTCTCTCAACCCCGCCATCTCGAAGGTGCTCGTCGAGTCCTACCGATCCCCCGGCAAGGGCATTTCCCAGTCCGACCGGTATAAACAGTTGACAAACCGCGAGCGGGAAGTCCTGCAGTTGATCGCGGAAGGCCATTCCACGCGACAGATCGCCGATATGCTTTTCGTGAGCATCAGCACCATCAAATCCCACCGCGCCCACCTGATGGAAAAACTCAACATCGATTCCTCCGTCAAGCTGATCCATTTCGCCATCCAGCTCGGACTCGTGGACCCGGACCTGTAGACGCCGCCTTCCCACATATAAAATCATCTTCGATCCACCGGGAAATCGACTTTTGGACGATGGGCTGTCAACATCCATCCCTCCCCGGCGGCCGCCTGAGCCGCCGGGGATCAACCCGCCTCTTGACCGAAGCGCTGAAAACGTGTATGCCTTCATCCTCGTCGTCGTCATCATGACGATGTGCGAGATTGGAAACCGAATCATCGTTTGGCAATGACGGAATGAACTTTTCAACCGAGATAGACGGGCAAATCGAAAACGCCCGTAAACCGGCCCGCCCCCACCAAAGAAAAACGGGCGAGACCGACGCCGTCCAGCGTGAAATCGATGCGTTCTTCCAGGCCCGGGGCCGCCGCCCACGGATACTGATCGGCGGGCTCATCGGTGGCGATGGGAAACGGCGTATGAATGAAGCGGCGACCCGATTCGCCCGGAACGGGTTCGACGTGGATATCAGCCCCGCCCACGCCGCCCCTCGGCAACTGGCGCGAATGGCCATGGAAAACGATGTCCATCTGGTCGGCCTTCTCTCCGACGGGGACGCGGCGATTGAATTGGCGGATGCCCTGGCCGACCTCTCCCGCGGCGACATCGGGATCGTCGTCTGCGCCCGCCGCCCGCCGGACGCCGGCGGAAATGACCCTGAAATCCCCCGGATCGATCCCGACGACGCCGAAGATGTATTGAGACTGCTGAAAGAGGTGATGACAACATGCCCAAAACTCTAACGCTGCAAGACCATGTGGAAGGGGTTCTTTCCCACAACCGGCAGGTCACGGCCAGAACCATCACGATGATCGAAAGCGCGCTGCCCGCGCACCGCCAAATGGCCCAGGCCATCATCAACGACCTCATCCCCCATGCCGGGAAAGCGATCCGGGTCGGCATCTCCGGGGTTCCCGGCGTCGGAAAGAGCACCTTCATCGAAAGCCTGGGGATGATGCTGGTCGAAAAAGGCTACCAGGTGGCGGTCCTGGCGGTGGATCCCAGCAGTTCCCGCAGCGGGGGCAGCATCCTGGGGGACAAGACCCGAATGGAAAAGCTCTCCCTCCACCCCAATGCCTTCATCCGGCCGTCCCCCTCCAGCGGAACCCTTGGGGGCGTGGCCCAGAGAACCCGCGAGACCATGGTCGTCTGCGAAGCGGCCGGATATGATGTGGTGCTGGTGGAAACGGTGGGCGTGGGGCAATCGGAAACCGCGGTGGCTTCCATGGTGGACCTGTTCCTCGTGCTCATGCTGGCCGGCGCCGGGGACGATTTGCAGGGCATCAAGAAAGGCATTCTGGAGATCGCCGACATCATCGCCATCAACAAGGCCGACGGCGACAATATCGAGCGGGCCCAGGCCGCCAAAAAAGATTATGAAAACGCCTTGAGCCTGATGAATCCGGAAACCCCCACCTGGTCGGTTCCCGTCCTCACGTGCAGCGCCCTGACCATGGATGGAATCGAGGACGTCTGGAACGGAATCCTGGACCATCGGCGAAAATTCACGGACTCCGGCGAATTGGCCGACCTGCGGCGGCGGCAGGACGTGGCCTGGATGCGATCCCTGGTCGAACAGGAGCTGAAGGACCGGTTTTTCAACAACCCCGATGTGAAACAGCGCTGGCCGGAAATGGTCCGCGCCGTTGAAAACGGAACCATCTCACCCACCCTGGCCGCCGGGGAATTGCTGTC
>CAZZBE010000297.1:0-5853 GCA_964652715.1 uncultured Desulfobacteraceae bacterium
ATACGGCCCGATCGCCCCATAAAACCGCCGCGCCATGATCTCGTACCCCGCATCGTTGGGATGAATCCGGTCGCTCATCCGGGACGGCTTGCCCATGATGTCGTCGAAGACGTTGGGGATGATGACCGAGCCGGTCTCCGCCGCCAGTTCCCGGTAGGCGTCGCCGAAGCCGCGGCCGTAAAAGGGGATGTCCACGCCGCCGATCACCACCAGGGCCCCGGCCTCCTGGATGGCCTCCACGATGGTTCTCAGATTCCTGAAGGCCGTCTCCCGGTCCACGCCGTTTTTCAGGTCGTTTCCCCCAAGGGTAATCAGCACCATTTTCGGGTCACGGGAGAGCACGTCCCGTTCCAGCCGGGCCAGGGCGTCGGCGGTGGCGTCCCCCGGCACGCCGGCGTTGATGACCGGTTCGGCGACCATGACCGCCAGAAGGGACGGGTAGTCTTTGCCCTCCGACGCCCCGGTTCCGTAGGTGAGGCTGTCGCCGAAGCAGATGATGTTCCGGCCGGCGGGGTCGGGGTTTTTGATGCCGGGTCCGGATGAAAACAAGGGTATTCCGACCCACAATGCCGCGATGATGATCAACAGCACGGCGACTTTTTTCATAACGCACCTTCCTCCCGGGATGATGGACCGGATCCTGTCCGATGACGCTTTTTTATGGTATCTTCAACCCGCCGTGAAATCAAGTTGTTCATTTCGTATGGATTTGCTATGGAAAGGGCCATGAAAACGACGGATGAGATGGAAGAGGCCCTGAACCGGGAACTCCAGGCCGCGGTGATGCCCGACGGCGCGCCGGTGCTGGAATGGACCGACGCTTCGGCCCGGATGCCGGAGGCGACGCGGCGGTTCCAGGAAAAGATTTATGATCGGTACGAGACCGGGAGCGACGGCGACTGGCTGCTGCTTCTGGCGTTTTCGGGCGGCGCGCCGCGCCTTCACCCCTCCCTGGAATTTTTTCGGGATGTCGCGGCGCGATTCGGCCGGAAGGCGACCCGGACCCCGGACCTGGAGGAGATCCGGGAAAATGTCGAGGTTCGGTTCCCGGCCGAAGAGCGGCGGGAAGTCCTGGACCGGGTTCCGGATATGGCGGGCGCCGAGTACATCGGCGACGCCTTGCTGCTGGACATCTGGGGCCGGCTCCACCGGGCCTTCGCGAACGCCGTCCGGGATTGCGACGGGACGGTGGAAGCCTTTATCCAGGGCTTCAGCCCCGACCTTCACCTGGCGGGCCGGGTCTACTTTCATCTGGTGGAAAACCCGCGCGGCGACCGTCCCTTCGCCTTTCTGGCCACCTATTCCACCCGGCTGGACAGCGAGGGGAAATCCCGCCACATTCCGTTAAAGCACGCGCTTCAGGAATACGACGAGGAAGAGCTGCTGGAACTGCTCTCCACCGTTTACCGGGCCGCCGACGGAAGCCGGTTGGTGGCCGACCTGGTGGAAAGCGGGGAATTGTTCCACCCCCTGTCCTGGAACCCCGGCGAGGCCCATCAATTTCTCCGGGAGATCCCCATTTACGAAACCGCCGGCATCCTGTGCCGGATTCCCGACTGGTGGCGGGGCGGCGCCGCGTCGGTGCGCCTCGACATCACCCTGGGGGACGCCGCGCCATCCCATGTGGGCATGAACGCCCTGGTCCAGTTCGACCCGCGGCTTTACATCGG
Organism: uncultured Desulfobacteraceae bacterium; assembly: GCA_964652715.1. Taxonomy (GTDB): domain Bacteria; phylum Desulfobacterota; class Desulfobacteria; order Desulfobacterales; family JAABSP01; genus JAABTD01. The sequence continues at coordinate 1,671 of CAZZBE010000297.1, forward strand.
GGACGAGCCCATCACCGAAGCGGAAGCCCGGGACCTGCTCTCGTCTTCCGAGGGGCTGGCACTCATCAAAAACCGATGGGTGGCCGTGGACCCCGACAAACTCAGCCAGACCCTGGACGCCTACGACCAGGTCCGGGACCTGATGGACCAGGGGTTCAGCCTCCGGGAGGCCATGCGGATGCAGCTCCAGCCGGAGCGATTCCTCAAGGACGGCATCGACCCGGACGCCGTGTCGGTTTCCACCGGCGACTGGCTGGCGTCGGTCATGGAAAAGCTCCGGGATCCGTCGCGGATCGGCGACGAGGCCCCCGAACCGGGAGACGGTTTCCGGGCCGACCTCCGGCCCTACCAGGAACGCGGGGTCCACTGGCTGTCGTTTCTCCATTCCATGGGGTTCGGGGCCTGCCTGGCCGACGACATGGGGCTGGGGAAAACGGTCCAGCTCCTGGCGTTCCTGAGCATCGTCAAGGCCCAAAAGCCGGGCCGGGCCAGCCTGCTGATCCTTCCGGCGTCGCTGATTTCCAACTGGATCCGGGAGATCGAGCGGTTTTATCCCGACCTCAAGTTTTTCGCGGCCCATCCGGACGCCCAGCCCAAGGGCAAAACGGTCCGGGCCAGGGGCGAAAAGGCCCTGGACCGGCTGGACCTGGTCATCACCACCTACGCCCTGTCCCAGCGGTACAAATGGCTGGCCGACTACCCCTGGCACTGCGTGATCCTGGACGAAGCCCAGGCCATCAAGAATCCGGGGACGAAGCAGACCAAGGCCGTGAAAGGGCTGTCCGCCGTCCACCGCATCGCCCTCACCGGCACGCCCATCGAAAACCGGCTGGGCGATCTCTGGTCCCTGTTCGATTTCCTCAACCCCGGCCTGCTGGGGTCCAAAACCGAATTCGTCCGGTTCACCAAATCCCTCAAGGACGATCCGTCCGGGTACGCCCGGCTCCGAAAGGTGGTCAGCCCCTATATTCTCCGGCGGCTCAAGACGGACCGGTCGGTGATCTCGGATCTGCCGGACAAGGTGGAGATGAAGACCTACGCGTCCCTGAGCCGGAAGCAGGTGGTCCTTTACCAGAAGATGATCTCGGAGCTGGAAGCGGCCCTAAACGATTCCGAGGGGATCCAGCGCAAGGGGCTGGTCTTGTCCTCCCTGATGAAATTCAAGCAGTTGTGCAACCACCCGGACCAGTACCTGGGGGGCGGCGAATTCGCCGAAAAAGACAGCGGGAAGTTCGACCGGCTCCGGGAGATCTGCGGCACGATCCATGAAAAACGCGAAAGGGTTCTGGTCTTCACCCAGTTCAAGGAGATGACCGGTCCCCTGTCCGGGTACCTGGCGTCCATCTTCGGCCGGGAGGGGCTGGTGCTGCACGGCGGCGTGCCGGTGGGCCGCCGGAAAAAGATCATCGAACGGTTCCAGGACCGGGACTACATCCCCTTCATGGTCCTGTCGCTGAAAGCCGGCGGCGTCGGCCTCAACCTGACCCGCGCCAATCACGTGATCCATTTCGACCGGTGGTGGAACCCGGCGGTGGAGAACCAGGCCACGGACCGGGCCTTCCGCATCGGCCAGAAAAAAAACGTGGTGGTCCACAAATTCGTGACCCGGGGCACGGTGGAGGAAAAGATCGACGCCATGCTGACGGAAAAGGCCAAGATGTCGGCCGAAGTGGTGGGGGATTCCGGTGAGGCGTGGATCACGGAGATGGACAACAAGGAATTGATGTCGATGTTTCAATTAACCCTCTGAACAGGATGCGACGATGGCATACGGTCATTATTATCCCCCTTACGTGCCGGTGGCGCAAAAGCGGGCCAAAGCCGACAAAAAGCTGAAGCAGTTAAAAAAGAAGAACCCGGACATCCGGCCCGTGCGCCTGGAGGGACAGGCCCTGGCCCGGTCCTGGTGGGGCAAGGCGTGGAACAAAAACCTGGAACGATACGCCGACTTCAGCAACCGCATCGGCCGGGGTCGCAGCTACGTTCGCCACAACGCGGTCCTGGATCTTCAGATTGAACCCGGCCGGGTGACGGCCCTGGTCCAGGGATCGGCCAGCCAGCCCTACGAGGTGGAAATCCAGATCAAGGAGATTTCCAAAAAGAACTGGCGGGCCATGGTCGCGGCGTGCGAGGGGCGGCTGGAAACCCTTCAGGAACTGCTGGCCGGCAAATTCCCCAAAGCCCTGGCCGACATCTTCACGGCCCAGGGGGAAGGGCTGTTTCCCACCCCCGCCGAGATCGGGTTTTTCTGTGATTGCCCCGACTGGGCCTCCATGTGCAAGCACGTGGCCGCGGCGCTCTACGGCATCGGGGCCCGGCTGGACGAAGACCCGTCGCTCTTTTTTACCCTCCGGAACCGGGATATCTCGGACCTGGTCTCCACCGCCGTGGCCGAAGGAACCAAGACCCTCCTGGACCGGGCCGAACAGAAAAGCGACCGGGTGATGGACGACGCCGACCTGTCGGATGTGTTCGGCATCGACATGGAGGCGCCGGCGGCGGAGCCGGCGGAGGCCAAGCCGAAACCGGCTCCGAAGGCGAAAAAGGCGACGCCGAAGAAGCCGGCCAAGAAAAAAGCGGCGGCCGCGGCGAAACCGGCCAAAGCGAAAAAAACCGCCGGAAAAACCACCCGGAAAGCCGCCTCCGGCCGAAAGACGGAAAAGACCCCCCGGAAAAAACCGGAAAAGGCGCCCCGGAAGGCCGCGACCCAACCCGTCGCCCGTAAACCCCGGTTATCAGGCAAAGCCGCCGTCCAAAAAGGCAAGGCCACGGCCATCGATACGGTGGCGGCCGTCATCGCGGAGCATCCCAAGGGCGTGGGCGTGGCCGGCATCCGGAAGGCCACCGGCTTCGACGACCGGAAGATCTACAATATCGTTCATCAGCTCAAAGAGAAGGGGCGGATTCGCAGCGCGGGGTGGGGGAAATATGCGGCGACATGACGGGTCGCCGACCGGATCGGCTAAAAAATCCCGGTCCCCATCAGAACTCCCATGATGATGAAGGCGATGCCGGAGATTTTGAGCAGGAGCTGCTCCGGGATGATCCGGCAGAGCTGCCGACCCCCGATCACCCCCAGGGCCGTGACGGTGGTCAGGGCCAGGGCCGCGCCGGCCAAAATCGTCCAGGGCGCCGGGGCCTTGGAGGCCAGTCCCATGACGGCCAGTTGGGTTTTGTCCCCGAACTCCGCCAGGAAGAGCAGAATGAGGGTGGAGGAGAAGGCCTTCCAGTTCCAGGCCTTTTGCTGGACCGTCTCGTCGATGTCGCAGACGATCTCGCAGGCGTCGGCTTCCGCCTGCCGTTTCAGTTTGACGGCTTCCCGCCAGATGAGGGCCCCCATGATCACGAAGGCGGCGGCCGCCGCGACGCGGACCACCTCGGCGGGGATGAGGCGGCCCGCCACCTGACCCCCGACAACGCCCACGGCGCTGACCAGCGTCAGGGCCAGGCTGCCGCCGATGAGCACGGGCAGGGGGCTGCGGTATTTGCAGGTCTGGGTCATGACCGCCAGCTGGGTTTTGTCCCCCAGCTCGGCGATGAAAATCAGTCCGTAGGTCGAAAAAAGAAGGCTCCAGTTCATGGTCTCGCTTTCATCATGGGTGGCGCGAAGGGTAGAATTTAATTCGGATGGGGCGGGATTGCAAGATCTGTAAATGGAACGATTTCCCCCTTCCGGCACGCTCTGTGAGAAACCCGGATCCACCTTGAGATGCCGCTCAAATTTTGGGGGGCATGTTTACGCTACACATTCAACGCCTTCAACGCCGCCGCCCTCGGCTCCCCGTAAAAGACCGGATCGACGTGTTCCATGATGTCGGCGTCCACGTCGAGGAAGTTGCGTTTGTTTTCGATGGGGATGAGGGCGCGTTTGGCGCCGTTGTCCTTGGCGACCTGGAGGGTTAGGTGTGGCGTTCACAATCTGTTTCCCCATTCAATCCTTGACACCCGCCCGCCAAAAGCGTAGATAATTAGATCAATCCCTTATGCCCAATCCTTTACCGAAAGGAATCAAGGAACTGACAGCATTACAGGAGCTTTTCGATGCCCGCGCAAAAATACTCGGTTAACCAGCATCCCATCCAGGCCCTGCTGACCTATATCGGCAACGGGGAGATCGCCATTCCGGAGATTCAGCGGCCGTTTGTGTGGAGTTCCACCAAGGTCCGGGATTTTCTGGATTCGC
>CAZZBE010000298.1:0-5843 GCA_964652715.1 uncultured Desulfobacteraceae bacterium
CATGTCAAGGTGAAAAAAGCCGCTGAGGGGGTCCTGGCCTGGTCGGAAAGAGCCGGCGCCAACAACCTTCGCGCGCATGGCGCCATTCACTATTTGCATTCCTGCATATGGAACACCCACTTCCGGGAACTCGAATCCAAATTGTCCGATGTGAAGGCATTGTGCGATTTGCCGGATGTCCAATTTCCCGCCAAAGCCCTCATTCGGTCCCATCTCGGCGCCTACGAAATGATCAGGGGCAGGTTCCATAACAGCGAAAGCATCCTGGAAAAAATTGTTCAGCATAAAAAAATAATGGAATTGCCGGCATTTCTTTGGATGATAATCGCCAGCTACGCCATCCTTTATGCCGCGTGCATAGGGGATATGGCTGCGCTAAGGAGACTTTCCGGCGAGATTCAGGATCGAAACGACCCAACTGAAGTGCCATTTCACATATCCTTTTTTCATTATAATCTCGGCCTCGCCTTCCTTAACATGGGCGAACTCGATAAAGCATTTTTGCACGCGCAGCTGTCGGAAAAAAAAGGTAAAGAAAGCAAAAGCCCGGAGCCTGAAAACCACGTTGGGCTGCTCAAGTCCCAGGTGCTGTCGGACATGGGCGATTTTGACGCAGCCGAACAAATTCTTGGGAGTCGCCAGGGGTACTGGGCATCGAATGGTCACAATCTGTATGCGATCGCCAGTAAAATGGAAATGGCCAATATCCTGATCCGGAAAGGCAAAAAGGAAGAAGCCCGAGAGAAATATGCGAACGTGCGAAGGCTTTGGCCCATAGATTCTCCGGTATATGTCTATGCCCGACCTGCCGCATTCGTCCAGAAGATCGAATCCTCCCTGTTTTCCGCATGCGAGGCGGCCGACCTCCGCCCCGCTGAAGCCGCCCAACCGATCCACATCCAAACCTTTGGCGAGTTGAAGGTCCACATGGGGTCGGGCGCTATCTACGACCGCCACTGGAAAGGGACCCGGCTGAAACAGCTTTTGAAAGCGCTCATCGTTCTGGGGGCGACGGACGTGCCGGCGGAGCGGCTGATTCGCCTGCTCTGGCCCGATACGGACAACGCCGCCGCCAGCCTGAAGGCCGCCGTCTGGCGGCTCCGGCGTCTCGGGTGCGAAAAGGACGACGATCCGCCCCCGTGGATCCGCCTCCAAAACCGGCGCGTCTCCCTGTCGCCGGCCCTGTGCCGGGTGGACGCCGTCCGGTTCCGGACCCGACTGGCCGCCGCCCTGTCGGACGGCGACGACATCGACGGGCTCCGGGCCGCGCTGGATCTGTACACCGACGATTTTTTGAAAAACGACGTCAACGACCCCTGGATCGTCCGCCACCGGGAGGCCCTGAAATCCGAATTCACCAGCGGCGCCCTCGCGCTTATCGACCGGTGCGAAAAAATGGACCGCACCGAAGCGGCCCTGCCCTATCTTGAAAAAGCGATCGACCGGCGCCCGCCCAGCGGCGATCTGTACGCCCGCCTGATGACGTGTCATATCCGGATGGGGGAACCGTCCAGGGCCCACCAGATCTATCGCCGGGCCGAAGACGCCCTGGGCGGAGACCAGGACGCGGATCGCAGCGCGGAACTGCGCCGGCTGGCCGCGCTTCTGGGAAATTAAACCATTCGCTTAAAGGGGCCGCCGCCGTCGCATTGAATGGGATGCCGCCATGGCCGATACGGAAAAACTGAGCCCGCCCTACGACGCCTACCTTCAAAACGAAGAGTGGGACAAATACATCGCCGCCCTTTCCAGGGAGGGGATGTTCTGGTGGTTCAACCTGGACATTTCCACCCTGCGCCTCCACCTGACGCCCCTCCTTCGCGCGACGGACCTTTTGACCCTTCCAGACCGCCTGGTCCTCCTTTCCCAGGTCGTCGACCACCGCATCGACGCCGACGAACTGGGGCGCTTTTATGCCGACTTCCTCCAAAACGGCGACCCGGAAGCCGCCGCCGCGGCGGCGACGGCGGCCGTCAGGACCATATGGGAAAGCGGGCGGGACTTCGGGCGGTTCGATGCATGGTACGAAAAGATCGACGCGCTGGTCTCCGGCCGCCTTCAGGTCCCGCCCGTGGCCAAGGCGTCGCTGATGTGGTGCCAATGCCTCGTCGAATTCGCGGCGGTGGGGGATCTGCACCGGGCGGCCGCCTCCGCCGTCGGGGCCGTTTCGTGGTCCCGCCGGTCCGGATCCAACAACCTCCGGGTCTACAACGCCATGATGTACATCTACGCCTGCCTCTGGAACGCCGATTTGTGCCGGCTGGAATCTTCCATAACCGACGCCAGAATCATGTGCGGGCTGTCCGATGTCTCCTTCGTCCCCCGGGCCGCTTTCCAGTTCATGTTCGGACTCTATCTCCTGCTGTTCGGCAACCTGTCCGACAGCCGGCGGGAACTGGAAGCGATCGTCGCCCATGACGAAACCAACGGGCTTTCGGACCATCTGTGGCTGCTTGGCCATTTCAACGCGCTCCATGTGGCGTCGGCCCAGGGCGACGCGGCCTGGATCGAGCGGATCATCGCGGCCCTCCGGCGCCGGGGCGTGGACGAATCCACCTTCTATCAGGCCTCCCTGCACCACTTCATCCTCGGCGCGGCCCGCCTCAGCCAGGGGAAAACCGACAAGGCCCTGGAAATGGCCCGGACGGCGCTGGACTTCGGCCGCCGGACGGGTTCGCCGGTCCCGGAGCACCACATCTCCCTGTTGATGGCGCAGATATTCTCGGAGACCGGCGACATTGACGCCGCCATGGACCTCCTGGAACAGTGGAAGCCAATCTGGTTGGAACAAGGGTATAACCTCTACGTCATCACCGCCCACCTGGAGATCGCCCGCATCCGGATTCGGCGGGGCGACATGGACGGCGCGCGCCGGGCCTATGACGAAGCGACGCGGCTATGGGTTTACGGCAAGGAACCCCACGCCATGCACCGGCCCCGGGCGTTCGTCCGGAACATCCGGTCCGCCCTCGTCCGGAAACCCGACGTCTGGGCCGTCTACCCGTCGGGCGCCCCGCCGGCGGTCGCCATCAAGACGTTCGGCGGACTGCGCATCCACATGAACGGCGCCGCCATCGACGGCGACCGGTGGCGGGGTCAGAAAACCCGGGACCTGCTCAAGGCCCTGATCGTCTTCGGCGGTTCCAAAATCTCGTCCGACCGGATCACCGACGCCCTCTGGCCGGACGCCGACGGCGCCCAGGCCGCCGGAAACTTGAAGGTGACCCTGTCGCGGCTTCGCCGCATCGGGTGTGAAAAAGGGGAAAAGCCGCCCCAGTGGATCCTGGTGCGCCACAAGCGGATCTCCCTGGCCCGCCGCCTCTGCGGGGTGGACGCCTTCCGGTTCCGGGAGTGCATCGCCCGGGGCATGGAAACCGATATGGACGTCGAACGCCTCAAGGAAGCCGTCGATCTCTACAAGGCCGATTTCCTCCCGAACGACCGGAACGCCGACTGGATCGCCGACCATCGCCGGACCCTGCGGACCGAATACGCCGCCGGCGTCGCCCGCCTGGCCGAACGATACCTCCGCATGGCCCGGGCCGGAGACGCGGCGGCGGTCCTGGGGTCCGCCGTGGAAAAGACCGGCCTGGACGGCGACCTTTGCGCCCTCCTGATGCAGGCCCACCTCGACATGGACCGGCCGGACAAGGCCCGGGACGTCTTCCACGCCGCCGCCGAAAAGTTTCAAACCGACCTCGGCATCGACCCCGACCCAAAACTCGTCTCATTCGCCCGCACGGCCGGATTGCTGTAGTCCCCCCAAAAAATCTAAAAAAAAATGGAACTGTAACCGGAACTGCAACCGTTTTGCATCCTTTTGCATGGTATAGGTGACCTATACCATAAATAAAATGCGCCCTGCCGCCCTATTGGGCAGGCGCAGCCGTTTCCCGATGAGGGAGGAAACAAAACAACCAACACAAAGGAGGCCGCCATGAACCGAACCATCTTTTTCGTCGCCCTGGTCGTCGTTTTCACCGGTTTTTGCAGTCTGCCGGTGAACGCAGGCGAAGGCGTGGACAAACGAAGTGCTCGAAAATTTTACCAAACCTGCATCGGCAAGGAAATAGCCGAATGCCTGGAGCAAACGCCCCACCAACTGGCGCGATCCGAAAATCTGCGGGCCTACGCCAAAATAAAAGCCACGAAAGCGATCTTTCTAACGGATCACCTGGAAGAACTGATTCAGGAGATGACCGACGCCCGGGTCTCGCTCAACCGCCACAGCGTGGAAGCCTATTTGAACAAACGATTTGCCGAGGAGAATGGGCATTTGGAGGAGGGGTTGGCGAAGGGGAAACTGGAAGAATGATCGTTGGGCGGGTTGGGGTAACGTTCAATCCAGAGATCTCAAACCCCGAATCCAGGCATACCCCATCGCGCAGCCGATGGCATAATAGAAAAAGTCGGACAAGACAAAGGTCGTGCCCAGAAGCGTCCGGCCGATAAAGAAACTCCGGATGTATTCCAGAACCGGTGGATGGAAGAGCTGAAGCGTTTCGAGGATCGCCGCGGCGATGAAGACGCCCAGGGCGATCTTCCAGGGGGCGGCTTTTCGGGCGAAAAGGAACACAACCAGACACCAGAAAATCTCATACAGAACGCCGCCGAGGGAATTATTGACCCAGTGGCGGCCGGGGCCGGTGTAGAATTTGGCGGCGAAGCCGAGGGGGGTGAGGAGGAGGAGGGAGGTCAAGACGCCCAGTCGTGGGCTGATATATTGATGGAAAACCCTATTCTCAGAAAAATTTCGCTGCAATTGCGTCTACAATTCCTCCCAAACCTTCCTGTCGATTCCAGCTTTCACCAGGAGTCTTGAGAGCAACGCTTTACTGATATCCCCTTCATGGGGGTTCGGAATGTATATTATGAAATTTCCTTTGACCATGAACTGATGGTTTCCGCCCGGATACAGCCCCTCGAAGCCGAGTTTTCCGAGGTATCGAATCAGATCTCTGCGTTTGATTGGACCCAGTTTCGGCATCAGGCCACTTCCGATTCGGAAACCAGTTGAATGCCGTCTATTTCAGGGAAATCATGTCCGAGGCGGAGTCCCAGCACAATCCAACCTTCCAGAACCTCCTGCAATTGTTCGCGACATTGCTCAAGCGTGTCCGCATTGGCGAACACGCCATCCAGACCGTCGATTTCTCCGAAATACGTCTTGTCCTCTATAATCTCGTAATGTGCTCTCTTCATTGCTGAGTTGATATAATCGGTCAGCATACCGCCTCCTTTATGCAACAGACCCTTCGAATTTATACACAGGCGCCTCCACGGTTTTCGTAGGCAGCCCTTTATCCATCAAAAATGAATCGATTTGTTTTGCGACATTCGGTTTTAAAACCCTCTCGCCGCATTGCGTGCAGACGCCCATTGGGACGTTCTCAATCTGGGCATCATCGGAATATAGATCGTAATGATGAACAGCCGCTTTTGACGATTTTTCGGTTGGGTGACCAGGGCCCGGGCGATGGTGAGCATCTGCTGTTCGCCGCCGCTCAGGAAGCCGGCCCGGCGGGTGTCGATGGCTTTCAGGGCCGGGAAGAAGTCGTACACCCGGTCGCGATCCCACCCGGCGTCGCCTTCCCGGGGTTTCCGCTGGGAAATTTCCAGGTTTTCCCCCACCGTCAGGTCGGCGAACACCCGCCGGTCGTCGGGGACGAACCCGATGCCCCGGCGCGCCGCGCGAAAGGGTTTCTCGCCGGTGATCGTTTCGCCGTCGAACCGGACCGACCCTTGCCGGGGCGGCGTCAGCCCCATGATGGATTTCATGGTGGTGCTCTTCCCGGCGCCGTTTCGCCCCAGCAGGCAGACGATCTCGCCCCGGTCGACTTCAA
>CAZZBE010000299.1:0-4257 GCA_964652715.1 uncultured Desulfobacteraceae bacterium
AACGCGCAATTCAACGCCTCCACGGGCGACAGCGATTTCGACGCCTTTCCGAGACACATGAACGTCTCCGCCGGGGACAAACTCAACGTGTTCATTACCGATCTCGGCTCCACGTACAATGTTCCCCCGGATGACGTCCCTTTTTTGATCTACGAAGAAAAAGCGCGGCCGGCGGACGCCTTCATGATCTTGCAACTGGTCAGGGTGACCGGCAAGCCCGTCAAAAAGGTCGTCAAGCGTTACCGGAAACACAGAGGGAGAGGCTGGGGCGCGGTCGCGCATTCCTTCGGGATCAAACCGGGGTCCAGGACATACCTGCTGTTGATAGAAGACATCCCGACCCCGATATGGGACTATAGCGTCGTGGAAGTCAGGGGCTCGAAAGGTTCGAAAGGCAAGAAACACAAAAAGCACCACCGCCATAAGCGGGGTTCGAAGGGTAAAGGATCGAAGGGCGAAAAACATCACTGAATCGATCAAAATCACCTTCAAGCCGAAGACCGCGGGCCTGTCGTTGCTGGCAGTCGTGGCGCTGCTCACGGTGATTCACGCCGCCGCCTATTGCGTCCTTTACACGATTGAAGAATTCCTTGAAATGGCGGCCATCGTCTTCCTGATCCACGCGCTGCTGCTGTACATTGAAAGCGCGTTCGGCCACCTGTCCATCTCCCTCCGGATCAAGGCGAAAACAGAAGATCGACCCTGATCCGGCCTCACCCCGTGGACGGATTCGCGACGCGACGCGATCTCCATCCACAACCGTCCCATCATTTTTTATCCTTCGTCTGGACTGAGTCGGCCCGATGATGCTACATTCGGTTACCTGATTCACGAGCGGCGGACCATCTCGTTTATCTTGTCCCAAACTCCGCGTTCCAATCCACATCTCGATCAACGCACATAGACGGCGACATCGGTTTTGCCGGAAAGGAGAACCTGGACATGGAAGGACCATCGAATATTCTGGTGGTGGACGACAACGAACATCTGGCCAACAACCTCCAGGAAGTCCTCCAAGGGGAAGGGTACGGCGCATCGGTGGCCTTTGACGGCGGAACCGCCCTGTCGCTGTGCCGGGGGACGCCCTTCGACGTGGCCCTGGTGGACATCCGGCTGCCCGACATGGACGGTCTTCAACTCCAGGAGCGGCTGGCGGAGGTCAGCGACGCGGACGTGATCATCGTCACCGGCTACGGCACGATCGAGAACGCCGCCGAGGCCGTGCGGCGGAAGCGGATCGTGGGGTACGAAACCAAGCCGCTGGATATAGACCGGCTGATGGCCTTTATTCGTCAGGTGATTTCCCGCCGTCAGGCCCAGAACGATCTGGAACGGGCCCTGGGCCAGTCGAAACAGCACGCCAACGAGTGCAAGGCCCTGCTGGACGCATCCAAATCCGTCATCCAGGCCCATGACCCGGAACACGCCGCCCGCCGCGTCTTCGACATCTGCGCCGGCATCGTCGGCGCCGCCGCGGGGTATGTGGCCCTGCTCTCCGAAGACGGGGAGACCAACGACATACTCTTTCTGGAAAGCGGGGGGCGGGAATGCACCGTCGATCCGGACCTGCCCATGCCCCTGAGGGGACTCCGGCACGAAGCCTATAAATCCGGCGGGGTGGTCTACGACAACGATTTCGCCCACAGCCCATGGATGGCCTTTATGCCCGAGGGGCACGCGCCGCTGGACAACGTCATGTTCGCGCCCCTGAAAATGCGGGAACGGACGGTGGGCGTGATCGGGCTCGCCAACAAGCCGACGCCCTTCACGGACCGGGACGCCCGGATGGCCGCGGGGTTCAGCGAAATCGCCTCTTTCGCGCTCCACAACGCCTCGGTGCTGACCTTTCTGGAAAACGCCCGGGGCGCCGCGGAAAAGTCGGCCCAACGGAAAAGCGAGTTTCTTGCCCATGCCGCCCATGAAATCCGCAGCCCCATGAACGCCATCGTCGGGTCCGCGCGTCTCCTGGCCGACACCCCCCTGGACCCGAAACAGCGGGAATACCTCGACACCATGCGGTCCTGTTCGGGCGTCCTGCTGTCGCTCATCAACGACCTTTTGGATTTTTCCAAAATCGAGGCGGGAAAGATCGAACTGGAAAAGATGGATTTCACGCCGGAAACCCTTGTCGGGGAGGTGGTCAACATCCTCTCCATCCGGGCCCGGGAAAAGGGCATCCGCATTCGCCAAAAGTTGGACGGATCGGCGCATCGCCGTTTTTCCGGCGACATGGGCCGTCTTCGGCAGGTCCTTCTCAACCTGACCGGCAATGCCGTCAAATTTACGGAAACCGGCGAGGTCGTCGTCTCCCTTTCGGCGATTCGGGAAACGGAGAGCGGGGCGACCCTCCGGTTTTCGGTCCGGGATACCGGCATCGGCATTTCCGGGGACCGGGTGAACGCGCTGTTCGAACCCTTTTCCCAGACGGACGCCTCCATCTCGCGCCGGTTCGGGGGCACGGGGCTGGGGCTGACCATTTCCAAAAACATCGTGGAGATGATGGCGGGCGAAATCGGGGTCGAGAGCGAACCGGGGATCGGGTCCACCTTCTGGTTCTCGGTGACGCTGGAAAAGGCCGGGGAACCGGAAACAGGGGAGACGGCGGCGACGGCGACGCCCGGGAAAAAAGGCGGGGAACCGCGCGTTCTTCTGGCGGAGGACAATCCCTTCAACCAGAAGATCATGCAGATCATCCTCAACAACCTGGGGATTCAATCGGATGTGGCCAGCGACGGCCGGGAGGCGATCCGGATGCTCGAGGAAAAGCGGTACGACCTGGTCCTCATGGACATCCAGATGCCGAAGATGGACGGCATCGACGCCACAAGAGCCATTCGGGAATCCGAATCGGAATCCAAAAACATCCCCATCGTCGCCCTCACGGCCCACGCCATGCCCGAACAGCGGGACATCTGGATGGCGGCCGGCATGGACGGCTATCTCATCAAGCCGGTCAAGCCGGAACGGCTTCGAGAGACCATTTACAGCCATCTCGAAAAAGCGGGCGGATCGTGATCATTTTCAACAATTATCTGCTCTTTCACACGCTGGTCGAACTGACCAGCATCGCCGTGGCCTGGTGCATCTTCATGATCGCGTGGAACACGAGGGCCCTCGCCAAAAATGCCTGTTTTCTCACCATCGGCGTCGCTTATTTGTGGGTCGGCGGCCTGGACCTGCTCCACACGCTGTCCTACAAGGGCATGGGGCTGTTTCCCGGCTACGACGCCAACCTGCCCACCCAGATCTGGATCGCGGCCCGGTACCTGGAAAGTCTGTCCCTGCTGGCGGCCCTGGGGTTGATGGATCGGTCGCCGAAAGGGGAAATCCTCATGCCGGTGTACGGCGTTGTTTCAACGGCCGCGGCGGCGGCGGCCCTGGGCGGCGCGTTTCCGGATTGTTTTGTGGAGGGAGTCGGGCTGACGCGGTTTAAAATCGTCAGCGAATACGCCATCTGCCTGCTCCTTCTCGCCGCGGCCGGACTGCTGCTGCGGCGGCGCGCGGCCTTCGACCCCTACGTGTTCCGGCTGCTGGCGGCGTCCATCGGGCTCACCATCGGGGCCGAACTGGCCTTTACGTTCTACATCAGCGTCTATGGACTGTCCAACATCATCGGTCATTTTTTCAAGCTGGGCTCTTTTTGTCTCATCTACCTGGGCTTGGTCGAAGCCGGGTTGCGAAATCCTTTTTCGATTGTATTTCGGGATCTGAAGCTTTCCCAGGCGGCGTTAAAGAAAAGCGAGGGGCAGTTTCGGCGAATGTTTGAAACCCACGATGCAGTGATGCTGCTGGTCGATCCGAAAACCGGCGAAATCGTCCAGGCGAACAAGGCGGCGGAGAAATTCTACGGCTACACGGCGGATGCCTTCGCCGATATATCGATATTCGAGATCAATCAATCGTCCCGGTCGGACATCCAACGGGAAATGGCCGCCGCGTTGTCGGGAGAACGCAACCGGTTCTGGTTTCAACATCGCCTGGCCGACGGACGGGTCCGGGATGTAGAGATCCATTCCTCGCCGATCACGTTTCACGGAAAACGGCGCCTGTTTTCCATCGTCCACGACATCACCGAAAGAAAGAGAGCGGAAGAACAGCTCCAGGCGTATTCCCATCGTCTCCAAGAGATGGTCGAAGCGCGGACAAAAGAGCTGGAACAAGCCCAGAAAGAACTGCTGGCAAAGGAGCGCCTGGCGGTCCTGGGCCATTTCGCGGGCAACGTCTCCCATGAACTCCGCAACCCCCTGGCCGCCATCG
>CAZZBE010000299.1:4357-5790 GCA_964652715.1 uncultured Desulfobacteraceae bacterium
ACTTGTAATTGTACGACGTTTATTACTTGAACTTGTCCGAATGGAGGGGAGGCATGGCGACGCCGAACGAAAAACTGGCGGCTTCTTTGGCGCGGCTTCGGGCGCTTCAAAGGGACGGCAAACGCGTTTTCCAATCGGGTGAACTGACGCGGGTCCATCGCGAGCGCCTGTTGAAAAACGGATTTATCCGCGAGATCATTCAAGGTTGGCTTTTTTCTTCGGGCGCGCACGGAAGAGAGGGCGATACGACGCCCTGGTATACCGCCTTCTGGGAATTCTGCACGCTCTATTGTCAACACCGCTTCGGCGATGAGTGGCGCCTTTCGCCCGAACAGTCGCTTTTGCTCCATGCCGAGAATACGGTGATCCCCCCACAGGTAGTTATCTACACGCCGGCCGGCGGGAACAACACCCTCCGGTTGCCGTTCGATACATCGCTCTACGACCTCAAGGAGAAGCAGGCGCCGCCCGGGCCGGACATCGTGGCGCGGAACGGCTTGCGGCTTTACGCCCCTGAAGCGGCGTTCGTCCGGGTGCCAGATGCGTTTTATTCCAGGAACCCGGTCGATGCGGCGACAATGCTCATGCAAATTCGGGATGCATCCGATATCCTGGGCCGATTGCTCGACGGGGGGCATTCGGTCGTGGCCGGACGGCTTGCCGGCGCGTTCCGCCATGTCCGCCGGGACGACATCGCCGACGACATCCTGAACGCCATGTCGGCGGCCGGATACGACGTGCGCGAAAAAGACCCATTCAGATCAGGGCGACGGTTCGGCGCCGTCGGCGGCGCCGCGGCGCCTATCGAGAGGCGAATCCAGATTTTCTGGGCGTCCATGCGGGGCGCCGTAATCGACATTTTCCCCGATGCGCCCGAACCGATGGAAGACAGAGACGCCTTCATGCGGTTTATCGACGACATCTATCGGCGCGATGCCTATCACTCATTGTCCATTGAAGGATATATCGTGACGCCCCGACTGATCCAAAAAGTCGCTTCCGGGGATTGGCGTCCGGAAAGCGATGAGGAAGATCGAAGCGATCTCGATGCGCTCGCGGCGCGGGGCTACTGGCAGGCGTTTCAGCTTGTGAAGGATGCCGTGGCCGCAATCCTCGACGGGAAAAATCCCGGCCCGGTCGTCGCCGCCGCCCACCGCCAATGGCATAGGGAAATGTTTCAGCCGTGCGTTCAGGCGGGCTTGATACCGCCGTCGGCCCTCGCGGGGTACCGAAACATGCCTGTTTTCCTGCGCGGCTCGCGTTACGCGCCGCCGAGATGGGAAGCGGTTCGCGATGCGATGCCGGCGCTGTTCAGGCTGATTGAAGAAGAACCGGCGCCATGCGTCCGGGCCGTGCTGGGCCACTGGCTTTTCGGCTGCATCCATCCCTATGCGGACGGAAACGGTCGTATCGCGCGGTTTCTCATGAACGCC
>CAZZBE010000300.1:0-5757 GCA_964652715.1 uncultured Desulfobacteraceae bacterium
TCATATCCCCGGACAAAACGACGTCTTCGCCGTCGCGCACCAGGGCCGCAACGCAAATGGGCGATCCGGCGTGCAGTCCGATGTCGGGGTTGAGATCCCCGGCGCCGAGGCGGGTTTCGGCTTCGGCAAGGGAAATCATCTGCACGCCGATGCCGATGGACGCCGCATAGATGTTGTCTCCCGCCACCGCTACCCGACGGGGGATGCCGGCGTAAGGCGGCACCCGGGAAAGCGTATTGCCCATGGCAAGGGATGCGCTGTCCATGCACAGCAGTGCCGATCCGGAGGACGTAAACCCCTCGGCGCCGGCCGTCAGGACGTCCAGCCGGCCGATGACGTCCAGGCCGCCGCTGACCGTCGCCACCGTGGCCGCATCGGCGGCGGCGATGCCCAAAGTGTTGCCGGAAATCGGCTTTTGGCCGATCAATTCGGGGTTTGCGGGATCTGCAACATCGACGAGGACCGCGCCCAGGGTCGACGCCTGATCCGATGCCATGTCCGTGCTTCCGTTGGCCACGGCGATCCGGCCCGAAGAGAGAACGACGATGTCCGACGGCGCTTCAAGATCGACCGATCCCAAAAACGCGGGCGCAAAGGTGGTGAACGTGGTCTCATCCGACACCTCCTGGCCGTCCAGGCCGCGGATCTTGTCGATGACCACGGCATAGGTTTCGCCGTACTTCAGCCGCCGGTTCGGGGTGAACCGGAACCCGGCTTCCACCGGCGTTCCGTCGGGGTTGGAATCGTCGGACAGGATTGGCTCTACAGTGCCGAGCACGGGGCGTCCCGAAGCATCCTCCACCCGGAACCGTGGGCCACCGAAAGGCCCGTCGCCGGGCTCGAGACCGGAATCGGGGTCGATACGTTTGTCAAACAACACGCTGACGATGGTTGCTATGGCGACCTCTTCGGCCCCGTCTTCGGGACTGGCGGCCAGCACGGATATCGGCCCTTTGTCGGCCGATGCCGGCAACGTCACGTCCGCAAATCCGTCGGCAAAGATCAGCGGTTCGAATTCCGTGGTTGCCGGATCTCCTTCGTCCGGGATCATCGTTGCTGTAAAAGGCGCATCCTGTCTCACCACGAAGATGGGCGATGTATCGGGCGCCAGCGCCCCCATGAAGACTTCGGAGAAAAGGGTGGACCCGCCGAAGCTCATGGAAAGCATCCCGGATCCGAACCCCGGCGAAGGCGAACCGACCACGAACCCTTCCGGGAACGTGGGGTTGGTGAACAGGTGCTTGCCCCGCGCCCGGGCGCCCGGGAACGGGGGAGAGGCGGTCTCCAGGCGGCCGTCTGCCGTAATGCGGGCGATGTTGACCAAAGACATCTCGGGCGCCCCGTCGACCTCGATTTCCTTTAGCAACAGCAGGGTGTCGTCTTCGGTCAGTTGGTCCCAGTCTTCGGGCAAGGGCAGCGACAAGTGAATTTCTTCCGCCGCGATCACGCCTTCAGGCATCGTGAGATCGATGCCGGCGATGTATTCGAAATCGGCCGGGTCGACGCTGGTTTGAGACAGGTCGTAGGACCCGGCTGGTTCGATGCGCACCGGCGTGCCGTCGGGAACGGCCCCGGCCGGGATCACCGCCCGGACGCCGCCCTCCCCTTCCACCGTGCCGCCGGCGGATCCGATGACCGTCGTCCCGTCAGGATCCCGGAACGGCCCGGGATCGAAGGTCGTCCGGTTGCCGGAGGGGTCTTCGAAGATCAGTTCGATATGGTCGGCGATGCCGGCTCCAACGTCGAAGGCAAAGGAGCCGTCGGGCTCCGCGATGACCGTGACGGTCTCGCCGGTGGCGGTGTTGACGGCGATGACGATGGTGTCCGGGGCGACCGTGCCCTGGGTTCCGAAAATGATCGTGATCCCGGTCTCTCCGTCGGGGATCGTCAGCGTGACCTGCCCGGCCTCGGGCCTCGGAGGCGGGGTGTTGTCTTCGGTGGTAAACGATAAAGTGAAATCGCCGACGATGGGGGGTCCTGTAAACATCGGATGCGACCGACGCAACCGTGGCGGTATGAAAGGCCTACTCGGGCAGCGGTCCGTCGGACGTCAGGATGGCGGTCAGGGTCGAGGCGAAAGATGCTGATATTGCAATATAATATCAAATACGGGTGGATTTTCAACCCTGATTTTAGTTCAAGAACCTGTTTTTATGACTATTTTTGTAGATTTCTAGTTTTTGACCATACGGGAGCGGAGTTCAGTATCGCCATAGCCGATACAAAAAGATATAAAAAAACAACAAAAACAATATACCCAAAACATATGATAGTTGACAAAACCGAAATAGCATTGGATTTTTTTCTTGATAAATTGGCCTGACATGTGTCCATAATTTTTTAAAAAATAAGCTATTCGCTATATTGCTAATAAAAAGAAGCAAGGGAATTAAAAACAGCCCTATAAGTGTGCCATGTCCCCATTCAAAAACATCCCGAATCCAGTCATATGTTTTACCACTAAAAAAATCCCATATGAACCAGGCGCAATACAAACAGAACGCAATGGATAATACCAACCTGATATAATCAAATATATTATCATAATTCCGTGTCATCTCTTATATCCATTATTGACCTATTTCAAACATAGGCTGAAAGTTCTTCATTCCCTTTTCCACGTCTGTAAAGTCAATGCTTCTTCCGCCTTCACATCCTGTGACTTTATTTAGAAATGTCCATGAATATGTACCGGCTATTTCTACTGGTAGTTTTCCATAAGATAAGTTAAGCTCACCTGTAACATTCAATGGCAGAAGATCTGGATCTGGAGCATGGTCGGCCCCAACTTCCCCTCCAAGAATTTTGTATATTGGAAATCCGAACTCAAATCCTTTTGTAAATCCACTTAAATCTGCTGCATTAGTTGCTTCATACGTCACACCTCTCTTAAAACTAAAACCACCGCTTTGTGATACCCCTATTTTAAATACTGTTGTAGTAAAATTAGCAACTAATGAAGGACGCTCTTCACAGAATGCCTCAAATGAATTTATTTCAAATCCGATTCCAACGCTTTCATCAACACCAACTCCTTTTGCTATCCATTTATCACCTGGACAACAGCAGTATGCAAGTTTTTCGCTACCATGGTCATTTTTCATACAATCCTTATATCTCTCAAATGCTGAATCCACCTTTTTATATTGTTGTTTTAATGCGTTATTTTCCTCATACCATTTTTCTGCCCATGTTTTATATGTAACAAACAAAATGTCGTCATCTTCCTGTCCCTCCCATCTTTCTTCTGGATTTGTATGCAATATCCAATAATAAAGCGCTGAATATGCGTAATTTTCAACCTTGCTATTAATTATTTCAGCTTTATGCAATTCTTTTTTCCATTCATCTCTGAAGCGATCACATGCAAGTCCTAACATGTCATAATATAATTTCGGATTGTTAAGCACAAATGAATATAAATTTGTTCCACCCTGTTCTCTTATTGGATCCCGCCTGATCCACCTACCTATCTCAGCACAATGATACCTTAATCCATAGTAGTACAGATCAACCTCTTCATCATAGAACTTTGTGCTAAACCGATATGAATTCGCATCAGCATAGGCACCACTCAGTCCTGTTATATTACCATACAGATCGTACTCGTAACGCGCAGCGATGCTACCATCGGACGCATCGATCAACTGCCCCACGTTACCGTTGGCATCGTAAAAATATTGGTATGTCAAAGAGCCGTCGATAACAGCCAGCAGCCCCCCTACCCCGCCGGCGCCTTGGATCGATTGACTCAAGTCTAAGCCCCAAACGTAGAGCTTGTCAATAAATGGTCCGCCGTTGGGGATAGTGGTCTCTTTGACCATTTTCCAGCCTTCATAGACAAACAGGATCTCTTTGGTTTGCTTCCATTCGCCATCGCTGAAGGTGGAAACCAGCTTCCAGACCCTTCTGCCCATGTAATCGTAGATAAAAGTGACTTTTATATCGCCTGCGACAGGGCTATCCGGTTCCACGTCAATGAGGCGATTTTCACCGTTCCAGGTGTAAATCCTTCCATCGTATCTCGTCATGTTGCCGTCAAGATCATATCCCGGCTCGCCAGCAACGGCCCCGGTAATTTGGGAATACTGATTCAGGTCGTTCGTGGCGTAAAAGGTTTCTGCAGCCCCCTCTGTAGCTTGCTCCCGATTGCCGATTGGATCATAATCATAAAGCCGCCTTTCCGGATCGACGGGAATACTCAAATCATCAACATCCGTTCCCTCATATCGATTCGACGCAGTGACCTCGCTTCGATCGTTGTATCCATATTTGTTGAATCCTGTCCGCCCGGTATCGTCGAACGCCTGTCCGGTGTTGACGACGGTTGTGCGGCGGCCGAGTTGGTCGTAAGTGTAGTCGTAGGTGGAGATTACCCCGACGCCGTAGGTGTTCTGCACCCGAGTCTTAAGGTTCCGGTTATCTTCGTAGGTGTAGGAGACCCCGGTGCCGGCGTTGGTGTTGTAGCCTTTGATGAGATCGGAGTCCATCTCATAGGTGTAGGTGGCGGTATCGGTAGAACCTTCCACGTCCCAGGACAGGGATTGGAATCGGCCGTTGGTCGGGTCGTAGCCGTAGGTCACGGCGTACCCGGCATCCAGCGTGAACCCGCTGTTGCGGCCGGGGACGTCGGCGGCGTCTTCGTAGGTGCGGGTGAGAACGACCGGGTCGGGACCGTAAAGGCTACCGCCCTGGATGGTCTCGGATTCGAGTTGCAGGGCGTCGTTATAGGCGAATGTGCGAACGCCGACCGCGTCGGTGATGGTTTCCTGGCGTCCCAGGCGGTCGTAATCGAAAAAGATATCCGCGGTGGCGTCGGAGTAATCGATGATCGTCAACTCGCCGGTGGCCGGGTCATAATAGTAATCTGTGACCAGCGGATTGCCGCCCGCGTCAGTTCTGGCCCAGGTTCTTGTGTCGAGTTTGCCGGCTTCTTCATAGGTGTATTTGGTTTGGGTGCCGTCGGCGTATTCTTTGGCGGCGAGCAACCCGGTGGCTTCGTCATAGTGCCATCGGGTGATGTCGGGCGTGGCGGCGCCTTCGGGCCAGGTTTCTCCATCCCATCCGGTTCCGGATCGGAATGTGTGGAGTTCGATCATGCGGCCGTGGGCGTCGTAGACGTATTCGACGGGGTATGGCACCTCGCCCCAGGTGCGAGTTATCTGGCCGCGCAGGTTGTAAGCATAGCGGGTGGATTTGCCCAAGGCATTGGTTTCCGAGATCTTGCGGCCGGTTGTTGCGTCGTAGACGAAAGTCGTCCGGTTTCCGGCTGCGTCTTCGGTCCAGTCGATTTGGCCTTTTTCGTTGTAGTGGGTGACGCTCAAGCCTGTTCTCGGATCGTTGACGCCGGTTCTACGGCCCAGGTCGTCGTATTGGAAGGTGTGGGTGACGCCGGTTTTGCCGGTGGAGGAGATCAGCAGGCCGAAGCGCGATACAGAGACCGCGTCAATATCCGAATCCGGGTAATCGATGACGCGGGTCTGGCTTTGGTTGTCGCGGTCGAGAAAGGATCGTTGAACGGTCCGGTTGCCGTGGATGTCGATGGAGACGCTTTCGCTGGTGAGGATGCCGTGGGGGCCGATAGTTCCCAAATCCGCCAGGCGGGTTCTGTTGGTGGAAACGACCGTCTCCGTGGGATCGCCGGATTTCGGATACACCGATCGGACGCTCTCCTGCCACAAAACACCGTCGATGGTCGCAAATCGGGCGTCAGCGTCGGTGACTCGGTCATCGGAGGCCAAATCGAGGGCGCCGTTG
>CAZZBE010000301.1:0-5722 GCA_964652715.1 uncultured Desulfobacteraceae bacterium
CCCGTATAATAATAGGGGATGCTGAAATTGACCTTCAGGTTCCGGCTCGGGGTCACCGACATGCCGCCGATGATCACGTCGAACTTGCCGGTGAGCAGGGCCGGGATGATGCCGGCCCATTTCGTGGGGACGAATTCCGCTTTCACGTCCATGTCCTCGGCCAGCCGCTTCGCCACGTCGATCTCGTACCCGATGAGCTTGCCGGTCTTGTCCTTCATGGCCCAGGGCACGAAGGTGGACATGCCCACCCGCAGGACGCCGCGCTGGAGCACCCCTTCCACGGCGCTTTCTCCGGCGAGTTTCTGCTGAATCTCGCCCGCGGACCCGGGGGCGGAAAAAACGATCAGCGCCATGAGCGCGACGGTTAACGTCAGAAAACAGCGACGATTCATCACAATAGACCTCCTTTTGAGAAACAAGTTTTCAGATATCATAACCTCATGTCCATCATCCTATAGTCGTAAACGGGGTTCGTTGTCAAGTGAGCAAAACCCCTCCCCCCGGCCCCCTCCCCTGAAAGGAGAGGGGGAGATCAATGCTTCAACGATTTGGCTACCGATAAATCGTTCGTTTATGGATCTCCCCCCTTCCCTCTCAGGGAAGGGGGGCCGGGGGGGTTAGGTCCGCCCGCCCCGGTTGAGGCACCTTTCCAGAGAGGGGGAGATCGATGGATTAACACTTTGGCTACCGATAAATCGTTCGTTTATGGACCTCCCCCCTTCCCTCTTAGGGAAGGGGGGCCGGGGGGGTTAGGTCCGCCCGCCCCGATTGAGCCGCTTTTCCATATACCAGACGGTCAGGGAAAGGGCCGCGGTCACCACGATGTAGATGGCCGCGACGGTGAGCCAGATCTCGAAGGTGAGGTAGGTTTCGGCGATGACGGTCTGGCCCCGCATGGTCAGGTCGTAGACGGCGATGGTGCTCACCAGGGCCGAGTCCTTGATGAGGGAGACGGCCTGACCCGTCAGGGGCGGCAGAACCCGCCGGATGGCCTGGGGCAGCACCACCAGCCGGTAGGTGGCCGCCGTGCCGAGGCCGATGCTGAAGGCGGCCTCCCACTGGCCCCGGTGGATGGAGACGATGCCGGCCCGGAAGATTTCCGAGGCATAGGCCCCCTCGAAAAAGCTGAGGGCCAGGACCGCCGAGGTGAAGCGGTCGATGCCCAGCACCGGCGCCAGCACGAAATAGATGAAAAAAAGCTGAACCAGCAGGGGCGTGTTCCGGGCCAGTTCCAGATAGACCCGGGCCACGATCCGGGCCAGGGGGGAGCGGGAGAGGCGGAAAAAGGCCGTGATCAGGCCCACGGCAAAGGCCAGGAGCAGGCTGATGCCGGTGATCTTGAAGGTGATCATCAGCCCGTCGAAGAGGGGGCCGGGGGTCCATTGGCCGTCCACGACGGTGTAGAGGTATTTGGGGACCCGGTACCACTGCCAGTTGTAGTCCAGCTCCGCGGCCCCCCGCGCCACCAGGAAGACGATCCCGCCGGTCACGACGAGAAACTGGACCATGTCCAGCCAGGGAAATCGGCCTTTCCGTTTCACGCCGCCCGTCTTCGCTCCTCGCCCACGGAGGCGATGTAGATGGCGGCCAGGATCAGGCCGCCGCCGATGAATTTGGACAGGGTCACGGCTTCGCCGAAGATGATGTACCCCAGGATTGTGGCGCCGATGGGCTCCCCCAGCAGGCTCACGGCCACCATGGAGGCCGAAAACCACCGGAGGGACCAGTTGTAGCTGGTGTGGCCGATGAGTTGGGGGATCAGGGCCATGGCCCAGAAGGCGGCCACCGTGTTGGCTGTAAATCCGGCGACGGGCAGGCCGGCCCCCAGCACGATGAGCCACAATACGGCGGCGGCGCATCCGTAGCAGATCTGGATGTAGGCCAGCAGGGACAAGTTTTTCCGGAGATTCCGGCCCAGCAGCAGATAGATCGCGGCGCAGATGGCGCCGAGAAGGGCCAGCCCGTCCCCGAAAAGGGCCCGGGGACCCAAAGCGAAGTCTCCGGCCCCGATGATGACCCCGCCGATCACCGACAGAATCACGCTGATTACGGTCGCTTTGGGGATCCGCTCCCGGGTGATGAACGGCGTAAAGACCGCCACCCACAAGGGATTGGTGTTGACCAGCACCACGCTGTTGGCGATGGAGGTGTAATCCAAAGACGAGATCCACGCCGCGAAGTGCATGGCCAGGAAGAAGCCGGACGCCAGCCCCAGGAGCAGGTCCCGCCGGGACACCCCCCGGAGTTCGTCCCTGACTTTCCACAAGGCGATGGGGGTGAGGATGACCACGGCCAGCCCCACCCGGTAGGCGGCGATGACCAGGGCCGGCGCGTCGGCCAGCCGGGCGAAGATGGCCCCGGTGGAAACGGCCAGCACCCCGGACACCAGGGCCAGGTAGGGGTTGAAACGGGGCGCGGCGACGGTCATTTTCCGTTAACGGCCACAAGGGACGCCTGCAGGTAGCGGTCGTCCCGGCTGGGGTCCTCGGCCTCCCGGTAGTAGACGATGCGCAGCGGCAGAAAGGCGTGGAGGAGTTCGTTTTTCCGCAGCAAATAGTCCCGGCAGGTGGGCGAGGCGGCGTCCGGGTGGTCGGTCTCCAGGTAGCTCTGGAAGATGAGGAGGCCGCCGGGCCATAGTCCTTCCCGGATGTAGGGGAAAAGGCGCCGGCTCAGGTACCGGACGTTGACGATGAGGCTGTAGCGTTTTGCCGGAATCTCGAACCGGTCCAGATCGATGCAGACCGGATGGATGTTCGGGTCGGCGCCGGCCAGGGGCCGGAGGCCGTAATCCGAGATGTCCAGGGCGTCCACCACGAACCCTTCGGCCGCCATAAACCGGCTGTTGCGGCCGTTTCCGGCGGCCAGGTCCAGGGCCCGGCCCGGAGGCGCCAGTCCGGCGAACCGGGTCACGATGTCCGACGGTTCGGCGGAAAACCGTTTCTTCCGGTACCGTTCATTCCAGCGGCCGCGATCCTCTTTCATGTCTCCCCGTTCCCGAACCCGAACCGATGGGCCAGCAGTCGCCGGGCGGCCCGGTTGACCGCCAGATCCGCCATCTCATCCGGGCCGACCCACCGGGCGTCGGCGGCGTCGTCGCCCGGACGGGGCTCGCCCGCCACATACTCGGCGGCCAGATCCACGATGACGTAATGGAACCGGACCCGGCCGGCGTCGTCCCGGTCCACGGCGTCGAACGTAAAGACCGGGTCCCCGGCCCGGACCGTCACCCCGGTCTCCTCCAGCACCTCCCGTTCGGCCGCCGACCGGAGGGTCTCCCCCAGGTGGACGCCGCCGCCGGGGATCGCCCAGTCGTCCTTGGCCGGGGGCCGGCCCCGCTTGATCAGGAGCACGCGGCCCCGGCGGAACACCACGGCGCCCACCGCCACCCGAGGGGCGTCGGGGTATCGGGCCGGCGGCATCCGCCCGCTGGGTTGAGACGATGGTGTTGAGTCGCTTGACATGGCCGTTCGCGTGGGGCCCAAGTGGGGCCTTGGGGTTTAAGTCCGTTCAAAACCATCAGTCTATAATTTTTGTACTGATTTGGAAAGCGGTTTTTCGCCGATCCGCGTTTTAGCGGTTTACACGACCGCTTCACGGTAATAGAGTGCCCCGGATGAAACGGACCGGCTACACATACCGCGAGATCCTGCGGGTCAGCCTCCCCCTGGTGGTCACCATGGGGGCCACCATGGCCATGGAGTTCACGGACCGGGTGTTCCTGTCCAATTATTCCCTGGACGCCATCGCGGCGGCCCTGCCCGCCGGCATCGCCGCCTTTCTGCTCATCTCCTTTTTCATGGGCACGGCCGGCTATCTCAACGTCTTCATCGCCCAGTACACCGGGGCCGAGGCCCACGACCGGGTGGGGGCGGCCCTGTGGCAGGGGATCTGGTTTTCCCTCGCGGCCTGGGGCGTCCTGGCGGCCCTTTCGCTGATCGCCGAACCGCTTTTTCGGATGAGCGGCCATCCCGTGGAGGTCCAGCGCCTGGAAGTGATCTATTACAAGGCGCTGTGCCTGGGCGCCGGCATCAACGTGATGGGGGTGGGGCTTTCCTGTTTCTACAGCGGCCGGGGGATGACCCGGACGGTCATGATCGTCCACATCATCGGCACGCTGTTCAACATCCCCCTGGATTACGCCCTCATCAACGGCGTCTGGATCTTCCCGGAACTGGGCATCCTGGGGGCGGGGATCGCCACGGTGGCCGCCTGGACCCTCATCGCGGGGCTCTTCGCCGTCCTCATCTTCACGAAGCAAAACGACCGGCGGTTCGGGGTGCTCCGCAACCACCGGTTCGACCCCGCCTTGTTTTCGCGGCTGCTCAAGTACGGCGTTCCCAGCGCCCTCCAGTTCTGCCTCGACATCTTCGCCTTCAGCTTCTTCGTCTTCGTCGTGGGGCGGATCGGCAAGGACGCCCTGGCCGCCACCAACATCGTGATTTCCATCAACTCCCTGTCGTTCATGCCCATGGTCGGGTTTTCCCTGGGCGCCTCCACCCTGGTGGGCCAGTCCCTGGGCCGGAACCGTCCGGACGAGGCGGCCAGCGTCACCGTCCGCACCATCCACATCGCCCTGCTCTACACGGGGTTGATGGCGGTGGTGTTCGTGGGATTTCCCGGGCCGGTGCTCGGCCTCTTCAGCCCCGGAAACGGCGCGCCCGGGGAATTCGCGGAAATCGTCCGCACCGGGACGATCCTGCTCCGGTTCGTGGCGGTCTATATCTTTTTCGACGCCCAGTACATGGTCCTCACCGGCGTGCTCAAAGGCGCCGGCGACACCCGGTTCATCATGGTCAGCGTGGCGGTGGTCTCCCTCCTGTTCCTGATCCTGCCCATCATCATCGGCGTCGGATTTTTCGGGGCCGGACTCCATTATTTGTGGGGGTGTCTGACGGTTTTCGTGGCGTCCCTGTTCGGGGTCTCCCTGTGGCGGTATCGGCGGGGGGCCTGGCGGGAGAAGCGGGTCATATAGAACCCCGCCGCATCCTTATGCCGCATCCCTGATGTCGATCACCAGTTCTTTACCGACGCATTTGAGTGCCGAGACGAGCTGGGACATCGTTGAGTTGTGATCCAGGTCCAGTACCCGCCTCACGTCAATCTTTGTCAGTCGGCCGCCGCGTCACCTGTTGAAAAACAGCGGCCACTGTCTCGTCTTCGTCGTGGGGTGGATCGGCAAGAACGACCTGGCCGTCACCAACAGTCTCTTCCGCCCCGGAAACGCCGCGCCGGACCCGTTCGCGGAGATCGTCCGCACCGGGACGTTCCTGCTCCGCTTCGTGGCGGTCTATCCTCATGCCGCATCCCTCGCGTCCCGTGCCCACTCTAGTACTGATCGGCTCAAGTATTTGACCACCATTTCCAGGTCCGGATGTTCCCATTTTCAATGCGCCAGCCTGTTCAATGATTTGCGCCGCGCTGTACTATGTGGCGAAAGGTATGAAATCGAAAGCGCTTCGGCCTTTTTCTATTCCCCGAAAGACGATCCGCCCCGAGCGCCCTTTAGGGCGGTTCCCTTATTTGCCGGGGGGTTTAGCCCCCGGCATTGGCCGGGCGAAGTCTCAATCAAAGCAAAATTATCGCATCCGCCGGCCGGGGGCTAAACCCCCCGGCAAAAAGGGGAAGCCCCCTGAAGGGGGCTCGGGAGTTGAAGAATCATTTAAAGAGACTGGTACGGATCGGCGCAAGTCTTTGAACACCATTTCCAGGTCCGGATATCCCC
>CAZZBE010000302.1:0-5707 GCA_964652715.1 uncultured Desulfobacteraceae bacterium
GACCCAGTTCCTTCCAGACCTGCCGGATCTGGCCTTCCAGTATGAAGACAACGGCGCCGCGCCGACGGAGGCCGTGGACGGCAACCGTCAGACCCTGGCCGATGTTCCCCTGGGCGACCTGCTGCCCCATTACCAGACATGGGACGGCGGTGGCGAACCCGTCGCTTCCGGCCGGCTCCTGGAGCCCCAAACCCTTTTCCGCCCCAAAACGGCCGGCGGCGGCGGCATCGTCTCCCTGCTCACCTTCCGGCTGGATGCGCCCGACGCGCCCTTCAACCGCGTCGGCCTGGCGGCGGACATCCACGGCATCCACATGGCCGCGGACGCCGTTTATCTGGCGGGGGTTCGATGGCGGGGGCAAAACGCGGCGGGCGCATCGTCCTACACAACCGACATCTTTCGGATGACCGTCTCGCCGGGCGGCGTCGCCCCGGACGCGGCCGGCGCCGTGGAGGGACGGCTGCTCGACGCGCCGGCCATGGGCGCGGACGCCGGAACCCTTCGCATCGCCTCGGCCCTGACGGAAACCGACGGCAAGGTCTCGGAGATCGCCGTCTCCCTTATGACCGCCGACGGAAACGGACTGACGACCATCGGGACGCTGACCCAATCGTCCCAGGACGCCGCTATCGCCGCCGCGCGTTTCGACGGACCGCTGGGCTACATCTTCACGGCGAACGGCGCGGCGGCGCTGCTGGATCTGTCCGCGCCCCACGCGCCCCAGGCCATCGGCCGGATTTCCATCGGGGGGCAGGTCGCATTGATCCGAAGGCTCGACGAGCAACATTTGCTGACTGTTTCTCGCCCCGACGGGGGCGCAAACGGAACGCTGGCGATCTGGGGAATCGGCGGAACAGACGGCCTCGCCCTCCTCCACGAAAGCGCCCTGACCGTCCAGGATTCCGAAACGACCTTGGGCACGGCCGGCGGCGCCTACGATCCAATTGAAGGGCTTCTCGCTCTCCCGGTCTCCCTGGTGACGCCGGAAGACGCGACCTCCGTTTTCCCTGCCAGCGGCGTCCGGCTTTTCCGGATAGATCTTCAAACCGGATTCGAGAACCTCGGCTTCATCGAAAGCCCCATTGATGCGGCGAACACCGGGACCGCCTTTGGCGCCCGGCCCCTTTTCATCGACAGAACCCTTTACATCGTCACGGCGGACGGGGTACGGGCGATCGGCGTTTCGGATGCGCTTTCGCCTCTGGGAACAATCCTGTTCAACACGCTATAAAATATTGAATTCAGATCAACAATGCCGATAGACAAACCCTTCCGAGCGCCATTTAGGGCGGTTCCCCTGCTTGCCGGGGGGTTCAGCCCCCGGCCGTCGGCCAGGCGCTTCATTCAGGCCGGGGGCTAAACCCCCCGGCAAAAAAGGGAAGCCCCCTGAAGGGGGCTCGGGAGGCCAAAACTATCGGCAGCGCTTCGGAAGTGTGGAAGGGTCTATTTTTTAATCCATAAAAAAAGGAGGAATCCCATGAAAAGAAAACGGATCGCTTCATTCAGGCCGGGGGCTAAACCCCCCGGCAAAAAAGGGAAGCCCCCTGAAGGGGGCTCGGGAGGCCAAAACTATCGGCAGCGCTTCGGAAGTGTGGAAGGGTCTATTTTTTAATCCATAAAAAAAGGAGGAATCCCATGAAAAGAAAACGGATCGTCGGCATTTTATTCACCCTGGCATGGCTGTTGCCAATGGTTCTGATCGGCTGCGGCGGCGGTGGAGACGGCGGCGGCGGCAGCAGCAACGGATCGGACATCCCCGGCCCCGGCGGCCCGTCCGGCGATGTGCTGACCGGCGTCTTTCTCGACAACGCCGTGGCCGGGCTCGATTACGAAACCGCAACCCAGTCGGGCGTCACCGACGAGGAGGGAACGTTTCGGTATCAGGCGGGAGAGACCGTCGTCTTCTCCATCGGCGCCGTCGTCATAGGGCAAACCGAAGGCGCGCCCATCGTCACGCCGCTGAACCTGGTTCCAGGCGCGACCGACGCGGCCCATCCCGCGGTCACGCGCATCTGCCGGCTCCTCCAGGGCCTGGACCGCGACGACGACTTGCGGAACGGCATCCGGATTCCGGAAGAAGCGAGGGACTTGGCCGGGGCGTGGGATCTCGACGTCACCGACAATGACGCGGAATTCCAAACCGCGGCCCACGGCATGTTTTCGGCCCTGCACCGGAACGGCGTCTTCGCCGAGCCCCGTTCCCTGCCGCCGGCCGAGCAGGCCCGGGACCACATTCGGACCACCCTTGCGGTCGCCGTCCACCCCATCGATGCGACGGGCAATCCATCGCGGTTTTTGTCCGCCGATCCCGGTCAGGGGGCGTGGACAAACGCGGAGGACTATGACGATGTTTTTACGCCGCCTGAAGCCGATTCCGACGGGGACGACGTGGCCCGGGAGATTGAGGAGGCCGACATTGTCAAGATCGAGGGCGATCAACTATTTATTCTCAACCGATACCGCGGTCTGATCCTGTGCGACATTTCTAACCCCGACAGCCCCGCGATTACCGGCCGGCTGGCCATGACCGGGGAGCCGAAAGAAATGTACATCCGGGGAGACCGCGCCCATGTGCTGGCGCGGCTTTACGGCGAACCCGTCTATGGCGTCGCCGATGCGGCCGATTCCGACATCGCGCCGGCCCCGGCGGAAACCCTCAGCCGGATCTACGTGGCGGATATCGCCAATCCGGAAAATCCGGTGCTGGCCGGCAGCTTCGATCTGGAAGGCGACATCATCGATTCCCGGATCGTGGGCGACGTTCTTTACGTGGTCTATTCGGAAACGTTTTGGTATTGGGGAGTTCCCGAAAACGGGATCCTGGACGACGCCTTGAATGAGACGACCACCAAAGGCCCGGAAGTCTTCGTGGCCTCCTTCGACATCTCGGATCCCACGGACATTCATGAAGTCGACCGGGAACGCTTCGACGGCACGGCCCGTCATATCCACGTCACGGAGGATGCGGTTTTCGTGGCCAGCGTGGCCGCTAACGGTTGGGACACCACCCGCATCACCTATGTGGATATCTCCGATCCCGGCGGGGCCGTCTTCAGCCGGGGATCCACCACGATCCCCGGCCAGATGGCCGATGAATTCAAGATGGATTGCCACGACGGTTATCTTCGCGCCGTCACCTACGAATGGATCGACGGCGGCGTCAGCCGGCTGTCGGTGATCGATGTTTCCGACCCCGACATCCCGGCGGTCGTCGGCCGCGCGGAACTGGGCCATGGGGAACAACTCTTCGCCACCCGCTTCGACGGCGACCGGGCCTACCTGGTCACCTACGAGCGCAAAGACCCGCTATGGGTGGTCGACCTGAGCGATCCCCGAAACCCCGAGATCAAGGGCGAACTGATCGTTCCGGGCTGGTCCACCCACATCGAACCCCTGGGCGACCGGCTGGTGGCCCTGGGCGTGGACGACACCGATGGATGGCGGGTCGCCGTCTCCCTGTTCGACGTGGCCGATCCGACCCAACCGGGACTGATCGAGCGTTTATCCTTTGGAGAACAGGACGGCTGGTCCGGCACCACGGCCTATAACGACGTCAAGGCGTTCACCGTCGACGAAGACCTCGGGCTGATCCTGCTCCCCTATTCCGGCAGCTATTACGCCAACGGCGTCCACCGGACAGATCACCGGCTCCAGTTGATCGACTATTCGCCGTCCGACATCGCCGCACGGGGTTGGGTGAGCCAGAAAGGCGACGTATTGCGCGGAAGGGTTCACGGGGACCGGCTCTATTCCGTTTCCTCGGACGAATTGCAGGTCATCGACGCCGGGGACCGGGACGATCCCCGGGTGACGGCCGCCATGGCCCTTGCGGCCAACATAACGGATTTCATGCCGCTGGCCAACGATCACGGGGTTCAAGGCGTGATGGAACCCGGCGGCGGCTATCGGCTCCAGTCGGTCCGCCTTTCCGATCCGGACAACCTGACGGCCGTCGGCGCCATCGATATCGGCGCCATCAACGCGGCCGGGCTCTTCGGCAACGGGAACCTCGTCTATGTCGCGGAAAACCATTACGGGGTCTATCCGGAGGACGCCATGGATTACGGCAACGGCGCGGCACGCCTGACGGTGGTCGATTTCAGCGATCCCGCCGCACCGAGAGAGCGGGGACGGATCGACATCCCGGGCGCCAATATCCGCCCCGTGCCCATGATGAGCGACGCCGCCGTCTACCCTCACTATTGGGGGGCGGATCTCATTCAGGTGGAACCGGACGTAATGGCCCTGATCCGGGGAGATTCCTGGTACGCCAACGGGTACGACGATACCGAATCGGATGGGCCGCGCCTGACGGTGCTGGATCTATCCGACTCCGATGCGCCCCGAAAAGCGGCCGACCTCACGATCGACGCGCCCGGCGCCGCCGCACCGTTCGCCCGGAACCGCATCCTCTATTTCAGTTACCCCGGCGAGACCGAGACCGATTCCCAAGACCGGACCCTGGTCCGCTACTACCTGGGCCGGGTGGATCTGACCGATCCGTCGAATCCCGTCTCTCTGGACCCGGTCAATATCCCCGGCGTCTGCGTGGGCATGGAGGGATTCGGTCCCTACATTTTCACCATCGATCGGGCATGGGTCCCCAACGGCGGCTGGAAAACCACCTTCAACAGCCTGAAGCTGGAAGACGAGAAAGCCCTGCTGCTGGACGTGGTCGGCATCCCCGACGCGGCCCCGATGGCCACCGTGGCCGACGGGCTGGCCTGGCTGTCGGGCGCCGGGTACGGATGGTCCGGCGGCGGGTTGACCCTCATCGACGTGTCCGACCCGCAGAACCCGCGGAAATACGCCCATGACGTAAAGGGGGCGTATCCCCGGGTCATCGGCGCCAGGGGAACCAAAGCCTTTGTGAACGTGGCGGGCGGAACGGCCCTCTACGACGCGTCGAACCCGGAAACGCTTCGCCTGGACGGCTTTCGGAACCACGGGGGGTGGTCCGACCGCATCCGCTTCCTGGATGATCGGGCGTATCTGCCGCTGGGGTACTATGGGGTGTGGGGGGAGGACTTGTAACCACCGACGGCCCGGCGCTGGTCTTCAGCGCCGGGCCGTCAATTTGAAAACCGATGTGTTTCCGTCAATGGATGTAAAACCGTCCCAACCGGGTCGGCACCGCGCGATAGGCCGCATACTGGTCCGGCCCGAACCAATTCTTTTCAATGGCCTCGAAGCTGCTCGCCAGCCGTTCCCTATCGGTCACGGATAGCCGCTTGTCGTCCAAATCCTGGAGGATCGCGGTTTCGCTCCGCATGTGGCGGCGGGTCGCTTCGATGTAGCCCAGCGCCATATAAACCAGCATCTCGGGCCCTTCCGGATCATTGTCCCGGCACCGCTCCATGGCCCGCCGGACGCCCCGAAGGAATTCCCGGCCCAACTCATGCTCCCGCATCATCCGCCAGATCCAGTTGCCCTCGGCCGCGGTTCGGGTATCTTCAAGAAGGGGATAAAGAAGCGTCTCCTCCTTGCCGTGGTGGCCTTTATCGGCGAAATTCATCAAAAAGTCGACCAGGGCGTCGATGTGTTCGGGGTTTTCGACGGTCCGGGTCCGCTCGATCCGGCGACAAATCGCCTCCAGAATATCCAGGGCGACGCCGATGGTCCGGTGTTCGCTCTGCAAAGTTTCGACAGGGTTCATGACAATCTCCTTTCTTTTTGGGAAAAGGTGGGGTCCAACTACCGCTCGCTG
>CAZZBE010000303.1:0-3867 GCA_964652715.1 uncultured Desulfobacteraceae bacterium
GGAGGGCCTCGACGTGGTCAAGGGGATGGTGGAGAAGATCCGGAAAATGGTCCTCGACATCCTTTTCTACGCCAAGGACCGGGATCTCAAGCGGGAACGGATCGACATTGCCGGATTCGCCGAGGACCTGGCCGGGGTCGTGGCAGCCAAGGCCCGGGACGCGGGGGTCGCCTTCAACAAACGGATCGACCCGGAACTGGGCGATTTCGAGGTGGATGCCGGCTTCCTCCGCTCGGCGTTGATCAACATCCTGGAAAACGCGGTGGAGGCCTGCGAAGAGGCCCAGGCCGCCGGACGCAGGGGCGAAAAATCTTTCGCCCCTACCCAAAAAATCGATTTCATAGTAGAATCGGAAAACGGCCGAATTCGATTCGACGTGCGCGACACCGGCGTCGGCATGGACGAAAAGACCCGCCGCGGCATGTTCGACCTCTTCTTTTCGGCCAAAGGACGCAAAGGCACCGGTCTGGGGCTGTTCATCGCCAACAAGATCGTTCAGCAGCACGGGGGCGAAATAGAAGTCGAATCCGCGTTGGGGGAAGGGACGACGATATCGGTGTTTGTACCGAAACAGGGGTAGCCGCGATGCCGACCGACAACGGATGGCACATCGTTCTCATCGACGACGAAGCCGACATCCGGGAGATCACCTCCATCACCCTGGCGGATGCCGGGTACCGGGTCGATACGGCCGCCGACGGGGAGGCCGGGCTGGCCCTGTGCCGGAAGTCGTGGCCCCAGATCGTGGTGACCGACATCCGGATGCCGAAGATGGACGGCATCGAGGTGCTGTCGGCCCTCAAAAAAGAGCGCCCCGAGGTGGAGGTGATCGTGGTCACCGCCTTCGGCGAGATGGACGTGGCCATCCAGGCCCTGCGCCTCGACGCGTCGGACTTCATCACCAAGCCCATCGGCAACGACGCCCTCCACCTGGCCCTGGACCGGGCCCGGGAGCGGTACACGGCCCGGAAGCGCCGCCGGGACTACACGGAGCTGCTGGAAAAGGCCCACGCCCGGACCCTCCAGGATCTGATCCGGACGGTCACCTTCCGGGACAACCTCATCGAAGGCTCCATGGACGGCATCGTGGCCTGCGACGCCGATGAGCGGGTGGTCATCTACAACCGCTCCGCGGCATCCATCCTCGGGATACCCAAAGCGGAGGCCCTGGACGGCATGGATTTGAACCGGTTTTTCCCCGACGGAGAAAAAGAGCGGCTTCGGGAATCCCTCAACGGCGACGGGTTCGGCGGCCCGAACCGCCTCTCGCTCTACGAAACGACGCTCCTGGGGAAAAACGACGATCGGATCCCGGTCCAGCTCTCCGCCGCGGCCCTGTTCGAGGACGAGCGGGAGACGGGGCTGGTGCTCTTTCTACGGGATCTGCGGGAGATCCGGCGGCTGGAGCGGGAGATGGCCGACCAGGCCCGGATCCTCCACCAGGACAAGATGATGTCCCTGGGCCGGCTGGCGGCCAGCGTGGTCCACGAAATCAACAACCCGCTGTCGGGGATCCTCAACTACCTGCGGCTCATGGGCCGGATGGTCGGCCGGGGGCCGCTGACCGCCGAACGGCAGGAGAAATTCGCCGGCTACCTCGACCTGGTGGAGAAGGAGACCGAGCGGTGCTCCCGGATCATCTCCAGCCTGCTCACCTTTTCCCGGAAATCGCCGCCCGCGTTCGGCGCGGTGGATGTGGCCGACGTCCTCCACCGGTGCGTGCTGCTGAGCCAACACAAGCTCGATCTGTCGAATATCCGCCTGACCGCCGATGTGGACAACGACCTGCCCCCGATCCAGGGGGACGCCAACGGGCTCCAGCAGTGCGTCATCAACCTGATCTTCAACGCCATCGACGCCATGCCCGAGGGCGGGGACCTGACCCTGTCCGGCCGTCGCGACCCGAAGGCGGACCGGGTGGAAATCCGGGTGGCGGACACCGGAACCGGCATCCCCGAGCCGGAGCGGGACCACATCTTCGAGCCTTTCCACACCACCAAAAAGGAGGGCCACGGCGTGGGGCTGGGGCTCTCCACCGTCTACGGCATCGTCGAGCGCCACGGCGGCGACATTCGGGTGGAAAGCCGGGTGGGGGAAGGATCGACCTTTGTCATTTCATTGCCGGAACGGAAATAAACCACGAATGATCAACGCCTTCGCCAAAACCGGCGACCGGCTCAGCCGCAAGGAGTGGGTGGAGCTGATGGACCGGCTCGGCATCGGAGCCTTCGCCATCGACGGCCGCCGGCGGATCACCTCCTTCAATCGGTCCGCCCAGGCCCTTTTAGGGGTGTCGGAATCGGCGGTGATCGGCCGGGACTGCCACGAGGTGTTCCGGGGGATCCCCTGTTACGCCCAATGCCCCTTCGAGGGAAAACCGAACCTCGCCTCGGTGAACGGCGACGTGGAGATCACCGACAAAAAGCGGATCCGCCACCTGGTCACCCGCATGTCGGCCCCTCTCTACGGCCCGGAAGGGGGGATGACCGGCTGCCTGACGATCCTCCAGGACCATTCGCCCATCGCCGGGCTCATCGATCGGGTCCGGTACGAGGAGCGGAGCCTCAAAAT
This sequence comes from uncultured Desulfobacteraceae bacterium, assembly GCA_964652715.1. Lineage (GTDB taxonomy): Bacteria > Desulfobacterota > Desulfobacteria > Desulfobacterales > JAABSP01 > JAABTD01. Next base: position 2,572 of record CAZZBE010000303.1, read on the forward strand.
CATCCTGGACAACCTGGACATCGGCGTCTTCACCGTCAACCGGGGCGGCCACATCACCTTTTTCAACACGGCGGCGGAGATGGTCTCCGGCTACAACCGCCGGGAGGTCATCGGCAAGCACTTCAACGACATATTAGGGGGCGGCGACATCCACGACCTCCATCTGCTGGGGAAATCGATGAAGGACGGCCGGTCCCGCACCAGCCGAAAGGGCCGGATGACCACCCGGGACGGCGAGACCATTCCCGTGCGGGCCGACTACATGGCCCTGACCAACGAGGCCGGCGAGATCGTGGGCGGCATCGCTACGGTCAAGGATCTCACCTTCGCCCGCCACCTGGACGCGGTCCTGAGCGAGCGGTTCTCCTTCCACCAGATCATCGGCCGGGACCCGGCCATGCAGCAGATCTTCGAGAAGATCAAAGCCGTGGCCGCCTGCGACGCCACGGTCCTCATCGAGGGGGCCACCGGCACGGGCAAGGACATGGTGGCCAAGGCCATCCACCGGGCCAGCCGCCGGGCCTCCAAAGCCCTGATCAAGGTCAACTGCGCGGCCCTGCCCCAGGACCTGCTGGAATCGGAGCTGTTCGGCTACGCCAAGGGCGCCTTCACCGGCGCGGACCGGGACAAGCCGGGCCGGTTCCAGGAGGCCGACGGCGGCACCATCTTCCTGGACGAAATCGGCGACCTGCCCCTGGCCCTCCAGGCCAAGCTGTTGCGGGTGTTGGAAGACCGGGAGTTCTACCCTTTAGGGAGCCGCCGCATCACCAAGGTGGACGTCCGGATCATCGCGGCCACCAACCGGGGCCTCGACAACCTGGTGGCCAACCGCCAGTTCCGGGAGGACCTCTTCTACCGCCTCAACGTTCTCCACTTCGAACTCCCCCTGCTCAAAGACCGCCCGGCCGACCTGCCCCTGCTCATCCGCCACATCATGCGCCGCCTGTGCGCCGCCAGCGAAAAACGCCCCCCCGACATCGCCGACGAAACCATGGAGGTGCTGCTCAACTACGACTACCCGGGCAACGTCCGGGAGCTGGAAAACGTCCTGGAACACGCCCTCATCGTCTGCCAGGAAGAGGCCATCATCCCCCGCCACCTCCCCGCCACGGTCCTCAACCGGATGGCGGCCCGCCGCCATCACCGCCCAACCGGCCGGACCGGGGACGATGACGCGGAAAAAGGAAAGATCATCGAGGCCCTGCGGAAACACGCAGGCCATCGGGAACGGACGGCCAAGGCGCTGGGGATGGACCGGACGACGTTGTGGCGGAAGATGAAAAGGTATGGGATTGA
>CAZZBE010000303.1:3967-5687 GCA_964652715.1 uncultured Desulfobacteraceae bacterium
GAATGCCGGCGAAGGCCCCGTCGTCTTCGACGCCAAGGAGGATCAGGCGGAAAAATATGCCAATCTGTTTAGCAGAATATCCTCAACATCCCGTCTCGAATCCAAAAGAGACAATATGTAAACGCTGTGATCCGAAACCCTGTATATCAGCCGCCAGGGGGGAATGATCAATTCGCGATAGATGTGGATGCCTTGATCCAGCAACTCAGGGACGATGCGGCCCCTTTCATGTGAACTCTGGAGATCCGATGCGCTTTGTTTGATCTTTTCCAGGATGTCCCGGGCCGCATTCGGGCGTTCCGACGCGATGCGGTCGATGATCCCCCTCAGATCCTTTTCGGCGACCCCGGCCCAAACCACTTCATATCTTCGGGTCATTTGGGCTTATTTTTGAAAGACGACTCAATATCCTTAAATACCGCTTCCTGGGATTTCACCGCCCCCCTTCGGATGTCCCCCTCCCCCTGGGAAATCAGTTTGAGAAGGCCAATGGCGTTCCGCATGTTCTCGTAGCTCTCGGGATCCTGCAACACCGCCCGGGGCTTGCCATTCTGGGTAATGACGACGGGTCGACGGGTTTCATTGATTTGTTTAAGGAGATCGGCGGCTTTTGCTTTCAGGTGGGAAATGGGTTTGATGTCGTTTGTGATGTTCATTTTTGATTCCTCCAGTCCGTAAATGGTATCAAATTTAGACTGGAAGTCAATGAAAAGATCGCGCTTCTTCTATGTTAGATCAGCCGAATTTACGTGTCATCCGAATATAGAACGCCCGCTCCAGTGGATCTTTACCGCGATCATGATTACCAGATTTTTGGCCCAACTAATTTCTCCAACCAGGGGCTGGAGTTTTTCGTCGCCGCAAATACCCTGGCTCGGCGCCAAAAATATCCTTGCCGTATAGAACGTAACACTCGTTTGGACCCGTATCCAGGATCTTGAGCGGTGGATCGCGGGGGGCGGCCACCTCCGCCAGTGTAGTTGCCTGATAAAGCAAGATTGTAAGAAGCGGGTGAGGCATGAAAATCGTTCTGGATTCCAACATCCTATTCTCGGCGCTGATCAGCGGAAAGGAACTCTATATCGACATTTTCCGAACGTCGGATTTTTATGCGCCCGACTTCATCCTCAGCGAGTTCTCCAAGTATAAAGAAAGAATCATAAAAAAGACGAAAGGATGAAAAGCCGAGACGATCGTTGCACAACTTGTTGCAGTATCAGTTGCACAACACCCACCCAATAAAAATTTTTAATGTATATTTAAAAGGTTAAATCTATTTAATCCGAAACCCAATTAAACCTCCGCAACGACGGCCCCTTTCGCCCTTCAATCATTCCTTCCTCCCCTAACCATATTATCCACAATTATATCAAATATATAAACTGATTTCCATTCCATGGCACGCTCTATGCTTTATCACAGTCATAAAAGCGCTTTCCGAATCATTGCGTCAAAAGCGCCCGCGATAACCCCAACGCACAGGAGCCCCAAACCGTGCCAGCACAACCCGCAAAGAAAACAGTCCTGATCGTGGACGATGAACTGGAGATGCAGGTGTTTTTGTCCACGCTCCTGGAATCCCGGGGGTTTGAGCCGGTGGTGGCGGGGAGCGGGGTCGAGGGCATCGAGAAGGCCGAGGCCTTGCACCCGGCCCTGATCATATTAGACGCCACCCTGCCCATGCAGGGCGGGGCCGTGATGTTTCGGAAATTGAAATGCC
>CAZZBE010000304.1:0-5684 GCA_964652715.1 uncultured Desulfobacteraceae bacterium
AAATTCAACCATATTTCGGTTTCTCCTTTTCGTTTCCGTTCGATTCCGGCTGTGCGCGGGGCGCTGTCCGTTGGTGTAACATTGTTACTCCTACATCTCCTATCGTATAGAACACCGTCCCCGCCATGTCAACACCTTCTTGATAATCGCTTTTACTGACGAATATTTGGTTTTTTTAAAACCGTTTCATTCCCTGAATCCAGAGGCGTAACAAAGTTACTCGCATTCCCGGCTCACTCGGCGATTCACAACGAAAAGATCAGCACCCCACGATGTGAACGACCTTTTCATCCACGGTTTCGGTCTTCCAGAACAATTTGCTTTTCCAGGATGGTTTTTTCCGCTGGTCGAACACCACCAGCCAGCCTTCATCGCATCCGAGGCTTTCCATGTAGGCGGTTAATTGTTTTTTGCCTTCCGCGATCGTCTTATTGTCCCGGCGAATTTTGATTTCAATGGGATAACGGATGTCGCCGCGCCGGATGCAGATGTCCAGACGACCCCGGCCGGAGGCCATCTCTCGTGTGATAAAGCTGTTTTGGCCGGCGATTTTTTGCAAAAAGGCCATCAAGACCAAGTGGGGCGCCGCTTCCTTGTACTGGAACCGCTCCCGCCAGATTTCGGAATGTTCCCGCCAGAACTGTTGAAAATCAATGAGAACGCGGCGCATGTCCAACCGATCGCCATCTGACGGCGCCAGCATCTTTTGAGATGAAGAAAGATCCGTTAGCCTGTCTTGGATATGATCGGTTAAACCGCTGACAATCACTTCCTCGTAAATGGGATTGGCCGGAACAAGCCGGCCGTTGTGTTCCTTGAGCAGTCCCAAATCAAGGACATATCGATAATCGTCGTCCAGCAGGCCGTATTGCCGCGCTTCTCCGAGAATCAGCGGTTCGACGATTTTTTGCACCCGCTCTTCCTTGAGCCGCTCCAGCAGGCTGTCGATGTGGGTGTCCCGGCGCCGGATGATTGTTTCAACAGCCCGATCAACGTGGTCGACGGTCGGCGATGCGGAAAAATCGTTTTTCAAAATCTTGACCACGATTTCCCGGGCGATGGCATTCACCAGCCATGGCTGGCCCTGGGCGTCTTCAAAAATTCGGTCCAGAACCGCCGGCGAAAACACCTGGCCGGTGTCCTGGGTGTGCTGGGAGATAAGCCGGCCCACCTCTTCCCGGGTAAAATCGCGCAGGGTCAGGGCTTCGGTCACGATGTTGAAGGGGCTGGCGCTGCCCAGGGTGTCCCGGTCTTCCCGGATTTTGCCTTTGTAATCCCGGATGTTGCGCATTCCGATGAGGCCAACCGAATGGACAAAAGGGATGGTGTAGCGGTTGACGTAGCCGTCCCGAAGCTGGCGCAGAAAGGAGATCAGCGTACCGTTGGTCAGGCAATCGATTTCATCGAACAGGATCACCAGCGGCTTGTTTAGATGCTGGCACAGGGCGGTCAAATATTCTTTCAGCGCGATATGGTAGGGTTCGGCGTCATTTTGCGCGACCACAGTTTGAAACGATTCGCCGTGCCTGACGGCCGCTTGAATGTTGGCGATGATCGCCGGTATCCCCTCGGCGGGGTCGTCCATAAGCTGGACCGACTCCAGCGAGCAATACAGCGCGTATTGCTCGCCAGCATCGGTGATCTTTTTGACCAGATCGAGCAGCAAGGTCGTCTTACCGGATTGCCGGGCCGCGTGAATGACGAAATACTGTTTTTGCCGGATCAGCCCCGTCACCTCGCTGCACCGCGATTCAGACGGCAGCATGTAATGATCTTCGGGGTGGCAGGGGCCGGCGATGTTGAAATAGCGGTTCATGGCGGTCTATGCCTGTTGTTTGGGGTAACGGTTTCGGTCTTCCAGAACAATTTGCGAATCAGGCCGCCCGCCCAAAAATTCGGCCATGTCCAGGTCCCCCCGGATGCCCGGGCGGGTGAGGGTGAAATCGTACCGAACCGGATCTTCGGGACAGATGCGGGAGAATCCGGCGGTGATTTCGAGGGCGGTCTTCATGTTGGCGGCCTTGCGATGGGTCAGCCCCAGCTCCCGGGCCATGCGATGCATGTGGACGTCCAGGGGAACGATGAGTTTGGAAGCCGGCACGCCCGTCCATCCGCCGGGGTCCACCGCATCCTGGCGCGCCAGCCAGCGGAGCATCAGGTTCAATCGTTTGCAGGCGCTGCCCCGTTCGGGGCGGGGGAGAAGGTGGAACGGATCCGCCGGGGCGGCCTCGATAAGCTGATGGGCAAAACGGGTCAGGGCCGGAAGGACGGTCTCGTCGGACGGATGGAACCCCGCCAGGAAACAGCCGTGAAGGGCGCCGTATCGGAGAAGGATTTCCCGGACGGCGGTCAACAGGCCCGCCACATGGTCGCCGGTGGCGAACCGGTGGACGAATCCGGAGAGGGATTTTCGAAGATCGGCCGGGGCTGCGGTCTGGAGGGTTCGGGCCGGATGCGGGCCAAGCCGATCGAGCACCGCCGACACGCTCTTTAAGATCGTCCTCACCTGTCCGTAGGCCAGTGAGGCCGCGATGAGGGCGACGATCTCGCGATCGGCCGGGTCGGGGTAATCGTACAGGAACGTCAGCGGGTCGGGATCGACGTAGCGTCTCCGGTTGTAGCGGCGGTAAAGCGCGTCGAGCCGGACCCGGCACAGGGCGTGGAACGGCGCCGCTCCCTCACTGGAATCCATCGAACCTCAATCCCGGAAGGCCTCCAGCTTCTGATCGGTCGAGCCGATGAGTTCGATCTGGTCGTGCTCCACGGCGAATACGTGGGCGTAGAGGTTGGAGATCCACTGTTTGCCCTCCTGGGTGACCCGGAGGTACCGGAGTCCGTCCTGGATGTAGGGGCTCACCACGTTCCAGTAGAACTTGGCGTAGTTTTTCCGCATATCCTCGGGGTTCTTGTACCCGATGCTCTGATTGGCGCCGATCTCCTCGAATTCGAAATAGAGGGCCGGGATCTTCCGGAGGTAGTTGGGGTCCCCCAGCTGGCCGATGAAATCGGCGGCCCGCATGAGGCCGCCGTAATCCCGCGTATCCCGGTAGGCCTCGTCGTCGGGCACAGGGAACCGGGTCATTTCGATCAGGCCGCTGATCCGCCCGGCGTCCACGTCCACCAGCAGGTTTTTGCTGAACCGCTCCCGGATGAAGAGCTGCGCCCGGTCGACGTGGTAGGGCGCTAAAACCGCGCTGGAGCCGCCGGGCGGAAGGGTCGCGGTCTCGTCGTCCACGCCGGTGGCGTATGCCCCCTCCCGGTCGTTCCGGCAGATCCCCTTGACGTAGCCGATGTCGTGGCACAGGAGGGCCATCATGTAATGGAGCCAGTCCCGGGGCTTGACGCCGCCCTCCGTCAAGTGCTTGCCCCGAAGGATCTCCTGGCCGGCCAGCGCCACCATGATGGTGTGCTCCACGTTATGGTAGAGGGTGTCGCAGTTGGCGATGTTCTCCAGCGCCAGATACCCAGCCCACTCCAGGATGTTGGAGAGGTCCGGCTTTACCTGACCGTAGGTCTTCTGGTAGGCCGTCTTGATCTCTTGAACGAAGGGCTTGATGATCAGCTGCTGGGTATTGAGCATGGTCTTTTTCCTATTCCGGTCTGATAAGGTTAACGAATCGGCCCTATTGGATGTATTTTCGACTTCTCAGCACCGACGCCGCCGTTTTTTTCAACAGGTCCAGCAACGCCGGAAACGACGCCAGCTCGCAGACGATGAACTGGGTGAAAAACGCCGCCAGGCAGTACCGCTCGCCGGTGATCAGCGCATCGATGATGGTGAAGGGAAGGTAGTTTTGGGAATCCGAATGGCGGGCCCGCTTCTGTTCGATGAGCATGGCTTTGTCGCTCCGCTGAAGAACGGTCATCCGGTCGCACTCTTCCCGGCAGAGCCGCTCGAATTCCGGACCGTAATCCAGGTACATCAACAGGTACGGCGACGCCTCGGCGATGTCCCCGATCCGGTCGGCTTCGGCGAACCGCGCCACATCCGCCCCCGGGTCCATCACATAAAGGGGGGCGGTGGTGAGCAGAACAGGGCAGAACAGAAACGGCACGTTTTCCTGGGGCGGCGCCGTCATGTAGTTCATGACGTTTTCCGAAAACAGCCGCGGCAGGGCGTGCTGGAGCCGGGTCAACCCGAAATCCAGGGCCGAGAAATCCGTCTCCCCCGTGTCCAGGTCCACCTCCAGCCCGGCCTGACAGACCGGCAGTTCGGCGTCCAGGGCGTCCAGGGCCGCGCCCCCCAGGGTGTAGTGGGAGAACTGGTCCACGGCCCGGACCGTCCGTCCGCTCGCGGCGGGCGACCCGGCGCCGGGGTTGGGGTCCGGCAGGAACAGCCAGGCGGCCCCGGACCCCCGGTGGGCGCACTCCGCCAGGATTTCCACCTGGGCCGTGATCTTTTCGGGCCGGGAAAAGGGCGAGTGGGCCACGCCGTAGAGATCCACCCGGGTTTCCCGCCGCTGGAACGGCGACTGGTCCGCCGGCGCTTCCCGGCCGAACTTGTAGTCGGTCCGGACGGAGAACCCCTTGGAGACCAGTACATTGGCCGCCTGGAATTTGATCGGCATGCCCGAGGCCATGAGGCCGGCCTTCCATTTGGCGCCTTGGGCCACGACGGCTACCCTTCGCCCCGGCGCATATCGATTTTACGGCGCAACAGGGACCAGTCCTCGTCCACCATGGCCTGGATGGCCTCGATATCCGCCGGGGTCAGGTGTTTGAAGCGGCCCTGGACCCGGAGGTAATCCGCCACCGGCCGGTCGCCGCTCTCGTTGAGGGTGTAGCGGACCCCGTCTTCCACTTCGTAGAGGGGAAAAATATTGCTCTGGACCGCCAGCCGGGCCACCGCGACGGTCATCTCCGGGGGAACCCGCCAGCCGGTGGGGCAGGTGGCGTAGACGTGGATGAACCGGCTTCCGCCCTTCATGGCCCGGGCCTTTCTGAACTTGCGCATCATGTCGTCGGGATAGGCGATGCTGGCCGTGGCCGCGTAAGGGATGCGATGGGCCGCCAGGGCTTCCACGATGTTCTTCTTCCGCTGGGCCTTCCACCCTCTGCCGGGGGTGGTGGTGGTCCGGGTCCCGAAGGGGGTGGCGGAACTCCGCTGAACCCCGGTGTTCATGTAGGCCTCGTTGTCGTAGCAGACGTAGAGAAAGTCTTCGTTGCGCTCCACGGCCCCGGAAAGGGACTGGAACCCGATGTCGAAGGTGCCGCCGTCGCCGGCCCAGGCCGTGACCACCGTTTCGTGATCGCCCCGCCGGTCCAGGGCGGCCCGTAGCCCGCTGGCTGCGGCCCCGGCGGTGGCGAAGGCGGTGTGGAGGATGGGAACCTTCAGAGCGGTCTGGGGATGGGGCCCGGCGATGATGGCCCAGCAACAGGCCGGGATCACCAGCATGGTCTTCTCCCCCAGCGCCCGCATGGCGAACTTCATGGCCACGGCCGCCCCGCAGCCGGGGCAGCCGACGTGGCCGGGGTACATGAGGTCTTGAGGGGCGGGGGCTGGTTCGGTCATGATGGATCCTTTTTCGTTTATCAGCTTACTTTTTTTTGCGGTCTGACGGACATTGTGGACTGAGTGGACGCAGTGGACGCAGTGGACGACTGCCGACACCCGGATTAATCCATAAATCAAACTTCATTGAGCCCCACCCAAACGCTCTCTGACTCGGGAACATCCCGTTCCC
>CAZZBE010000305.1:0-3475 GCA_964652715.1 uncultured Desulfobacteraceae bacterium
GGCGATCCGTCCGCCATGGACGAGGCGGACATCCGGGATTCCTTCATCGACGACCGGGGGCGGCTGCGGATCGCGGTCACCTGGCGGAAACCGTCATGACGGATCGGTCCGGCCGGGCGGCGCGGCGCCGGATCCTGCGACGGCGCAACCCGTTCGCCTCGGTGAGCGTCGGCGACCCCCTGGACGCCGCGTCCGACGACCGGTTCCCCGATGTGCCGTCCATCAACGAGGCCGCCTTCGCGTCCATCCGGGACCTCATCGCCCAGAAGGCGGAGCGGCCGTCGGAACGGTTCGCCGTCATGGCGCTGGGCGAAGTGGGGGAGGGGAAGACCCATCTCATGGCCCGGCTCCGGCGCCACAGCCGGGAGGCCGACCCCCCTTTTTCCTTCGCCTACATCCAGCCCATCGAGGACCCCGAGCGCCCCTTCGGCTACCTGCTCCGGGAATGGGTCGCCAACCTCTGCATCCCGGACGGGCGGGGGGAGGGGAGCGCGCCCATGGACGCGCTGCTGGGCGCCGTCTTCCGGGAGGTGATCGAGGCCGAGGTCCGGGACCGGCCGCCCCCACGGGTCGAAGCGCTGATCCGGGAGATGCGCGCCGATCCGGCGGCCCTCTTCCGCCATCCCGTAGGGGAAGGCGCCTACCGGGAGATGGAAAAGCGGGTCCGCCGCCGGATTCAACCTCAACTGCCCCGAATCTCCGACGACGTCTGGACCGCCCTGATGGGACTGCGCCATCCCCACAAGCGGTATGCGGCCGCCGCGTGGCTCCAGGGGGCGCTGCTCCGCCCGGCCGACGCCGGGCGCCTGGGCCTGTCGCCGGATCACGAGACCGCGCCGGCTCATCGGGAGGACGCGGCCCGGCGCCGGCTGACGGCGCTTTCCGATCTCTTGACCCGATACCGCCAGATCTCCGTGCTCTGTTTCGACCGCCTGGAGAACCTGGAGACGCCGGAACAGGTCCGGGCCTTCGGCCGGCTGATGGAATTTCTGGTGGACGGACTGCCGGCGGCCCTCCCCGTGGTCCTTTTCCGGGGGGTTCAATGGGAGGAAACCCTCCGCCACAAGCTGAACCAGCACGTGGTCACCCGCCTGGAGGCCAACCGGTTTGAACTGGAGGGATGCACCCCCGAGCAGGCCGCGGCGGTGGTCCGGTCCCGGCTGGGGACGGTCCTGGATCTTACCGACGACGCCGATCTCTATCCCTTTGATCCCGACGTTTTGCTGTCCGCCTTTTCCGGCGGCATGGAGAGCCCCCGGGAGGTGGTGCTCCAGGCCAACCGGATGCTCCGGGAAATCCTCGGGGAGACGGCCGAACCGGCCGGGCCGGTGGCGCCGGAAGACGCCCTCATGGCGGCCTTCGCGGCGGAACGACGGGCCGCGGCCGCGGATTTCGACCGCCATCCGCCCGACCGGGGCCGGCTCCGGCGGGCCCTGCGGCTCTACCTGACCCTCCATCCCTTCGCCGACATCCCGGTCCGGGCCGGCGACCGGCAGGTCGATTTTTTCTGCGACGCGACCCTGGACGGGCGAACGGTCCCCATGGCATTCATCATCGATACCGAGGCCCATCACCTGTCCGTGGGGGCCGCCTTCGACCGGGGCATCGCCCATCTCGAGGGGCATGACGGCGCGGGGGCCGTCTACATCCGGGACGACCGCCGCCCCATTCCCGAGACGTGGCGGGCCACCCGCCAGCGCCAGCGGTGCTTTCAGCGGCTGGGCGGCCGGGCCGTGGAGCTGGACCGGGAGAGCGCCGCGGACTGGTACGCCCTGACCCGGCTCCATTACCGGGTCACCGCCGGCGAGATCGACTGGGTGGACGCCGACGGCGAACCGGCGCCCGTGCCGCCCGACCGGTGGCGGGCGTTCGTCCGGGACGCCGTGGCCGACGGCCGCATCGCCGGGTTCGCGGACCTGGACCGGGCCGTCATGGCCGCTTTCGCCGCCGAACCCGACGCCGGCGCCAATGACGAGGGGGACGAAGACGAATGACCGGACGCCGCCGGGAACGGGGTTCCCGACGCGATCCATAACCGCCGTAAAAAAGGAGGTGGAACCATGGCAAGACGCGCGCTGTTGGTGGGCATCAACGATTACCAGGGCATTCCCGACCTGCGGGGGTGCCGCAACGACGTCCGGAACATGTGGGATTTGTTGCGGACCGTGATGGGATTCCGGAACGAGGACATCCGCGTGGTGCTGGACAACCGGGCCACCCGGCGCGGCATCCTGGACCGGCTCAACTGGATGGTCGATCTGGCCGGCGAAGGGGACATCCTTATGTTCCATTTTTCAGGTCACGGCTCCCACATCCGGGACCGGGACGGCGATGAACTGCGGGACGGGCTCGATGAGCTGCTCTGCCCCTGGGACATGAACTGGGACGGCGTCTACATCCTGGACGACGATCTGGAGGAGATCTTCAAGCGGGTGCCCGCCGGGGCCTCCCTGGAGGTGTTCATGGACAGCTGCCATTCGGGGTGGGACACCGGCCCCATCGGATCGGCCTCGCCCTACACGACGCCTTATTCGGTCGGCTTCGGACGGGATTCGGCGGCGGCTGAAGGGCCCGAACCGGCGGCGATTTCGCGGTTCGTGGTCCCGCCCGAAGACATCCGGTTCCGCTGGATGGGGGAGGAAGACCGCCTCAAGGACACCCGGGGCTTCACCAGCGAAGCCCGGTCCACGGCCAAACACATCATCTGGGCCGGGTGCCGGCCCGACCAGACCTCGTCCGACGCCTACATCAACGGAGACTACCACGGGGCCTTCACCTACTACTACTGCCGGCACATGCGGGAGACCAAGGGGAACATCAGCCGGCGCGAACTCCTGGAGCGGGTCCGGTCGTCGCTGCGGTACAACAACTTCCGGCAGATCCCCCAGCTGGAATGCGGTGATCCCGAGGCGCTGATCAAACGCCCCCTCCAGTTTCCGGCCCTGGAAGAGAGCGAACGGCTCCTGTTCCTGACCTCCCCCAACATGCGGGGCCGGGACGTGGCCGCCGTGCAGCGGGCCCTGAAGGACCGGGGATACGACATCGAAGCCGACGGCGTGTTCGGCCCCTACACCCGGGTGGTGGTGATGAAGTTCCAGGAACGGAACAACATGCTGGTGGACGGCGTGGTGGGGCCGGCGGTGAGGGCGGCGCTGTTATGACGCCGAATCCGGTCCTGATGATGGCCCTGGGCGTGGGCGTCGGCATCGGCGCCGCGTTCACCGGCCTGGGCGGCGGGTTTCTGATGATCCCCCTGCTCCTCTACCTCGGCTACACGGCCCAGAAAGCCGTGGGCACCTCGTTCATGGCCATCCTGGTGATCTCCCTGTCGGCACTGATCGCCCACAACAAGTTCGCCAACGTCGACTACCGGGCCGGCATCCTTTTGGGCGTCGGCGGCGTCGTGGGCGCCCAGATCGGGGCCCGGCTGGTGGAGCATGTCTCCACCGCCAATTTCAAAAAGATCTTCGCGGTC
>CAZZBE010000305.1:3575-5630 GCA_964652715.1 uncultured Desulfobacteraceae bacterium
GGCCAGATCGGCGATTGCGCCGGCCGGCTGGGCGGAGAGCGGGTGCTGCTGGTCACGGACCCGGGGATAACGGCGGCCGGTTGGGTGGACGAGGCCATCGGCCACCTCCGGGACGCCGCCCTCGACTGGGAGGTTTTCGACAATGTGGTGACCAATCCCCGGGATTTTCAGGTGGAACAGGGTATCCAGCTCTATCGCCGGAAGCGGTGCGACGTCATCGTGGCCGTGGGCGGCGGCAGCCCCATCGACACCGCCAAAGGGATCGCCATTCTGGCGTCCAACCACGGCGCGATCCATGAGTATGAGGGGTGCAACATGGTGACCCAGCCGATCCCTCCTCTGGTCTGCGCGCCCACCACCGCCGGCACCGGCGCGGACGTGAGTCAGTTTTCCATCATCGCCGACACCCGGCGGAAGGTGAAGATGACCCTGTTGAGCCGGGCCATCATGCCCGATGTCTCCCTCATCGATCCCCGGCTGCTGACGACGCTGTCTTCGGAGATGATCGCGGCCACCGGCATGGACGCCCTGACCCATGCCGTGGAGGCCTACGTCTCTTCCCTGGCCTGGCCCATGACCGATCCCCATGCCCTCCACGCCATCGAGCTGGTGGGCCGTCACCTGCGGGAGGCGGCCCACGCCAAAGCGCCGGCGGCGCTGGACGGCATGTTTATCGCCTGCCTGGAGGCGGGCATCGCCTTTTCCAACGCCATCCTGGGGGCGATCCACGCCCTGGCCCATCCCCTGGGGGCGTTGTACGACATCCATCACGGGGTCGCCAACGCCGTGCTGCTGCCGACGGTGGTCCGGAAGAACATGGGGTACGCCATGGCCCGGTTCGCCGACATCGGCCGCGCCCTTTCCCCCGGGACCCGGGGGCGGGGCGTCCAGGCGGCCGCGGAGGCCGTGCCGGAAATGCTCGACGCCCTCATCGCCGATATCGGGCTTCCAAGCCGCCTCTCGGAACTCGGCGTCGATCCGGCGGACATCCCGGCCCTGGCGGAGATGGCCCAGGTGGACCCGTGCATGCTGACCAATCCCTACTGTTATTCCAAGGTCGAAATCGAATCCATGTACCGGGATGCATTGTGATCATGAAGCATCGCGACAGACCCATCATCCAGGATTTCAAGGGCATCGGCTATTCCAAGATCGGGCATTTCAAGGAAGTGCGATCCAAGATCAAGGAACTGGAACGCCTTAACACGGAGCTGACCCGCCGCCACAACAAGCTGGAGGCCATCTTCAACTCCATGGGCGACGGCCTGACGATCATGGACCGGGATCTGACCATCGTCTTCGCCAACAATGTCCAGCGGAACATGTTCCCGGACATCGGACTGATCGGTCAGAAGTGCCACCGGGTCTTTTTCCGTCACCAGACCCCCTGCCGATCGTGCCCGGCCCTCAAAACCCTGGAAAGCGGGAAAACCCTCCAGGGGGAATCCCTGGTCCGGGACGGCGAATACGCCGGACGGTATTTCGAGTGGACCACCACGCCCATCGTCAACGCCCTCGGCGGGATCGAGGAGATCATCTATCTCATGCGGGACGTCACCGCGCGCAAGGAATACGAGTTCAAGCTCATGGAGTCCGACCGGATGGCCGCCGTGGGATTTCTGGCGGCGGGCGTGGCCCACGAGATCAACAACCCCCTCACTTCCATCGCCGGGTTTTCCGAGGGGTTGCTGAAGCGGATCGACCGGCTCCGGGAAGGCGCCGACGAAAAGACCCTGGCCGCGTTCCGGGAATACCTGGAAATCATTCACGGCGAGGCCCACCGTTGCAAGGACGTGATCCGGAACCTGGTGGATTTCAGCCGGAAGAAGACGGATGAATATGAAACCATCCTCCCGGCGGATGTCATAGAAGACGCCCTTTCCCTGATCCGGCAGCACGCCAGGGACAACGACATCCATGCGGTCTTTAAAAACAGCATGACCGCCGGCCTGGATCGGATCACGGGCAACGAATCCCAGCTCAAGCATGTCTTTCTCAGCCTGTTCAATAAAGCCTTCAAGACCATGGCCGAGGGCGGCGAGCTGGTGGTGGCCG
>CAZZBE010000306.1:0-5606 GCA_964652715.1 uncultured Desulfobacteraceae bacterium
GTGCTCAGTGAAACGAAATCGAACCGTCCCCGCAGGTCGGTGTAGCCGTCCTTGTAGAACCGAACTTCGCCGCCCCGCATCCGGGCGTAGACCTTCACGTAGGTCATGGGCAGTGGCTTCCGGGTCGGGTCGTGGGCCGCCTGGAGGTGGCCGTAGTCGCCGATGATCCGGACGTCCAGGGCGTTGGCGTAGTAGGTCTGGGATTTCCGGATGCCGGCGGCCGTGACCTCGATCATCAGGTTGCTGCTTCGGTATTGTTCCGGCAGGTCCACCGTGTGGACCGACCCGCCGGCCGGCAGGGCGACGGTTTCCGTTTCGCTGGGCCGGATGTAGCCGAAGTGGTCGGCGCCGCCTTCCACGAAGGGGTTCCGTGAAAAGAGCAGCTCGATGTCCATGGGGTAATACCGGATCAGGCATTCGTCGATGTTCCGGTACCGGATCGTGATCCGCCGGGCTTCCACCGAGAATTCGAGATTCGGCGCAGTGGCGGCCAGTTGGGCCTGAACCTGGTCGCGATCCTTGTCGTCCGCCACGGTCGCGGCGCCGCCTTCCATTTCCGCCAGTTGGTCCCCGGCCTGCTGGAAAAAGTTTCGCCAGCGCGGAACCGGGTAATCGGCATACGCCGCCACGGTTCTCCGGGCCCGATCCAGGTCGCCGGTGTAAAAATCGATGTAGGTCTGGAGATAATCGTACTGGAGCCGCGTCGCCAGCCGTTTGGGCTCGATCCCCTGAAAAAAGGAGATGGCCTCCGCCACCCGGTCCTGTAGCAGCAGGAAATAGACCACGGCCGTCAGGTCCGCGTCGTCCAGCCGGGGCCGGTAAGACAGCACCACCATGAATTCGTGGTACTGTTCATTGAACCGGTCGTTCAGGATCTTCCGTTCGTCGCCCAGGGTATGGGCCCGGGCGTTGACCAGCGGCCGGTATTCCAGGTGCTGGTAGATTTTCCGTTCCACCGGATCGACCGTCAACAGGGCCGTTTCGATGGCATATCCTACCTGGCTGGCGTACTCCGAGTGCTCCAGGAACTCCCGGATCGCCGGTTCAGCCCCGTGATGAATCCCGTAGGACCACAGCGTGTGATCGTAGACATGCCGGGACCGGAGCAGGTCCAGGGCCGCGTCGAAGAATTTCCGGTCCTTCATCCGGAAGGCGACCTTGGGGAGATTGATGCGGTTGAGGTTGTGGGATCGCATATAAGCGAGGACCTGCTCGGAATCGCCGTTCTGGGACACGTAGGCCCAGGATTCCGTATCGATCTTCGTGAGCCGGGCCACCGCATTCAGGTTCGACGGTTCCGCCCCGGCCACGAAGGCCTCGTTCCGGGCCGCCTGCACCGGGTAATGGCCGAAGGTTCCGGTGGCCGGAAAATAGAAATGGTATTCATAGGTCCGGGTGGCGTAGGGTTCCAGGGCGATGTGCTCGCCTTCGGTGTAAAACCCCTCCTTCAGCGGCATGGCGCCCAGGGGGATCCGAAGCAGGAGCCGGAGCTTCCGCCGGGAGGACGTCGGATTGCTCAGTACCACCTGGCACCCGTAAGGGGTCTGGAGCAGGAACTCCCCGGATACGAACTTGTCGAACCGCTCGTTGCCCTCGTACCGGTACCGGTCGTCGGGGCGGAAGTACCGCTGGGTCACCATCATGGGCAGGGGCGTTTCCGCCGTCGGGGCCGGTCGGATCTCCTGGTGAAAGGCGATCAGCGGACCGGCGGCGGTCAGGGAGAAGACGCGGTCGTCGGCGTCGGTTTTGTGCGTCTTGGATTGGAAAGGCAGATCCAGCACCGACAGGGCCAGCATCATTTCGGTAAAATTGGAGACTGCCTCGGGGAAAGCTTCGGAGAAAAACGGCGCCTCCGTGTCGCTCAGGGCGTACTCCTTCCAGAACCCGTTCACGGTGATGAGATCGGCGTCCTGCTCCGCGATGGGCAGGTGATAGTAATTGTTCTCGGCCCATTCCTTCGTTTTGTCGAGTTTGCGGAAAAACGGCCGGGCTTTTTCGCGGACCTCCCGGCGCGCCCGTTTCTTGAACGCGCGCCCGGTTGCCGGGGCCGGCGGCGGCGCGGCCGACGGCAAGGCCTGGATCATGGCTTTCGCGGCCCCCTGGAAATCGCCGCGGGTCGTCTCGGCGGGGGCCGCCTCTTCCATCTCCATGTCCATGGCATAATCCAGTTCGTCCATGGCCCCTTCTCCGGCTTTGTCCCGCAACGCTTCCTTCAGATCATCGAATCCGAAGGCGTCTCCCTCCAGGGCGCTGCCCCGCAGAGCCGTGTCGAAGGCGAGGTTGAACCGCTCGACATCCGGCGGGATCATTTCGAACAACTCTTTTACGAATCGGCCGATGCGGCCATGGTCGTCCGGTCCGCCCCGGGCCAGCAGGATCTTCTCCACGATGTTGAGCCGCGAAAAGGCCCATGGCTCCAGATAGGCGCCCATGTCCGCCCCCAGGAGCCAGTGATCCATGAAGGTCTTGTCTTTCTTGTTCCCGAGATAAGGCCGGATCACCCGGTCGAAAAAGGGCCGGTCTTTGTGAAACAGGAAGAAATTGAGTTCATGACAGGCGAATTCGGCGTATTTATCGGCCTTTTCCGCGTCGTCCATGTCGGGCCAGCGGAGGACAAAGCTGAATTTTTCCAGGGTCGCGTCCCCGCTCAGGGTGGCCATGAGCCGGTAGACCTTGCCCAGCGCGTCGAAGACCTCGAACTCGGCCGTGGCGATGTCGGAAATCCGGAGCGTTTCCCCCGCCGGAACGACGGAGATCTCTTTTTGCTCGGTGAAATGGACCTTTGGATCGAGCTTGTCCCGGAGCCGGAGGTCCCGGCGGACGATCTCCGTCGCCGGCAGGGCAACCTCCCGGTAGACGGTGGACAGGGGATCGACGGCCACCAGCAGAATCAGCGAATGGTCGCCGATCTCTTCCCGGCCGATCTTTACCCGGCCGTCTTTATCGGGCTTCAGATTCACCAGGATCGCCGATGAACGGGCCAGGAAATCGAGGTTGCTGAAATCCGAAACGGTTCCTTCCCCCCGGCCTTGGGCGCCGGGCTCCCGCACCATCGCATCGGCGCTCGGCCGTTCGCTCTCGTAGGCCGTGCCGGCCCCGGCCTGATCGGTGGCCGTCTCGGTCTTGCGGACCTCCCAGGGGTTGAGCAGCAGCTCGGGCCGCCGGAGCATGTTGCCGGGGAACTTCCGGGCGTATTGCCGGTCCAGGATGTAGCGGTATTCATCGCCGATGTCCCGCCCGGCCACGTACTGGGATTCGGGGCGGGCCGGACGGAAAACATAGGGCGTCGGCAGGCCGACGCTCCGGAGCCCGGAAAAGGGGTCGAAGGCGGGCGTCATCCGGACGGCGAAAACATGAAGGCGCGCCGACGGCGTCGCATTGCCGAGAAAAACATCGATGGCTTTATCCGAAACCTTCGCCCCGGAGATGGAGAGCGGATTGCCGGGGCTCGCCTCCAGGACCCGGGAATCGGAGAGCACCACGCCGTCCGTCTCCTCGCCCGCCGTCACCCGGATGTCGATGCGCCGCCCCTCGTCCCGGAAAAAGAGGGCGTAGTCCCCCGGCGCGAGTCCCGCCATCCGCAGAAACCCGTTCCCGACCGACAGGGCATCGGTGCGGTCGGCCGCGAACGTGGTCATCCGGATCTCCAAAAGCGTCAATCCGTCGATCCCGTCTTTCGCATAGGGCAACTGGAGGGTCTCGCCGGCCCGCCCCTGCACGACCTGCGGCATCTGGCTTCGATCCGCCGGGAGCGGCCAGGCCCGGGAGACGTCCCCCGGCCCCCGGGCCGTCACCCGGTCGATGCCGTCGAGGCGTCCCAGCCGGATTCGCCCCCGGTCGTCCGTCTGGAGGGTCGCATGGGCGGGCTCCCGAAAATACCGGTGCTTGAAGTCGAACTGGACCGGCCGGCCCGCCGCGGGCTCGCCGTTTTTGCCCAGCACATGGACGACGTGACTGTCCCCGTCCCGCCCGAGGAACAGATCGTGGACGTGAAGGGTCGCATCGATGCCGTTGATCTTGCAGCCATATTCGGCGGACAGCGGCTGCTTTTCGTTTTGACTGATGTTCTGGATCTCCGCCTTCAGGACGAACCGGAGGGCGGCCAGGTTCTCCGGAACCTGGAAGTCATGGACCGATTCCCGATCTTCGTGGAGGGCGAAATCCGACACTTCCTGGGTCGTGGAGACGCCGTCGCCGTCGGTCGACTCGACCGTCAACCGGACCCCTTCCAGCAGGGAGAGGGCCGCCGGATGGCCGTTGACCGTCAGCTCGGGCCGCACCAGCACCTTCGCCCTCATGCCTTTGAGCAGCGATTCCCGGTCCACGTAAAAGCCCGCCGACAGGCGATATCGTTCCGCCTGGTGCTGGAACCGGGCCAGGGAGCAGAGATTTCCCTCCCGCAGCACCACTTTCTGATCCTTTGGGTTCGTGGAAAAGGGGACGATGATCGCGCCGTCGGATTCGGGCGCGTACTCCCGGCCGGAGAGCCACAGGGTCGCCCCGGGCCGGTGGCGGTTCAGTTCGTCGTAGATGCGGAATTCGTGGCCGGCCGGGCCGATGGTCTCGGTGAAAAAAAGCTTCCCCTTCCGGATCACGGCCCGGGAGCTGCGGCCGTTGCCGATGAACTCCACCACATAGACGCCCGGCGCTTCGATCTCCGGGAATTTGAATTGCCGACGGACCCGCCGGAGGGGCGGCGCGTCGTAGGTTTCCGTCCGCTCCCAGGTGGCGGAGAGGCCGTCCAGGTTGATGGCCGTGTCCACGTCCTCCTTGCGGTCGGTGAAATAATTGAAGGTGTTCAGCTCGAAGATCTTGACGATGAGGGTCTCGACGTTTTTCACGAACAGGTCCAGGGAGACCGGTTCCCCCCGGGTGAAAAACCGCGGGTTGGTATGAGCGAAGGCCAGATCCACCCGCTCCTTGAGGCGGCGGTACTGGTTCGGGTCCATGAGGGAGTACCATTGCTCCATGTCGCCGACGCCGTTGACGATCTTGGTCTCCACGAAGATGTCCTGGAGGTAATCGTTCCGGATGTATTTGACGAAGGATTTGAAATCCTTCGCCTCGACGAAATAATGGGCGAGGTAGTCCCGGACCAGCGCGTCGTCGGACCCGATGGACGCCATGCGGGTGGCGGAAGAAAAATCGGCGTTCAGGTCCGCCTCCCGGTTGCGGAACTCCCGGCGGCGGATGTAATCGGGGTCGATGTACTGGACCCGCCGGGGGAGCTGGATATAGGTCATGAACAGATCCCGGGCCGCGTCGTACCGGCCCCGGCGCTGTTCATCCTCGAGGATGCCGTAGAGTACATGAACCTTGAGGGAATTGTGGGCCGGGGCCAAATCTTTGACAAAGGCCCACATCCGGTCCAGGTGGGCCCGCCGCTCTTCGAAGTTCGACTTGAGATCGACGTCGCCGGAGGGGGCGAGCTTGGTGAGATAGACCTGGATGAACCGTGAATTGTCCCGCAGATCGGGCATCAGGCGCAGGCATTCGTCGAGCTGGTCCTTGAGCAGATCGCCGTGGATGGGATGGGCGCCGAACCCGCCGCTGTGCTTGTGCTTGAGGTCCGCCACCACCAGTTCGGGCAGGTTCGGGATGTCGGG
>CAZZBE010000307.1:0-1268 GCA_964652715.1 uncultured Desulfobacteraceae bacterium
AGATACGGCTCGAAAAATACCGGCAGCCCGGCAACCAACCCGCCGAGTTTCAGCGCTTTTCCCATCTTTTCCAGAAACGTCGTTCGGGCCACGGACATTTGCCTTTGGGTGCGAGGTGGATCTGATGACAGACAGACCATATACATTCCCGCCGGCCCATTCAAACCCATAATGGATGGAAACCGCATAAAAGAATTGACTGAGAACGCTTTTTACCTTACTCTAAAAATGTAACGTCTATTTATTCTTTGATTTTCAACCCTAATCCATAAATCGGCAAAACAGGGACGCTCTCCCATGACCCTTTCATTTTAGCGTTATGACAAAGAAAAACTGGACAGGACTGGCGATCCTCATCTTCGTGGCCCTCGCCGCATTCACGCTGGACCGCATCGGACGCGAACAACGGCCGCGCCACCATGTTATCCATTTCAGCAGCGGCCTGGACATGGAACCCGGCGCGGACAGCGCCATTGATCTCATCGCCGCCGACTTGCGGGAGCATCCCGGTTTCAAGGCCTTGGTCAAGGGCCACACCGGGACCCGGGGCGATCCGGGGGTCAACCACGACCTGAGTCAGGACCGCGCCGAGCTGATAGAAGAAAAGCTGACCCAAAAAGGCATCGAACCGGACCGGATCGAAACCTTCGCCCTCGGCGGTACGGAGCCGCTCAAACGGCTTCCGGACGAAGGCGGCCGGTCTTACACCCGCCGGCTCCGGCGCGTGGAAATCACGCTGAAAAACCTTTAAGAAGGATAATTTTCAATATATTAAGGAGTGTCCAATGCGCACCCACCATGTGCTCGCCATCGTTTTTCTCCTTTTGTTTTCCACAGGGGCCTACGGCTTCGACTACGTGGGGATGCCCCCGCTGGCGGAGAAGATCTCCCCCAAGATCCAGGACTGCCGCCCGTCCGACGCGCTGACCGTGCCCATGCGAACCTCCGGGGCCCATATCGTTCCGCTGTTCGGCAACGGCTACGAGCTGGAGACGGCGCCGGACAGCATCTTCGGAAAGCAGGGACTGAACCTCCGCCTGATTCGGAAAAACAGCATCGTCGAGCAGTTAAAGGACTACATGGCCTGCGCCATGCCCATCATGACCGGGACCCAGGGGATGATCAACATGGCCGCCGACGCGACCGAGGCCGATCCCCGCACGAAAATGGTGGCCATCTACCAGCACGCCTGGTCCAACGGGGCGGACGCGCTGGTGGTCCGGGACCGGATCAAGACGCCGGAGGATCTGAGCGGCGCCCGGATCGCC
>CAZZBE010000307.1:1368-5502 GCA_964652715.1 uncultured Desulfobacteraceae bacterium
CTCCAAAAATTCGTGGCCGCCCTGTTCAAGGCCGAGGAAAAGGCCCGGGAGAACGTCCTGAAGCTGATCGTGGACTGGGAGGCCGCGGCCCGGCATCTGCTGGACGATCCAGGAGCGACAAAGGAGGCCAAGTCCCTCTGGGCCGATGTGGAAACCGTCGGCATGCGGGGCAACGTCGACTGGGCGACCCCGTCCAGTCCCCGGAGTTTTGGGGCGGTCAATAACGAAATCCAGAACGCGTTCGTGGAGCGGGGCTTCATGGCGTCCGCCTACGCCTTCGACAGGGCCGACTGGGACTACGGCGACCTGGCCGGCGGCCTTTTCGACCAGCGTCGCGCGGAACTGCCGGGGTTCGACGAGAGCCAGGCCAGCAAGGTCGTGGAGGACCTGAAAAAGAGCGGAGACCTGGAAAAGGAGACCCTCTTTTCGTTCAACATCCAGTTCAAGCCCAACCAGCAAGGATTTTCCGCCGAGCGATACCGCGACGAGTTCGAACGGGTCATCGAACTCGCCTCGACCTACGGCGGGGCGGTGCTGACCATCGAGGGCCATTCCGATCCGCTCAACTACCTCCGGAAAAAGGCCAAGGGCGCGCCCCAGCACCAGTTGCGCTCCATCCGACAGGCGGCCCGGAACCTGAGCGTCAACCGGGCCATGTCCGTCCGGGACGCCGTCATCGATTTCGCCGACGACCAGGGCGTCTCCATGGACGAATCCCAGTTCGTCACCGTGGGATACGGCATCACCGAGCCCAAAACCGGCATGTGCGGCGGCGACCCCTGCCCGCCCAAAACCGAGGCGGAGTGGCTCTCCAACATGCGGGTCAATTTCCGGATCGTCCAGGTGGAAGCCGAGGCATCCGTCTTTACGCCGCCCAATACCTGGTAGGAGAACGGTATGAAACGATACATATTCCTGATTTTGTTCGTGCTCCTCGGAACCTTCGCGACGCAGTGCGGAGAGGAAGAAGCGCCCTCCGTCGCCGAAAAATCCCCGACACCGGAGAAGGCGATCCAGCGCCCCGACGTTTTCACGGTTTCCGAGGTCAAATCGGCGACATGGCCCTCTCCGGGCGATGCCGAAATCCGCCAGCTCGACCCCGTCCCCACCCGGGCCAATTATCTGGCGGTGCTGGACATGAGCGGATCCATGAAAGACCCGGATTGCGCCGGCGGCTACGGCAGCAAGGCGGATGCGGCCCGGGCCGCGCTGGCGGCATGGCTCCAGAGCGTGCCGCGGACGGCCAACATCGGGCTGGTGGTCTTTTCCGGCGGCCAGGTTTCCCTCAAAGTCCCCCTGGGCGTGAACAATCGCGAGGCGTTCGTCCGGGCGGCGGCCGACACCCGTCCGTCGGGCAAGACCCCGCTCCGTGACGCCGCGGCCCTGGCCCACCGGGAGCTGGAACGCCGGGCCCGGTACCAGCAGGGATACGGCGATTACCGGATCGTGGTCATCACCGACGGGATGCACAGCGAAGGCCAGGACCCCCGGCCGGTGGTGGACGCCATCCTGGGCAATCCCGCCAATCCGGTGCTCATCTACACCATCGGCTTCTGCATCGAGGAATCCGCCCTTCACCAGCCGGGCCGCACCATGTACCAGAGCGCCAAAAACCCCGAGGAGCTGTCCAGCGGTTTGCAGCGGGTCCTGGCCGAATCCCAACAATTCGATACCATAAAGGAGTTCGGAAACCATGCGGATTAATCCCGTCCCTCGAGTCGTCGCCGTCGTTGTGGTCGCGGCCGTCTGTCTGTCCATCCCGACCGATTCCGCCCGCGCCAGCCAGTGGCGCCGTGAACCGGACATCATCATCGGCTGGACGGCCTGGGCCGACGCCGAGGTGGTCTCCAAGATGGCCGCCATGGTCCTCACCAAGGGCATGAACTTCGATGTGGAACTGACGCTGTCGGACATCTCCGTCCAGTACCGGGGCGTGGCCAACGGCGACCTGGACGTGATGCTCATGTCCTGGCAGCCCAAGACCCACGAAGATTACCTGCGCCGGTACGGCGACGATCTCGTCGACCTGGGGACCCTTTACGAGGGCGCCAACCTCGGATGGGTGATCCCGGACTACATCCCCAAAGCGACCCTCAACGCCATTCCGGATCTGGCCAGGCCCGAGGTCCGGGCGGAGCTGAACGGCAGGATCCAGGGCATCGGCGCCGGCGCCGGGATCATGGCCCTGAGCCGGAAGGCCCTGACGGCCTACGGCCTCGATTACGAGCTTTTGGTCTCCAGCGGCCCGGCCATGGCCATGGCGATCGGTAAAGCGGTGGATAAGAACGGGTACATCGTGGCCACGGGCTGGCGGCCCCACTGGAAGTTCGCCGCCTATCCGCTTCGCTATCTGGAGGATCCCAAAGGGATCTTCGCCGGCGCCGAATCGGTCCACGCCATGGCCCGGAAGGGGTTCAAGGAGGATCACCCGAAGGCGGCCGCCTTTTTCAACCGGATGCGCTTCACCCTGGACGAGCTGGAAACGATCATGGCCGACGCGCGGAGGACCTCCCACCGGGACGCCATCCTGGCCTGGGTCAAGGCCAACACCGACAAAGCGACCTACTGGATGACGGGGAAATGACCGCCGCCGCGCCCGCCGGTTTCCGCCCTGGAAGCGACCCAAAGAAAGATTGGGGACCGCCCCTGCTGGCGGGCGTCCTGAGCGCCGGGCTGTTTCTCCTGTTCCATTACGGCCTTGTCTTTCCCCGGCGGCCCATCGTGGGGGAATTCACGCTGTCTTTGATCCTGGCCGCTCTCGCCTACGTCGGCATCCTGTTCCTCCTGCCCAAACCGAGACGACTGGCCGACGAACTGGCCCACATCGCCGTCGAGATCGGCATGGACGGCGCGGAGATGGCCGAGCTGATCGAAACCAGCAACGCCAAGATCGCCGCCATTCGGGAGATCAACGCCGATCTCCCGGGCGCGCCCCACGACCGGATCGAGCGGATCGCCCGGTCGGCGGAACGGATCATCGCCGGGTTCCGGGAAGACCCCGAGGACGTCCACCGCTCCTGGAATTTCCTCTACCATTATCTGGACGCCACCGTGGAGATCGTGCGGCAATACCGGGAACTCCGGCGGAAGGAGGGCGGCGAGAAGGTCCAGGCCGTCCTCGACAAATCGGAAGCGACCCTGGCGGAGATCGAGGATGTCTTCGAACGGCAGTACCAGCGGAACCTGGACAACGAGGCCCTCTCCCTGGACGTAGACCTGGACGTGCTCCGGCGGATGATGAAAAGCGAAGGATTGTGACCCTCAACAGCGAGGCCAGCGAATGGAAAACGAAGCGACATTCACCGAACTGGAACCGGTAACGGGCGCGAAAGCCTCGGACGGCGCCGATCTGGTCAGGACCGACGGCGGCGTCGCCCCCCTGGACCGCCTCACCTCCGAGCAGCGGGAGCGGGTCGAATCCCTCATGTCGGCCATCGACCTGTCCGACAGCGCGTCGATTCTCGCCTTCGGCATCGAGCCGCAGCGGGAAGTCCGCCAGGTGAACGAGGAGATGCTCAAAGGGGTCCGGAACAAGGACACCGGACCGGCCGGCGAGGCCCTCAACACCATGATGGTCCAGATCCGGGGCATTGAGACATCGGACCTTAAAAAGGGCAAGGAACCGGGGTTTTTCGCCCGGATGTTCGGCAAGCTCAGCCCCATCGTCCGGTTCATGCAGCAGTACGAGACCGTGGAAAGCCAGATCCGGCGGATCGAAAAAGAACTCGAGGAGCAGCGCCGGAAGCTGCTCCGGGACGTGACCCTGCTCGACCGGCTTTACGAATCGACCCTTGCGTATTTCCACGATCTGGAGTTCTATATCGCGGCGGGCAAAATGCGACTGGAAAAGGTGGACGGCGAGGAGATCCCCGCCGCCCGGATGAAGGCCGAAGAAACGGAGAGCCCCATCGACGCCCAGACCCTCCGGGATTTCCAGACGGCCCGGGACGACCTGGAGCGGAAGGTCCACGACCTGATGCTCACCCGCCAGGTGGTCATGCAAAACCTGCCCTCCATCCGGATGACCCAGGAACTGGACAAAAGCCTGGTGAGCAAGATCCAGAGCGCCGTTCTCAACACCATCCCCTTGTGGAAAACCCAGCTCGCCCAGGCCGTGACCATTTTCAGGACCAA
>CAZZBE010000308.1:0-5470 GCA_964652715.1 uncultured Desulfobacteraceae bacterium
GAACGACTTCGACGCCGGCGCGATATCCCCCATGTGAAACGAAAACTCGCCCTGTTTCCGGTCTTGGAAATACCGCGTCAGGGTTTCTCGCATCACGGTGAAGGCCAGGTCGTCCCAGGGGATGTCCTCTTCGGTGAAAAGACGGACGGCGAGGCTTTCGTCGCCGGCCCCGACGTCCGGGGCCGCCATGGGGCCGCGGAACATGAAGTAGATCTGGTTGACGAAGGCAAGGTTGAACAGGGCGTAGGGTTCCATGGCCGCCATCCGGACCCGGGCCTCTTCAAACGCTTCGCGCCGGGCGCCGTCCGCCACGGTCTCGCCGTTTTCAAGATATCCGGCCGGCAGGGTCCAGTAGCCGTACCGGGGCTCGATGGACCGGCGGCAGAGCAGGATTTTCCCCTCCCATTCCGGAATGCATCCCACCACCATTTTCGGGTTCTGGTAGTGGATAGTGCCGCAATGGCCGCACAAGTACCGGTTCCGGTCGTCTCCGGCCGGAACCCCGAGATGCACCGGGTGGCCGCAGTTGCTGCAATAGTTCATTGTGAGTTCCATTTTGTTCTTTTACAGCCAGAAAAACGGCGCTTCGAAAAGGTCATCCGTTCCGAGAAGTTTGATGTTTTTTTCGAGAAGGCTTTCCAGGTCCCCGGGACCGTCCAAAAAGATCCAGTCGTCAATCGATCCTCTGAAACAGTATCGTTCCGCGATGAATGTTCGTTTTTCCCTGTTGTCCAGTTGAAATCTCATAACGGGGGTATAACTGCGATCAATGACGTTGAGAAAACGCGATTTTTTGTCGTCAGCCTTTTGGCCGGGGAAAAGGCCGCCGGGCGTCATGAATTCATCGAATATGCTTTTTGTCCCTTCAAAATTGACATCCGATTCCCAGATGGTAATCAACTCGTCTTTGCAATCGGACCGATACCGCCTCGGTCGGTTCAATTCGTTTAAATATTTTTGTACGAGCTGTTCCTCCGCCTCCGTTATGAGGCGCGGACGCGCCTTTCTCAAAAATGCCTGGGCGTTTTGAGGGTGTTCGTAGATTTCATAGCCTTCGGGGATTCGATCCACCGGTTTTCCTTTGCCCTCCGGTTTGGTCGAGAAAAAATACCGGGGTTTTCCCGTCTTGGTTTTTCCTTCCCGAAGGTAATAGGTCTTCCCGGTGCGATTGGTGTGTTGTATAGACATTTCTACTGTTCTTCCTTTCTTTTGGGCTCATTTCTTCTTTTGCTCTGAGGTTCCGGGATGGATATTCCATAACTATTCTCCATCAATAATCTTTATGGCCTGCTTCGCTTGATGCGCCTTGCCCCGCATCCTCTGCTTCTTTGCGTTTTTTTCGTTCCTTCCGGCGCTTTCTCTTTTCCCGAATCCGGGCTTTAAGGTTCTCGAACCCCTCGTACTCCACCGGGATGATCAGCAGGGCCAGAATCGTGGCGCTGGAAAGACCCGCCACAAAGGCCGTGGCCATGGGCGCCCAGGAGATGGATTTCCGGGGGATGCCGATGGCCATGGGGAGCAGCCCCAGCATGGTGGTGACGGTGGTGATGAGCACCGGCCGCATCCGGGCGGCGCAGGATTCGATCACCGCGTCCCGCAGGGGCCGGCCCCGCTCCAACCGCACGTTCATGAAGTCGATGAGCAGCAGGGAATCGTTGACCGCCACCCCGGCCAGCCCCACGATGGCCAGGAAGGAGCCGATGGTGAACGTGGTCCGGGTCAGAAACAGTCCCATGACCACCCCGATAAGGGCGAAGGGGACGGCGGTGATGATGATCATGGGCTGGAAATAGTCGTTGAACTGGGAGGCCAGGACGGTGTAGATCCCCAGAACGGCGATGAAAAAGGCGAAGGTCAGGGACGTGTAGGAACGGCTGGTGGACTCGAACTCGCCGCCGAAGGAGATGGACGCCCCGGAAAAGCGGTTTCGATTTTCCTGGAAATACCGGCTGACCAGCACCTGGATCCGCGCCGGCGAAAGCTGGGAACCGGGGGCGATGTCGGCGGTGATGGTGATGGTGGGCCGCCCCTTGTACCGGTTCCGGACGTTGGGCTCCGCGGCGTAGGCGGCCTTGACCAGGTCCCGGAGCAAAACCGGCGCGGCGGCGTGTTCGATCACCGGCACGTCCAGGATGTCCAGGGGTTCGGCGAGGCCGGTTCCCCGGGGATTGACGGCATCGGATTCCCGGGCCAGGCGGACCATCAAATCCACCTCTTCGTCCACGGTCCTGAAATTCCCCGCCCGGCGGCCGTTGAGGGCGCCGGCCACCATGCCGGTCACGTCTCCGGGCATCAGGCCGTATTCGAACACCGCCTCGGGTCTTGGCTCGAACCGCACGATCCGGTGCTGTTCCGGCCGGTCGTCCCCCAGGCCCACCAGTCCGTCCAGCTCCGGCGTTGTTTTCAAAAACGTCAGGATGTCGTCGGAGACCGCCACGGCGACGTCCATGTCCGCCGCGGTCACCCGGATGTTCACCGGCTTGCCGGTGGGGGGGCCGTCGCTCTCCTCGAAGATCCGCACTTCCGGCCGCCGTTCCCCTTGGGGATACCGTTCGACGACGTATCGGCCGAGCCGTTCCCGCATGTAGGTCAGGTGCCGGATGGGGTCGTCTTCCGGGTTGTCCGGGAAGTCGCGGTCCCGCTCTTCGGGCAGGGTGACCACGATCTGGGCGAACTGGTTGCCGGTGTGGCGCCGGTAGTCCTCGTCCTCGTAATATCCGGCCGACGCCGAGGCCGACTGGGCCTGCGCTTCCCCCAGGGACATGATGAACCGCGACAGGTCGCGGATCATGGCGTCGGTCTCTTCGATGGGCGTGCCGATGGGCATGGCCGCGGTCACGTGGTACCGGAAATAGTTGCCCGGGAAAAATTTGACCTTGATCAGGGG
Organism: uncultured Desulfobacteraceae bacterium; assembly: GCA_964652715.1. Lineage (GTDB taxonomy): Bacteria > Desulfobacterota > Desulfobacteria > Desulfobacterales > JAABSP01 > JAABTD01. Next base: position 2,888 of record CAZZBE010000308.1, read on the forward strand.
CATGATGCCGGTGATGGACAGGACCAGGATGCCCAGGCAGGCCGCGAACAGCCCGCCGATCCCCAGGAAGGTGAGGACCTTGTGGTTCAGCAGCCGGTGGAGGACCCAGCGATAGATCTTCCAGAATGGGGCGAACAGGCCGGATTTGAGATGGTGGAAGGGGTCGGTCTCTTCATCCACCACGTGAAGGGCGGCCCTTTTGGGGCCCCAGTCCAGCACGTGGATGGGCAGGATGAACAGGGCCTCCAGCAGCGAGGCGGCCAGGGCGTAGGCTACGGTCTTGGGGATCTGGGCGAAGAACTCGCCGGTGGACCCGGACATGATGAGCATGGGCAGAAAGGCCAGAACGGTGGTGAGGGCGGAGCTGATCACCGGCAGCATGACCTCGGCCGTGCCGTCCACCACCGCTTCTTTTCGTCCCTTGCCCATCTGGAGGTGGCGGAAAATGTTCTCCACCAGGATGACCGCGTCGTCCACCATGATGCCGGTCACCAGCACGAAAGCGAAGAGGCTGATGGTGTTGAGGGAGACCCCGGCCGTCTTCATGATGATGATGGAGCACAGAAAGGCGAAGGGAATGCCCACCGCGGTGATGAGGGCGTTGCGGAATCCCAGGGTGGCCCAGAGGACCAGGGTGACCAGGGTCAGCCCCAGGATGAGGTTGCCCCCCAGGGTCTTAACGGAGTCGTTGATTTCTATGGTGGAATCGTTGGTGAAGACCACCGCGATCCCCTCGTCCGCCTGGGTCTCCTGAAAGGCCCGGGCGATCTTTTTGACCTGGGTGGAGATGGTCACCGCGTTGCCCGACTCCGTCTTGACGACCCGGAGCCGCAGCGTGTCCCTGCCGTTGACCGAGGGGATGGTCGTGGGGTCCCGGTGGCTGATCCTTGCGCTGGTAACCAGGTCCCGCACCCGGACGAAATTGCCGTCTCCGTCCCGCCGCACGATGACGTCGAGCACCGCCTCCTGTGCGGAAAAGACGCGGCCGGCGTCGAGCATGTACTCCATGCCCTCCTGCCGGAACCGGCCTGTGGGGATCTTGGTGTTGGCCGATGCGATGGCCCGGGCCGCCTGGTCGAAGGTGATGCCGTACCGCCGCAGCCTGGCGGGGTCCACCGATACGTGGAACTCTTTTTCGTATTCGCCGGTGATCTCCACGTTCTGGACGCCGGGGACATCCAGCAGCTGGGTCTTGAGTTCGTCGGCCAGCAGTTTGAGGCTCCGCTGGGGGATGTCGCCGGTGAGGTTGACCACCACCACCGGCAGCCAGACGTGGGTGTCGGCGTAGAAAAAGGTCGGTTCGTCGGCGCCGGCGGGCAACTGGTCCTGGATGTTGAGGGTCCGGAACCGGAGTTCGTCGTAGAGGTCCTCGTAATCGGCGTCGTCGTTGAATTTGACCTCGACCGAGGAAAAATTCCGGTAGGATTCGGACTGGACGTATTCCACGTCCTCCAGCCCGTCCAGGGCCTCTTCCATCTCCGCGGTCACCAGCCGCTCCACGTCGTCCGCCGAGGCGCCGATGTAGAAGGTGTTGATGAAGACCTTGCCGATGTCCACGTTGGGCATGTTCTCCACCGGGATGGTGAAGAGGCTGAAAAGGCCGGCGATCACCAGCATGACAAAGACCACGTTGATGAAGACCGTCTGGCCGATGGAGTAGCGGACGACGGATCTCACGGCAGGGCCAGCTCCGTTCCCACCGTCAGCCGGTCGTCGGTTCCCGGCGCGATGATCAGGTGGTCGTCGCTCTCCCCCAGCACCATGACGTTGACGGTCTCCCCCGTGGATTCGAGCCGGACCCGGGGGTTGTCGTACCGGCTGATGACCGCCCGTCTGGGAACCCAGAGCCCCTCGGCCGCCACTTGCAGGGGAAGAGAGAATCGGAGGCCGCCCCGGTGCTCGCCCCCGTAATCCACCAACATGAGTTCGATGGACAGCTTCCGGGTCTCTTCGTTGAATTCAGGATTGATCCAGGCGATGCGGGCCTTCACCGGGGCGCCGTCCAGCCTGGCGTCGAAGACCGGGTCCATGGCCTGGATGGCGGCCAGCTCTTCGCCGGACACGGCCAGGGGGATCGCCAGGTTGCGAAAATCGGCCACCCGGGCCAGGGGGACGTTGGGGGCGATGATCTCCCCCGGTTCGGCCTGCCGGGCCACCACGACCCATCCTTCAGGGGCGTGGATCCGGTGGCGGCGCTTCCGTTCCAGGAGTTCCTCCAGGGTGATCATGAGACCCTGTTTTTCCGCCGCCAGGGTGCCGGCCTCCAGTTTCGCCTGGGTGTACTCCTCCAGGGCCGCGTCCCGCCGGACCTCCGTGGCCCGTTCCCCCTTGTGGAGCCGGTCGAACCGGTCGAATTCTTTTTTCAGGTAGGCGACCTGGGACCGGTTCTTCTTCCGGGCCGCCTCGATCTTTTCGATGGATTGCCGGACGCTCTCGATCTGGAAATCGATGAAGGTGGGGTCGATTTCAAAAAAGGGGGCCTCGCCGACGGTTTCGCCCACATCGTAGTTGACGCGAAGAACCTTGCCGGAGACCTCGGCGGAGACCGTCAGGGTGGTGTCGCTGCGGGTGTAGCCGGTGAGG
>CAZZBE010000309.1:0-5469 GCA_964652715.1 uncultured Desulfobacteraceae bacterium
GTGCAATACGCGGCCCGGATGGCCGCCAAAGTCCTGGATCTCAAGTTCACCCTGCTCTCGGTCCAGCCGACGGTCTCCCTCTTTTTAGCCGACGAGGCCAAAAAGGACGCCCGGGCCCGGGCCGCCCTGGAGAAGATGAAGGCCAAAAACGCGGAAAAGGCCCTCACCGTCCTGGAGGAACACAAGACCCTGTTGACGGATGCGGGCATCGACGCGTCGCGTATCGAGGTGAAAACCCGGACCAAGAAACTGGGGCTTGCCCGGGACATCCTGGAGGTGGCCGAGGACGGCCGGTACGACGCCATCGTGGTGGGCCGGCGGGGCGTCTCCAAGCTCCAGGAGATGTTTTCCGGCAGCGTCACCACCAACCTGCTGGAACATTCCCGGGTCATCCCGGTCTGGGTGGTGGACGGCGTGGTGGAAAACGACCGCATCATGGTGGCCGTGGACGGCTCCGAAAGCGCCCTCCGGGCCGTGGATCACCTCAGCTTCGTCTTCGCCAAATCCACCGACGCCACCTTCACCCTGGTCCACGTGGCGCCCAGGCTCAAGGATTACTGCGAAATCGATTTCGGCGAGGAAGCCCGGGAGCTGGAGGAGGTGATCGTCCAGGGCGACAAGCGGTGCGTGGAGAGTTTTATGGTCCACGCCTACGCCAAATTCACGGCCGCCGGCATCGAAAAAGACCGGGTCGAGATCCGGGAACTGCCCGGCAGCCTCAGCGTCGGCAAGGCCCTCATGGCCGAGGCCGAGCGGGGCGGCTACGGCACGGTGGTTTTCGGCCGCCGGGGCGTCAACAAGGCCTTTTTCATGGGCAGCGTCTCCAACTACCTCGTCAATAAACTGTCCAACCGCGCCTTATGGCTGATATCCTGAAAGAAAGCACTGTATGCTGACCCAACGCGAGATCCTGTCCACCCTGGAGATGCTCCAGAGCGAGCACCTCGATGTCCGTACCGTCACCCTCGGCATCAACCTTTTTGATTGCGCCAGCCACGACCCGGAGCAACTCCGGGAAAACGTCCGGAACCGGATTGCGGACATGGCCGGCAACCTGGTGGCGGTCTGCAACGAAGTCGGCGACAAATACGGCATCCCCGTGGTCAACAAGCGGATCGCCGTGAGTCCGGCCGCGGCCTTCGGCGCGGCCCATTCGCCCGAAGACCTCGTGGCGGTGGCTGAAACCATGGATGCGGCCGCCGCTTCGGTGAACGTCGATTTTATCGGCGGCTTTTCCGCCCTGGTGGAAAAGGGGATGGCCCGGGGCGACCGGGCCCTCATCGAGGCGATCCCCGAGGCCATGGCCCGCACCGACCGGGTCTGCGCCTCGGTCAACGTGGCGTCGTCCCGGGCCGGCATCAACATGGACGCCGTGAGCCTCATGGGCAAGACTCTCAAACGGACGGCCGGCCTCACCGCCCAGCGGGACGGCATCGGCTGCGCCAAGCTCTGCGTCTTCGCCAACATCCCCCAGGACATCCCTTTCATGGCCGGGGCCTACCTGGGCATCGGCGAGGCGGACGCGGTGATCAATGTCGGCGTTTCCGGCCCCGGCGTGGTGAAAAACGCCATCGACCGGGCCCTGGAGGCCCATCCCGACATGGATTTGGGGGGGATCTCCGAGTTGATCAAGCGGACCGCCTACAAGGTGACCCGGGTGGGCGAACTCATCGGCCGGGAGGTGGCGGATCGGCTCAACATCGCCTTCGGCGTGGTGGACCTCTCCCTGGCCCCCACCCCCAATGTGGGGGATTCGGTGGGCGAGATCTTCCAGAGCCTGGGGCTGAAGGCCATCGGCGTGCCCGGCACCACGGCGGCCCTGGCGCTGCTCAACGACGCGGTGAAAAAGGGCGGGGCCTTCGCCTCCTCCCACGTGGGGGGGCTGAGCGGGGCCTTCATCCCGGTGAGCGAGGATTTGAACATCTCCGAAGCGGCGGCGGGCGGGCACCTCTCCCTGGAAAAACTGGAGGCCATCACCAGCGTCTGTTCCGTGGGGCTCGACATGGTGGCCCTCCCCGGCGACACCTCCGAGGACACGCTGGCGGCCATCATCGCCGACGAGATGGCCATCGGCGTCATCAACAAGAAGACCACCGCCACCCGGCTCATCCCCGTTCCGGGCAAGAAGGCCGGCGAAAGCGCCTATTTCGGCGGCCTCCTGGGCCAATCGGTGATCATGCCGGTCAACAACGCCGCCGGCGACAACCGCTTTATCAGCCTCGGCGGACGGATGCCGGCGCCGATTCACAGTCTGAACAACTAAAAGGCCCGGCCCATCGTCATGCGGATTCCCACCCGAGAGGAATGCGAACGCCTCATCCGGGAGATGGCCATGATGGAGCACATCGTCTCTCATTCCCGCCTGGTGTGCCGGGTGGCGCTGCTGCTGACGGACCACCTCCTGGCCCGGCGGTCGGATCTCAATCGGGAAATGGTGCGGGCCTCGGCCCTGCTCCACGACATCACCAAGACCCGCAGTTTCAACACCCGTGAGAACCACGCCCAGACCGGCGAGTCGTATCTGCGGGAGCAGGGGTATCCCGAAGTGGGCGAGATCGTGGGGCAGCATGTCTGTCTTGAAAAATTCGATCAGGGCGGGCCGTTCACCGAGGCCGAGATCGTCAACTACGCCGACAAGCGGGTCCTTCACGACCGGGTGGCCCCTCTGGACGACCGGATGGCCTACATCCGGGACCGCTACTGCAAAACCGCCGATCACCGGGCGCGGCTGCGGGATCTCTGGGAGGAGACCCGGTCCCTGGAACGGAAGATCTTCCGCCGGTTGCCCTTCGGCCCGGAGGATCTTATCCGGCGTCTTCCGGATGGCGGCAAACCATCGACGGAAAAGGGGAGCCGAAAGCAGGACGATCAGGGGTGAAGCGGGTCGGCGCTTCCAGACGACCATCCGTCCACTCAGTCCACAATGTCCACCCCGTCCACCTTCACGAAACAAAGATCCAGGCATGAAAAAAGGCCGGGGCAAAACCCCGGCCTTCGCTGTTTCCGGCGCTTTTCGCCCGGCGCTAATTGGCCACGGCCCGCTTCTGCTGCTGGTTGAGCAGTTCCTGGGCCTTTTTGTTGCCCAGATAGCACGCTTCTTTCAGGTCGTCCTCGGCCCGTTTGTTGTCCCCGAGCTTGTTGTAGACGATGGCCCGGTTGTAATAGGCCAGGGCGTAGTTTGGCTTCAGTTCGATGGCGCTGTTGAAGACCTCCAGGGCCTCCTCGAAACGGCCGTCGTTGTAGAGCGATTTCCCTTTTTCGACCCGGTCCATGGCCACGGTGGAATGGGTGGGGGTTTTGGGGACCGTCTTGAATTCGTAGTTGCAGTGTTTGCAGATCCTCGCCTTGAAAAGGACCCGTTCGGCGCAGCGGGGGCAGGTCTTCATGCTCTCGATGGAGCGCTGTTCGATCTTCTCCCGGATCTTCTTGTCCACGGTGGTCTGGTATTTTTCCAGAATCCGTTCCATGAATATGGCGAAGGGTCTCTCATCGGTTTCGTAGATGGAGATCTGATGATCGATCTCCCGCTGGACGATGAGCTGATTTTCCTGGAAATCGGGAAGGATCAGCGAAAAATCGGCCAGGAGTTCGATGATCTGGCCGTATTTGTCCAGCTGGAGATTCTGGATGGCCGCCGACGCGCCGATTTCGTTCTTGATGTTTTCCAGTTTGAAATAGTCCAGGGCGTTTTTGATGAGGGTCTGGGTGCCGTCCCGGATGGTCTTTTCCAGCGTGGTGGTGTCGTGCTCTTTTTTCAGCCGCCGGATTTTCCGCTCGTATCGCTCCTTGAGCGTCTTGATCGCCGCTTCGTGCTCCTGCTCCATATACCGCCGGGTGATGATGTAGGTAATGAGCAATGAGAAAATCGAGGAGAAGATGGTGGAGATAAAGGATACGCTTTTGTTGGGGATCTGAAACGGCAAATACGCCGACAACCCGACGGCGACGGACCCCAAGATGATAAGACTGGTGTAAATGTTCATGGACTCACCTCCCAATGGGGGCAATCTATCGGATTTGGGGGATGGGTGCAATAGTTTTGTGAACAATTGAGCGGGTTTTCACAGGGGATCCGGGAGTTCGTCAATTGAATTCATCGTGATCATGTAATTCACATGATGCCGATGGGTTAACGGAGAAGCACAGCTCGGCAAGCTAGGCGGCGTCATGAGCAGAGGATCATCTACTGCTTGCCAAAAATTAAAACGAGAACCATACAAACGCCGAGAAGCATGAAAGAGAGGTAAGGTGTTCTGAAGATAGTCAATGTGACCTGCGATATTGATAGATTTGAAATTTATGGTAAGATGTTCAAGTGTTGAGGGTCTTCGAGGCCTCGCGACGATTTTTAATTTGAATGTTTGCAAATTCCATGGCCGTCCTTTATGACTGATTATCGCTGAATCCGGGGCGGCATTCAGTGATTTAATCCTTTTCATTCTGTGAAAATAATCCCCTGTCCGTGGCTAACATTTTTGTTTTAGCGTGATTATTCCATTTACTGATATGCAATGATTTGTTTGAAAGCATCAGCCTGCTTTTATCATGAGATATCGAGGATCGGCAAAAAATAGAGGCGCTATAGACAGGGTTGTTGTCTGTTTCAGTTATATGTTTCCGCTATTTTCGTGATTCTTTTTGGGGTTTGGTCTGCATTTTTTCACGATTTTTTAGCGGAGTCGCGGGCGTGTCGCCAAAATAAATCGTTCTACGGATGATTTAAGGATTAATACAAAGGAAGGAGTCTGGTCATGTTAAAAAATATCCCCTTGTTCTCAGGCCTTGAGGCGGAGCAGATCGAAATGTTAAAGAAAGCCCTTATCGTAAAAACCTATCCGAAAAACGTCTATTTGTTCAGTGAGGGGGATCCTTCCGATTCGTTCTATATCGTCGAGAAAGGGAAGGTTAACGTCGGCATCAACGACGAGGAGGGGCGCGAGGTTATTCTGTCCGTACTTGGACCGGGCGAATATTTCGGCGAAATGGCCCTGCTGGATGGGGAGCCCCGCTGCGCCTATGTGATGACAAAGGAACGGACAAAGTTGCTGATCATTTCCAAACGGGAGTTCGAAAACCTGCTCAACTCCAACCCCGGGATTATGCTGAACTTATTGAAAGGACTTCAGAAAAGGCTCCGTGAGGCCAACAAGCGAATCGAGAGCCTCGCCCTGATGGACGTCTATGGGCGGGTCGCCCGGTTGCTCACCCAGATCGCCGGCACGCCTCGCGAGGAGGAGGTGGTGATCACGGATAAAATGACGCATCAGGAGATCGCCAACATGGTGGGCGCGAGCCGGGAGATGGTCAGTCGGGTTCTCAAAGATATGACCAACGAAGGCTACATCTCGATCCATCAGAAACGGATCACGTTGCACAAGAAATTGCCCTATGAGTTGTAAGGGGTTCAGTATTTGTTAAATATCCCAAATCCTTACTGCCAACTACAAGGATTTGGGATAAGCAAGGATT
>CAZZBE010000310.1:0-5435 GCA_964652715.1 uncultured Desulfobacteraceae bacterium
GACGATAGATCAGCTTTTCCGAGCGCCCTTTAGGGCGGTTCCTTTACTTGCCGGGGGATTTATTCCCCGGCACGGCGCCGGGGGCTGAACCCCCCGGCAAGATTGGGAAGCCCCCTGAAGGGGGCTGGGAGCATAGAGAATTCACAATGCCCGATAAACCCTGGGACGGCCGTTTCTCCCAAAAAACCGACAAGCTGGTCGAGGCGTTTACCTCCTCCATCGACATCGACAAGCGGCTCTACAGCTACGACATCGATGGGAGCATCGCCCACTGCCGGATGCTGGCCAGGGTGGGGGTGTTGACGGATGCCGATGCCGAGATCCTGGCGGACGGCCTGGAGACCATCCGGAAAGAGATCGAGGCGGGCGAGTTCGTGTATGACGACAGCCTGGAGGACATCCACATGCACGTGGAGTCCCGGCTGTTCGACCATGTGGGCCCGGTGGCCCGGAAGCTCCACACGGCCCGGAGCCGCAACGATCAGGTCGCCCTGGATGTCCGGATGTACCTTCGGGCCGAGACCCGGGAGATCGTATCCATGCTGGCGAATCTGCGCCGGACATTGGCGTCTGTCGCCGAAACCCGCATCGACGTGATGATGCCCGGCTACACCCACCTGCAACGGGCCCAGCCGGTGCTGCTGTCCCATCATCTCATGGCCTACTACGAGATGTTCACCCGGGACGCCGACCGCTTCCGGGACTGCCTGAAACGCATCGACGTGATGCCCCTGGGGTGCGCGGCCCTGGCCGGCGCCGCCTATCCCATCGACCGGGAATACACGGCCGGGCTGCTGGGATTCCCAAAAATCGCCGCCAACAGCATGGACGCGGTGGCGGACCGGGATTTTCTCATCGAATTCCTGTCGGCCGCCAGCCTCTGCATGATTCATTTTTCGCGGTTGTCCGAGGAGCTGATCCTCTGGTCGTCCTCCGAGTTCAAGTTCATCGAGATGCCGGATGCATTCGCCACCGGGTCCAGCATCATGCCTCAGAAGAAAAACCCGGACGTTCCGGAGTTGGTCCGGGGCAAGACCGGGCGGGTGATCGGGGATCTCATGGCGGCCATCACCCTGATGAAATCCCTGCCCCTGGCCTACAACCGGGACATGCAGGAGGACAAGCCGCCCCTTTTCGACGCGGTCGATACGGTAAAGGCCTGCATCGCCGTCTACATTCCCATGCTGCCCGAGATCACGGTCAACGCGGAGACCACCTGCCGGGCCGCCACGGTCGGCTTTCTCAACGCCACCGACATGGCGGATTACCTGGTTGGGCGGGGCATGCCGTTCAGAGAGGCCCATGCCGTCGCGGGCCGGGCGGTGGCCGGGGCCCTGAAACAGGGGAAAGAGCTGCATGAGTTGTCTCTGACGCAGTTGCAGGAGTTTTCTTCCCTGATCGCGGCGGATATTTTCGATTATTTGACCACCGAGGGGATGATCGATCGGCGGCGATCGGCGGGGGGGACGGCGAGGGAAAACGTCCGGGGCGCCATCGCGGCGGCCAAAGCGGCGCTGGATGCGGAAATCCCTGGGGTTGAAACCCTGAATCCATGAAACCGGCTGAAAGCCGGTTCCGGCTATCGGGGATATGGACGCTGATTGTAACCAAAACCGGCTTTGAGCCGGTTTTAAATGATTGAGCCTGGGGTTTTAACCCAAGGCGGCGCGACCAAGGCGGCGGTTTTTACGGTATGTTCAAATTTCCGAAATATCTTAAGGCGATTCTGCTCGTTATTCTGTTTTTAAGTATGGCGGTCCTCCCCGCCTGTGGCCGAAAAGGACCGCCGCGAGCGCCGGCCGGCGTCCTCTACCCGGCGGCGATTTTGGCGAGTTTCTCTTCCGCCGCCCCCTGAAACAACCCGATGTATACCCGATAGTTCCTTTCTTGAATGTTTTGCACGGAGAAAGGCCGATGGACAAAAGACCGATGCCGAAGGCCGCCGGCCCCATACCGTTTTCCAAACTGAGCGGCTGCGGCAACGATTTCATCATCATCGACAACCGGACCGGATTGCTGGAAGATGCCGGGGCCGGGGCATTCGCCGTACGGGTCTGTTCCCGAAAGATGTCCGTGGGCGCCGACGGGCTGATCCTTATCGAACCCTCTGAAAACGGAGCGGATTTCCGGTGGCGGTTTTTCAACGCCGACGGCAGTCCCGCCGGGATGTGCGGCAACGGCGCCCGGTGCGCGGCCCGGTTCGCCCATGGGGCGGGCATCGCCGGGGAGGAGATGACCTTTGAAACCGGCGCCGGTCTCATCCGGGCCAGGATACTGGGGGATCGCGTTAACATCCAGATCACGGAGCCGTCCGATTTGCGGACAGGGATGCCCCTCTCCCTGGCAGGGGGAACCCTGACCGTTCACAGCATCGACACCGGGGTCCCCCACGCGGTGGTGTCGGTTCCGGATGCGGAAGGCATCGACGTCGTCGCCCTGGGGCGGGAGATCCGCCATCACCCCGCCTTTTCGCCGGCCGGCGCCAACGTCAATTTCGTCTCGCGGCTGGCTGGCGGGGATCTGGTCAACCGGACTTACGAACGGGGGGTGGAGGACGAAACCCTGGCCTGCGGCACCGGGTCCGTGGCCGCGGCCCTGGTCCTTTCCCTGGAAAACGGGGGCCGCTCGCCGGTTCGGGTCCGGACCCGGAGCGGCGGCTGGCTGACGGTTCATTACCGGAAAGCGGGCGACCGCTTCACCGACGTGTTCCTGGAAGGCGAGGCCCGGATCGTCTGCCGGGGGGAGCTGTTCGACGATGCCTGGCGGTGGTGACCCCCGGCGGGCGATGGATCACGTCGCCTACATCTGCGCGGGGTCCAATATCGGGGACCGGCGGGCCCATATCCAAAAAGGGTTCGACGCCCTGCTGGCCGCCGGGCACTCCCGGCGGAGGGACCAATCGCCGTTTTACATGACCGAGCCCGTGGACTTCACGGACCAGGCGTGGTTCCTCAACGCCGTGTTATCGGTGGACACCGCCCTCGCGCCGCTGGAGCTGCTCAGGGAATTGAAATCCATTGAAAAAGCGTCCGGGCGTGATTATGATACGGTGAGATTCGGGCCGAGAACCCTCGATCTGGACATTATCTTCTACGACGACCTGGCGACGACGTCCCCGGAATTGACGATTCCCCATCCGCGCATGCATGAAAGGCGCTTTGTTTTAACGCCGCTTTGTGATATAGATGCGGGTCTCGTACATCCGATACGCAACCGCCGGGTCGACGCCCTGCTTGCCGACCTGGCCGAAGACGGCCAAAGGATCGTACCGATTTGATACGACTGATCATTTTCATCGTCATCGTCTATTTCGCCTACCGGGGGTTCCGTTCCTGGATCCGGCAACTCGGATCGGAGCGGACCGCGTCTTCGGAATCCCGTCCCGAAATCGACGACGAGATGGTTCAGGACCCCTACTGCAAGACCTATGTCCCCAAGCGGGACGGGCTTCGGACCCGGGTCGGCGGCGAGGTCCTCTATTTTTGCAGCGAAACGTGCAGGGACCGGTATATCGACGAGTCCGCCGCGCGGAACTAATTTTACCTGGAGGTTGAATCCGAATGAAGTTTTTTATCGATACGGCGAACATTGACGAGATCAGAGAAGCCCACGCCATGGGCATGGTGGACGGGGTCACCACCAACCCCTCCCTGGTGGCCAGGGAGGGACGGGATTTCGAGACGATCATCCGCGAGATCTGCGAGATCGTGGACGGCCCCATCAGCGCCGAGGCGGTGAGTCTCGACACCGAGGGGATGCTCTCGGAAGCCCGGCAACTGGCCGGCATCCACAAGAACATCGTGGTGAAAATCCCCATGACCATCGAAGGGATGAAGGCGGCGCGCCAACTCGCCGACGAGGGGATCAAGACCAACGTCACCCTGGTATTTTCGCCGCTCCAGGCCCTGATGGCGGCCAAAGCCGGCGCGAGCTACGTGAGCCCCTTCGTGGGGCGGCTGGACGACCTGTCCCAGGACGGCATGGTGCTGGTCCAGCAGATCGTGGACATCTACGAAAACTACGATTTCGACACCGAGATCATCGTGGCCAGCGTCCGCAATCCGATCCACGTGCTGGATTCGGCGCTGATGGGCGCCCACATCGCCACCATCCCCTTCAAGGTGCTGAGCAAGCTGGCGGCCCATCCCCTGACGGACAAAGGCATCCAGGCATTTCTGGACGACTGGAATAAAATCAAATAATAATAAAAGGGAGATTCCGCGAACAGCGACCATGAGCATTCCCCGGTTCGCACAATTTGCAACGCATCCCAACTTCCTGACGCTGTTCCGCGTGCTGGCGGCGCCGGGCATTGTGATCCTGTTGTCCTTCCCGAACCGATGGACCACGGCCATCGGGGCGTTGCTCTTCAGCGCGGCGGCCGTCACCGATTACCTGGACGGCTATTTCGCCCGGTCCCGGGGGCTGGTCTCCAATCTGGGCAAGATGATGGATCCCCTGGCGGACAAGCTGCTGATCGCCTCATCCCTGATCATGCTCACCGCCAACGGCTGGATCCCGGCCTGGGTGGTCTGCATTATCATCGGGCGTGAACTCGCCATAACCGGCCTTCGCGGCGTGGTGGCGGGGGAAGGGGAAGACACCTCGGCCTCCTGGCTGGGCAAATACAAAACCGGCTTCCAGATCGCCGCCATCATCCCCCTGCTGTTCCACTACTCTTACCTGGGGGTCAACCTGCACGCCATCGGCATGGTTTTCCTCTGGGGCGCCTTGCTGTTTACCCTCTGGTCGGGGGTGGATTACTTCATGCGCTTCTGGCGGTTGTTGCAGCATTAGACGAATTTTTTTATTGACAGGGAACCGGAAATTGGGTAATAGATAATCTTGCTGAGCGGGAATAACTCAGTGGTAGAGTGCAACCTTGCCAAGGTTGAAGTCGCGGGTTCAAATCCCGTTTCCCGCTCCATTTTTATTTAGGACGGCGGCATAGCCAAGTGGTAAGGCAGCGGTCTGCAAAACCGTTATTCACCGGTTCAAATCCGGTTGCCGCCTCCATACATAACAGAGGGTTGCGGATTTAATTCAAGCCTCTTATCGACAACTCCAGCAGTTTTCCAGCAGTTCCCAACAAAAAAGCCCTTGTCGGATAGCGCGATCCAACAAGGGCGTGATTGACAGCCAGACAGCAGGAAACTAAACTCCCTGCATACCGATTGTGCTTTCCGCCCGACACCGGAAAGCGCTTCTCAAGCCCGGTGGATGTGACAGCATCCACCGGGCTTTTTATTTCAAAGATCAGTTAAGGTCCTTTCTCTTCCTTATCTTGACCCTTTTCGTGCTCATCGACAAAACTTTCAATGTATTCCAGCATGATATCCTTCATATGCTTTTCCAGGTCAATGGATGCCTTTCTGAATCGTTTATGAAGATCTGCTGGTATGTCGATGGTTAATCGCTTGTAATACAATAGCTCG
>CAZZBE010000311.1:0-5407 GCA_964652715.1 uncultured Desulfobacteraceae bacterium
TCCCGATGGGAGAGGATCGACCGGACCCGGGCCGTCAGTTCCGCCCGGCTGATGGGCTTGCGGATGTAGTCGCCGGCCCCCGCCTCGAAGGCTTCGTCGATGGCGGCGTCGTCGACGGCGCCGGTGACGAAGACCACCGGGATTTCCTTTGTCGCCGGGTCCGACCGGAGCCGTCGACAGACTTCGTACCCGTCCATGCCGGGCATGGCGATGTCCAGCAGGATCAGGTCGGGGCCCTCTTCGGGGCCGGCGGCCGCCGCCAGCTCCAGCACTTCCCGCCCGGTGGCGGCGAAGCTGAGATCGTAGTCCTCCCGGAGGATCTCCGCAATGGTCCGGAGGATGGCGGGGGCGTCGTCGGCGACCAGGATATGATGTTTGCGTCGTTTTTTCATTTCAGGCCCGGGAGATGGCGATGATGGTGTCGAGTTTGAGGACGGTGAAGAGTTCGTAGACTGTCTGGGATGCGTTCTCGATCCGGAGCCGGCCCTCCTTGAGGGCCAGATCCTTGTAGAACAGCAGCAGCTTGCCGATGCCGGCGCTGCCGATGTGGGAGACGTGGCGGAAATCGAAGACGACCTCTTTGAGATCGTCGGAATTGATTTCCCGGAACCGTTGCTTGAGCGCTTCGGCGCCGTTTTCATCGATCCTGCCCGCGATCTCGAAACGGGCCTGTTCCCCTTGACGGGAGACCGTGATCTCCATGGCGTTTGTCCTTTCCGTGGTTGGATGCGTCTTGTTTTGAGGCCCCGGGCCGCCGGGGGCGTGGGGCGAACCGGGCGCCGGGCGCCGCCGGTAAAAAGTGACGGCCACGTGATGGCCGCCGTCTTTCCATGCCGCCTCATCGGACAGATGGCGGATGAGAAAGACGCCCCGGCCGCGGGTTTTGGTCAGATTCTCCGCGCAGGTGGGGTCCGGCAGTCCGTCGCAGTCGAAGCCCGCCCCCTCGTCGATCACCTCCAGATGGAGGTCGTTGCCGTACCGGCGGCGGATGACGATGGATTTCTCCGGGTCTTCCCGGTTGCCGTGGCGCCAGGCGTTGACGGCCGCCTCGGCAAGGGCCGTCCGGATCACGTGTTCGGACACCCCGTACCCGGCGGTCTCGGCCATGATCCGTCGACAGAGCGCATCGACCCGGATGCCCAGATCCTCGCCGTCCAGCGGCCGCCAGACCGTCTCGGCCGAGGGCGCGCCGGTCTCCACCTCCAGGCAGAGGAGGGTGACGTCGTCCTCCGACGTGTTCCGGGGGCCGTTGGGGGCGTCGGCCGGGGTCACCGTCTCGCCGCTGATGCCGGCGATCCGGTCCAGGAGCCGGTGCATCAAAGTGGACGCCCGGATGGGGCCGCGGCCGGCGTCCCGCTCTTCCTTGACCAGGGTTTCCGTCAGGGAGACCAGGGCCGCGCCGTCGATCATCCCCCGGTTTTTTCCGAGGGGCATCTCCGTGAGACCGTCGGTGTAAAACAGCAGCCGGTCTCCGGGTTGCAGCCCGCAAACCCCTTCGCCGTAGGGGATGGTTTCGGCGACCCCCACGGGCATGTTGGCGCCGGGGTCGCCGGCCGTCGGGAGCATCCTCGCCGCGTCGTTCCGGATCAGCAGCAGGGGCGGATGGCCGGCCGACACGTACCGGAACGTCAGATCGGCGTGGTCGATCTCCGCCGTGACGGCGGTGAAGAAATTGTCGGATCCCAAAAGCCCGGCCCGGCAGATCTCGGCGTTGAGCCGGGACATGAGCGTCGCGGCGCCGGCGCCGGGCTCGGCCTGGATGAGCCGGTTGTGGGCCAGGTCGGTGATGATGGACCGCAGCACGCACCCCACCTCGTGGCCCGACTGGTCCTTGAGGCTGATGACGGTCTTCCCGGGTTCGCCGTCCGGGTTCAGCGGAAGCACGAAAAAATGGTCCCCGCCCTCGGCATGGCAGGGGGCCGACAGGGTCTCCACAAAGAGGGACCGGTTTTCCGGCAGGGGAATGTGCCGGGGCAGGGCCTCGGCGCCGTTGATGAGCCCCAGGATCTTTTTGGCCAGATCGATGTTGATCTCCTGCTTTTTGAGTTCATGGCGCAGGAGGGCGTTGGTGCGGCGCAGGTGATCCCGGTACCGCTTCAGGTCCATCTGGGTCTTGACCCGGGCCCGGACGATGTCGGGGCTGAAGGGCTTGGTGATGTAATCCACGGCGCCCATTTCAAATCCCCGGGCCTCCTCGTCCTCCTCGCTGCGGGAGGTGATGAAGACCAGGGGGATGTGGCGGGTCCGGGGGTCGGACTTGAGGCGGCGGCAGACCTCGTAGCCGTCCATCTCCGGCATGATGATGTCCAGAAGGATCAGATCCGGCGGGTCGATGGACGCCGCGATCTCGAGGGCTTCGGCCCCCCGGGTGGCCGCCCGGATGTTGTAGGCCCCCTTGAGGAGCTGATCCAGCACCCGGATGTTGGCCGGCACGTCGTCGACGATGAGGATCGTCTGTCGGTCGGGGTCCGATGTCATCGGCCGTCGCGGTTTTTCCCGTCGATGATGGTTATCATTTCCGCCACGTAAGCCTTCATTTCCGCCGCCTGGGCCGAGAGTTCCTCGGCGGAGGCCGCCGTCTCTTCGGAATTGGCGGCCATCCCCTGGGTCACCACGTCGATCTCTCCGGCGGCCTGGCCGATCCCGTCCAGCCCCTTGGCGTTCTCGTCGCTGGCCCGGGTGATGGCGCCGGTCTTTTCGCCCATGATGGTGGCCGATTCGATGATCCCCTCGAAATCGGCGTTGATCTCCTTGATGGCGGCCGCGGCGCCGGCGACCCGCTCCACGGTGGCGTCCAGGAGATCCTGGGTGTCCCGGGCCGCGTCGGCCGCCTTCATGGCCAGCCGCCGGACTTCCTCGGCCACCACGGCGAAGCCGGCCCCCGTCTCTCCGGCCCGGGCCGCCTCGATGGCCGCGTTAAGGGCCAGGAGATTGGTCTGAAAGGCGATTTCGTCGATGACCTTCATGATCCCGGCCATCTGGCCGCTGTCCGATTCGATATGGCCCATCTCCCGGGTCAGATCAATGAGGGCCTTGAGGGACTGGCCCGACTTGGAGATGTTTTCGTTCATGAGGGCCTCGGCCCCCTGGGTCAGTTGGGACGTCTCCTGGCTCATGGCGCGCATCTGTTCGATGGAGGCCGACGTCTCCTGGATCGAGGCCGCCTGTTCCGACGCGCTTTGGGAGAGGGACTGGCTGGCGGCCGACACCTCGTCGGCGGCGGCCGAGACCTGCATGGCGCCGGTGTCGAGCCCCCTGGCGATGCGGCGGATGGGGGTGGCGATGGACCGGGACATGACCCAGGAGAGGATCAGGGTGACGAGGACGATCGCCGCCACCACCCCCCCCACCGTCCGGGTGATGCGGCCGATCCGCCCGGCCACGTCGTCCATATAGACCCCGGAGCAGATGATCCAGTCCCATTGGGAAAGGCGCTTGACATAGGTGATTTTGGGCAGGGGCTTTTCGCCGCCGGGCTTGGGCCAGTCGTACCGGACGAACCCGCCCCCCCCGGCGTTGGCGGCCTCGACCATTTCCCGGATGAAAGGTTTCCCGTAGGCGTCCTTCAGATCCGACACGTTCGTCCCCTCCAGTCCGGTCTCGGATATCGGGTGCATGACCATCTGGAACCGGCTGCCGAGGATGAAGAAATATTCCACCTCGTTGTGGCGAAGGTCCCGCAGGGCCTCTTTTGCAAGATGGCGGGCCCCGTTGGGGGAGAGTTTGCCGGCGGCCGCCTGATCCGCGAAATGACCGGCCACGCCGTGGGCCGTCTCCACCACCTGCCGGATCTGGGCGTAGCGGGCCTCGTACATGCGATCCCGGAACTGGGCGTAGATCCAGATCAGCAGGAGGAGAAAACACAGGATCAGGGCCAATCCCGCGACATTGATTTTTGTCGAAAGCTTAAAACGTTGGCGCATCTGGCGTCCTTACATTGCATTATAAGAATCCCGGTCCAAATACCGAGAAGGATAAGGGAAACCGGTCTGTTTGTCAAAATGCGATGGCGCGAAGAAGGGAAACGCTCATCCGGACGGACGGGCGAAAGGGCGGTTCGGAGGATGAGCCGGAAGAACGGCGGCGCCCACGGTTCCGGGGCCGCAGTGGGCGCCCACCACCGGGCCGATCTGGGAGATCGTGGTCCGGCGGCAGTCGAACCGGGATTCCAGGGCCGCCGCCAGGCGTTCGGCCCGGTCCGGGGCGTCGGCGTGCATGACCCCGAGGCGGAGGGGCGCCGACGGATCATCCAGGCTCCAGGCGATCCAGTCGGCCAGGGCCTCCGGGATCCTCTTCTCCCCCCGGACCTGATCCACGTGGATCACCTCGCCATGGCGGACCCCCAGGATGGGCCGGAGCCCCAGCATGCTCCCCGCCACGGCCCTGCCCCGCCCCAGCCGGCCGCTCCGCCGGAGGTAGGCCAGGGAATCGACGGCGAAAAAGATCCGCAGGGCGGGGATCAGTCTCTCGACGTAGGCCTGGACGTCGTCCAGGGATTTCCCTTCCCGGGCCTTCCCGGCCGCCGCCGAAACCAGGAGCCCCAGCCCCAGGGAGACCGCCTGGCTGTCCACGACCGCGATGCGGGGATCGCCGCCGCCTCGCTGGTTTCGCCGGCGGAGGCGGTAGGCATCGCCGTAGCGGTCCACGGCGGTGCGGGCGTGGGTCGCGGTCTCGCTCAGTTTCCGGGAGAGGAAGATGCCCAGCAGGTCGGCGTCGCCCACGGCCCCTTCGAAAATCGGGTAGAAGTCCTCGGGGGAAGGCGGTTCGGTTTCGGGAAAGTCCTTGGCCCGCCGCAAGAGGTCGTAGAACCGCCGGGGGCCGATGTCGAGGCCGTCGCGGTAGGTCTTGCCGCCGAGGCGCACGGAAATGGGCGCCACCAGGAGGGTTTCCCCGTCCGCGGCGCCGTCGGGGAGGTCGGCGGTGCTGTCGGTGACGATGCGGAGGCCGACGCGCTCGCCCGACCGGGCCCTGACGACGCCGGTTTTGAGCAGGTAGACGAGGTTGGTGTAGGTCTGGCGGTCGGTCATCCGGCTCCTGTCCAGGACCCGGCGCATCCGGCGGTGGTCGGCCGCCAGGGTCAGGATGTGGCTCAGGCCCCGATGCTCCCGGACCTCCGGGGACCGGGCCAGGGCCTCCTCGTCCACCGAGAGGACGCTGTCGAAGACCTCTCGCTTGACCCGGCGGAGGGTGTCCGCTTCCCGGCCGGCCTCGGCCATCAAATCCTGGAACCCGTCCCGGATGGACCGGGTTTCCGCGGCCAGGCGCGGCTGGGGATGGAACTGGGGCGCGCCGCCGGCCTCCCGGATGATCCGGAACAGCGCCTTTTTCCCATCGGCGTCGCCGTAATGGGCGTGGACGATCTCCCCCCCGTCGAGGAAGACCCCGGCCTTTTCCGGGAGATCGCGGA
>CAZZBE010000312.1:0-2895 GCA_964652715.1 uncultured Desulfobacteraceae bacterium
AGCACTCTAAACGCCAGAAGCCACTCTGTCATCCGAGAACCTGGTGCGCTTTCGCAAGGTCGGCTCGAGCGGCTGGCTGCCGGTGGCGACGCTGAAGGCGCTGCTCGGGGTCGAGGACGCCGCCTACTACGACGACTTCCGCCGCTTCAACGCCAAGATCTTGAAGCCGGCGGTGGCCGAGGTGAACGCGACCGCCGACATCGCGGTCGAACCGCACTACCGCCGCGAGCGGCGCCGCGTAGTGGCGGTGAAGTTCGCCGTGACCGCCAACCCCCAGCGCGCCCTCGCCGGCGATGACCCCCTGCGCGCGCGCCTGGTCGCGTGCGGCCTCACCGAGGAGCAGGCGCAGGCGGCGCTCGGTGAGCACGACGCCGACTACGTCCGCCACAATCTCGACATCGTCGAGGGCATGCTCGAGGCCGGACGGATCAAGACGACGCTCGCCGCCACCACCGTCGACGCGCTGAAGACGGACTACCGGCCCAAGCGCGCGCCCCGCGAGGCGGCCTGCGAGGCCGCTGCGGCGGAGCGCAAGCGGGAGCGAGCCGAGGCGCGCGAACGGGAGCTCGAAGAGGAGCGTCGGCAGGCGCTCGCCGACGCATTCGCCGCGCACGAGCTCGACCACGCCCTCGCCGCGCTCGGCGACGATGGGCGTCAGGTGCTCGAACGGGACTTCACCACGGCGATCGAGGAACGCACCCTCCCCGGTGCCGCGGTGATCCGCTCGCACTTCGCCAGCAAGGGCTTCGCGAGCAAGGCGATCCAGGCGCATTTCCGGGCCTTCGCCCGCGAGCGGCTATTGCCGAAGCGCGAGCCCGACCCGGCGGCCTTCGAACGGTTCATCCAAGCGCGCGAGGAAATAACGGCTGGCCGCGAGAACGGGCGCTTGGAGCGCTCCGAGCGAGCCTGAACCGCTACCGCTCCGCATCCAGGCGCAACCGCACCGGTGGCAGCTCGCCGATGGCGATGATCGTCCGGCCCTCGCCATCCTCTACGTAGCGCCCCCAAAGCGGCAGCGTCTCGCCCTTGGCGAAGTGGGCGAGGACAAAACGCGGCAGCACCTCGAACAGCCGCCTGAGCGCCCGGGCGGGGTAGTTGGCGAAGGTCTGCGCGTCCATCACCAGCGGATACACCCCCGGCGCGTCGAGCTCGTATCTGCCATCGGGCAAGACGGTGAAGCGGATCTCCACCCCACCCTATTCCTTCACCCGCAGCCGGGTCACATCCTCGCCCGCATCGCAGAGGTCCCTGAGCCAGCGAGGGGGCCGGCCTTTGCTGGGCGAGCGCCATTCCGCGCCACTCTCGGGATCACGATAGAGACCGGGTGGGATGTCCCTTCGCACCGGCGGCGGCTTCTCCGTTTTCTTCACCACCTGCACGTCGAGGCCTTGCGCCGCCAAGAGGGCTCGAGCGTGCTTGACGGCTTCCCGCGCCCGGCGATGGCGGCGGCGCTTTTCCTCGGCGACGACGGCCGAGCGCAGCGCGTCGAACGCCTCGTCGTCCAGCTCCCGGATGGCCTCCACGTCCACCATCCCACCTCCGCACAGGTTCACATTCCCGAATGCGAGTGCCAGAGAGTTCTGTCCACCCCACGAAAGGCAGAAGCAGAGCGATGCGCGTCCATGCCCTCCTCCCCGCTCCTGCCGCGCTGCTCCCTTGCCAAGCCTATGCCCGGAATTGAAAGCCGCACGCTCGTTGTTCCGAGGCACCGTGAACGCGGCGAGCGCCTGCATCGCCTCGGATGTGACGACGACAACGCCGGCGCCGTTTCGATCGACCGTCCTGAGCCCGAAGACCTCACCCCCGACGACCTCGACGACAGCCTCAGCGGTGTCGGCTGAAACCGATGACGGGGCAGGATCTCGTCGGGTTCCTCGCCGACATCTGGTACGACCTGACGCATCTGGCGACCGCGAATGTGTTGTCGCTGGGGTTTCGGCTGTTCCTCGTGATCGGCGGCACGCTGGTGCTGCTCACCCTCGTGAAGGGCCTCTGGTTCACGCTCTGGCGGCAGCTGCTGGGCCCGATATTGCACGCCGTGCTGACGCTGATCGAACGTCCCTTCCGGGCCTATGCCGAACGCAAACGCCGTGAGCGTAATCGGCGCGAGCGCGAGGAATGTCACCGGCGACTGGAAGCGGAGACTCGCGAGCGCCATGCGAGAGACGCCGCCGAGCGCGCCGAGCAGGCACGCCGCGCCGAAGAGGTGAAACGCAAGCTCGACGAGCTCTGAGCCGCCGGGCCCCGCCGGGACCGAAGCGCAGCGGATGCGAGCATCGGAATTGAATGCCGATTCTGAGCTAAGGCGTTGATTCCGTTGGCGTCAAGCGCGACACAGGTGAAACTCCAAACGCAAGCGCATATGACGGAACATACGCTTGCACAAACGGCAAATGGCCATGGGCGACGAGAAGCGCCGCCGGATCGCATATGAAGTGCTCGGGATGCCGGACCCGTGCGCGGGGATCCCGCCGGGGTGGGTGGCGTGCGGCGAGACCGTGCCGGCCGATTGCCAGGCGATCGTGGAGCGGCTGACCGAACGGCGGATCCGCGGCATTCAAAAGCTGATGGAGATCCCGGGACTGCCGGGTGAAGCGCATGCCCTGCTCTGGCGGTCGCAGTTCCACAGCTATCAGGATTTCCTACTCGCCCAGCGCCACGCCAATCCGACGCGCAAGGATGGGATCGCGTTCGGGCAGAGCCTCGCGCGCTATCCGCCGGACCTGAACGGGTACCTCGCCTATCTCCAGACCGCGGCACCGACGCTGCACCGTTTTCTGTTCACCCCGCTGCCGGTGGTGATCCCGGACTGGGTACGCGAGCGGCACTGCGAGATCGTCGGCGCGACAGGGTCGGGCAAGTCGGTGTTCATCAACACCGACATCCATGCCCTGC
>CAZZBE010000312.1:2995-5365 GCA_964652715.1 uncultured Desulfobacteraceae bacterium
GGCGCGACAGGGTCGGGCAAGTCGGTGTTCATCAACACCGACATCCATGCCCTGCGTCAGGCGCAGCAGCCGCCCACGATCCTGCTGATCGAGCCGCACGGCGACCTCGCCGACGATGTCGCGCGCAGCCGCCAGATCGCGAGCGAGGACAAGGTCTTCCTCGACCCGTTGCTCGACCACCGCTTCGCCTTCACGGTCAATCCGTTCGACATCAACCTGCCACGGTACATCGCCGAGCCGCGCAGCGACCGTGAGCACGAGCTCGTCGCGATCCGCCGTAACCGCATCAACCTCTTCACGCAGTCGCTGCTCGAGGTGATGAGCGAGATGTGCGCCGGGAACATCGAGCTCACCCGCGCGATGGACACCTTCATCCGCCCACTCTTGGCCGCCCTGCTCGATCGCCGCGGGGATGAGCCGCCGGCGACGTTTATCGACCTGTTGCGCTTTCTGGACGACGAGCGCAACGCCGACCTGGTGGAGCGGGGCCGGCGTTCGCCCTACCACGTCCACGCCGCGTTTTTCGCACACCAGTTCTACCAGAAGAAGTGGAACAGCACGAAGGGCGCACTCGCGAGCCGCATCCAGGCGCTGCTCAACATGGAGACGTTCTACAACGTCATCGTCGGCGACGGACGCAGCACCATCGATATCGAGCGGCTGATCAACAGCCGCCGGGTGATCATCCTGCGCCTGCACAAGGACATGGGCGGCGATGTGGTGGAGGCGGTGGGGCGGTTCTTCCTGGCGCTCTTCAAGCAGTATGCGGAGATCCGCCCGAAGGAGCAGCGCGTGCCGGTGCACCTCTACATCGACGAGTTCCCGCGCTTCGCCATCGACAGCATCGCCAACGCGCTCAATGAGATGCGTAAATTCCGCCTGCACTACTACCTCGCGCGGCAGTACCGCGGGCAGGCGACGAGCAAGACGCTCGAGGATGCCGTGCGCAAAGGCGCCAAGCTGAAGGTGTTCGGGCTGTGCGCCGAGCCGGCCGACGAGGTCCTCCTCGCCAACGCGCTCGGCATCGAGCCCGCCGACTACAAGCGCGTGACAACCGGCCGGTTCTTCCTCAAGGCGGACACGATGCGGCCGTTCCTCTGCAGAGTGCCGCCGGACTTCGCCGGCGACGGCTTCCGCCTCGGGGAGGAGGCCTGGGAGCAGCTGCGGGCCGAGCAGCTGCAGCGCTACTACCGCCGCCTCGATGCCCGCCAGGCGCCCTGTGAGGGCGCCTGGGAGCCCGCTGAGGCGCCGCCGGGGGATGAACGGCCACCAGAGGGCGACGAGGCCTCAGGGCGGCCCAGCAGCCCTCCCAGGCGCTTTTAGGCCGTGTACCTCCCCGACAGCCAGCTGCGGGTGCTGGAGCAGCTCGCCCGCTACCGCTACCTCACCGTGCCGCAGCTGCAGCGCCTCGGCGTTTCTCCCGCCGCGACGCACATCCGCGACGTCCTGCGCGAGCTCGAGCGCTACCAGCTCATCAAGCGCATCCGCTACGGCGTGCTGCCCGGCGCCGGTCGGCTGCCCGACGTGGCCTACCTCACCAAGGCCGGAGCGACGCTGTGGGCGGAGTTCGCCACGGTCGAGCCCGAGGAGGTCTACTACCCCAAGCAGCACGGCAATCCCTTCAAGCGCGACTACTTCCACCGCCACGCCTGCATCGATTTCCAGATCGAGCTCGACGCCTTCGCCGCGGGCACGGGCGAGATCCCCTTCTACCACCAGTACTTCCAGAAGGAGGGCGCCAACCGCGGCGGCGCCGGCACCCGCCTGACCGCGATGACCAAGGTGCGCGTGCACAACCGCACCCTCATCCCGGACAGCATCTTCCGCTTCAACGTCACGGACGACCAGGACTGGCTGTTCGCCGTCGAGGTCAAGAACGGCTTCGACACCAAGGCCGTCCTCGACCAGATCGAGGGCCACATCAGCGCCATCGAGCACGAGGCGATCGAGCGCGCCTTCGATTTCCCGGACCGGCCGGTGCGCGTGCTCGTGGTCTTCTCCGAGTACTGGAAGGGAGCCGAACGCGTCTCCGGCGAGAACCCGATGCACCAGGCGCTGGCGCGGCTGGCCGAGAAGCGAAAATTCCAGGAATACTATCCGTACTTCGCCTTCAGCACGCTGGAACGCGTGCGGGCGGACTTCCTCCGCAGCTGGCACTTCGTCCGCGGCGACGGGCGAATCGAGCGGCCGCCGCAAGGCCTGTTCGATGTGCCCGCGTAGGCCACGTTACGCGCCCCGGCGTTCACCGCGGGAGCCCCGACCCACCTCGCCGTGTCCGCGGCGCCAACGAAGATGCCGGACCTCGCCGACCAACCCACCGTCGCCCGCCCGAAGCGCGCCTCCTCGAAGCCGATCCGCGGGCATGGTGCT
>CAZZBE010000313.1:0-5337 GCA_964652715.1 uncultured Desulfobacteraceae bacterium
AGCGGGAGTTCAACGCCGCCGCCGGATTCACCCAGGAACACGACCGGCTGCCCCGCTATTTCCTCACCGAGAAGCTGCCGCCCCACGAGATCACCTTCGGCGTGACGGATGGGGATCTGGATACGGTGTTCAACTGGTAAGCCTGAAAGCGGAAATGATTTATTGAAACCCGGCCCTCTTCATCATCGCCGGCATGAAGTCCGACAGTTCAAGGCGGGGACCGAATCGGCGCAAGGCGAATTCACGCGTGAAATGGGGCGCCGTCTGGGCGAAAGAATCGTCGAAAAACTGGATGGCCGGCCGGACGCCCTGTGGTTGTTTTGCGCCCCTGAACAAGGGTTAAACCATCTCCTTCACGGGATCAGTGAGGCGGCCGGCGCGCGAATTCTCGTGGGCTGCACCACCGATGGCGAGATCCACGACGCGACAGTCCGAACCGGGTCGGCGGCGCTGGGGGGAATGCGTTCGGATCGGGTCGATTTCTCGGTCGCCGTCGCCGACCACATCGGCGGGGACAGCGAACGGGCCGGACGGGACATCGCCTTGAGACTGGACCGATCCGTCCGGTACATTCAGCTTTTTTCGGACGGATTGACCGGCAACGGTTCCGCCCTGCTCCGGGGCATTGCCTCGGTCCTGGGACCGCATATTCCGGTGTCGGGCGGCACGGCCGGCGACCTGGGACGATTTGCGCGCACCTGGCAATTCACGGGACGACGGGTGCTGACCGATGCGGCCGCGGCCATCGGCTTTTCCGGCGACTTCCGGGTGGGGACCGGGGTCGGCAGCGGATGGGCCCCCATCGGGCTGGCCAAGGTCGTGACCCGGGCAAAGGGCAATGTCCTTTACGAATTAAACGGCGAGCGGGCCCTGGATGTTTATGAACGGTTTCTGGGCCATCATGCCTGCAAATTGCCCCAGGTGGGGGTGGAGTACCCCCTGATGATCGCGTCCTCCGGCGACAACCCGGATCATGAGCCATCGAACCTCGGGCTGCTGCGGGCCACCATGTCCGTGGATCGCGGGAACGGCGCCATTGCCTTTGCCGGCGATATCGCCGAAGGCGCCGCGGTTTACCTGACCTGCGGAGACCGGGACGCCATCCAGGAAGCGGCCGGAAACGCAGCCCGGATGGCGCTGAAAGGGTTGGGAGACGCCAATCCGGTCATGATCTTCTGCTATTCCTGCATGGCCCGGAAAATCGTGCTGGGACGCCATACCGTACCAACCTCCTCAAGGAAGCCACGGCCGAGTTCGAACAGGCCCTGGAACGGGTGAGCGTCTCCGAATCCAATTTCCGCGCCATCTTCGAAAACGCTCCCGAAACCATCTACATCCTCGACATCGACACCTGGAAGATCCTGGACTGCAACCGGTATACGGCCCAATGGCTGGGATATTCCCGTGAAGAACTGCTGACCATGCACGCCGACGACATTCTCGCCCCGGGCGCCGTCGGCGTGGGGGAGAACATAAGACGGGCCGTGGACGAAGGATACGTCTATGTCCGGGAACGTCGCTACCGGAAAAAGGACGGCGCGGTGGTCGATGCCGAAGTGACGGGAACGGCTCAAGGCCCTGGGCGAAATGGCCGGCGGCGTGGCCCATAACTTCAATAATCTGCTCCAGATGATCATGGGAGGAGGCGAGGCCGCCCTCAAAAAGCTGAACGCCGGCAAAATCCGGGAATCCGGAGAGGCGATCCGGAACATCGTCAGCTCCGCCGGGCGGGGCACCGACATGGTCCGTCGGATACGGGATTTCACCGTCCAGAAGACCGACGGGAACCGTGAGACGGCCGTGTTCGATATGGGCGAACTGATCTCCGAGGCGGCCCAGTTGACGCGGCCTTTCTGGAAGAATGTCCCGGGCGGCGGCCCCTACCGTCTCAACTGCATCCGGGGCGTGGGGTGTTACGTGGACGCCAACCCCTCCGAAATATACGAAGTGCTGGTCAACCTGATCAAAAACGGCCTGGAGGCCATGCCCGAAGGCGGTGCGCTGCCCCTGTCCACCGCCGTGCGCGACGGCCGGGTCGGGATCGTCGTGTCGGACAGGGGGCGGGGCGTCCCGGAATCGGAACTTCAGCGGATTTTCGAGCCGTTTTACACCACAAAGGGGATGCTCAGCAGCGGTCTTGGTCTGTCGTCGAGCTACGGCATCGTTAAAAAGCACCAGGGCGATATCCAGGTGAAAAGCGCGCCGGGGCAAGGCACAACCTTCACGATCACGCTGCCGCTGGCCGCTCACCTGGATCGACACGCTCGCCGGGAGCGGTCCGCCGATCGCGACGGCCACATCCGTTTCCTGGTCATCGACGACGAGATCAACATTCTCAAGGCCATGGAGATGTATTTCGAGGATGCCGACGGGATCGACATCCGGACGGCCTGCGGCGCGGAAAAAGGCCTCGACATCGTTTACGGCGGCGGGATCGACGCGATTCTCTGCGATCTGGGCATGGACGGGATGAACGGCTGGGATGTGGGCAAAGCCGTCAAAGCCTTCTGCAACGATCGCGGAAAACCCAGGATTCCCTTCCTGCTCTACACCGGCTTGATCCGACGGCTCGATGCACGGATGCTGGAAGAAAGCGGCGTGGACCGGGTGGTGCGGAAGCCGGCGGCTTTCGAAGAATTGGAACGGGTGCTCCGGGAGGTGACGCGGTCTACCTGATCCCGTATTTGTTCATCTTGTCGTAAAGGGTGTTTCGCCCGATGCCCAGGGATTTGGACGCTTGCGTGATGTTGCCGCCAAAATAAACGAGCGCTCTCTTTATGGCGTCCTTTTCCAGCTCTTTCAGGGGCATGACCCCGGCGGCTTGGGCCTGTCGGTTTTTGGCGGCGTCCCGCTGCAGATCGGCGGGGAGGTGTTCAACGAGGATGTCTTGACCGGCGGACATGTTGACGGCGTGTTCGATGGCGTTGACCAGTTCCCGGACGTTGCCGGGCCATTTGTGGGTTTCGATCCGGTCCAGGGCCGCCGGGGACAGGGTTTTGGGCGCCCGGTTCAGCTTCCGGCATAAATTTTCCACCCAGTGGCGGGCCAGGAGGCCCACATCGCCGCCCCTGGCCCGCAACGGCGGGACGGCGATGCTGATGACGTTCAACCGATAATACAAGACAGGCGTAACGCTGCAACACGTTTTTTGATGGCAAATTTCCAACCCATAGCCCTTCGCCTTTTCCACCGCTTCGTCGGACGGCAGGGCCATGCGGTTGACGCCGGCGTCGATGGCCAGCAATTCCATGCGGCGGTCGCTCCTTTTTCGGGCGCATCCCAGGCTGATGGGCGTTTCCGGCATGGCGAGCCGGGCTTCGGCGATGATGTCGGCCACCGCTTCCGCCGTCGGCGAAACGGCCTTGTCCCTTTCATTCACGCCATTCGTGGTTTCACCTTTTTTCGTGTATTTCGTGGTTTGATTCATCAACGCGACAATCACGACCGCCGCCGCCTGAAACCGCGAAATCATGGCCACCGCTCGCTTTTCACCCCGCATTTTTCCATAATGCAATCCGCACACGATGTGGGGAACCATGGGAATCCCGGCCCGCTGCAACGAGGCCATGGCCGCTTCGATCCGGTCCACGCCAAAAGGAACATGGCAAACGGATCCATACGTGTCGTCATCCCCGATCACGTCGATCAACGCCTGATCGACGCCGGCCCCCTTCAGTTTGAGGGCGGTTTCGTCATCCACCATCCCGCTGTGGACCGACACCTGCAAATCCGTTTCGGCCTTGATTTTCCTGATGGCCGGCACGAAACGGTCCCAGGGCAATCGGCCCCGTTGGTCGCAGCCGCCGCTGATGAGCGCGCCGATATGGCCTTTGGCCGATAAGTTGCGGAGCCGGTCCGCCAGTTCAGCCGGGGTCCCGGCCGGAATCATCGGTTTCAACAGAGTTCCCCGGCAGTGATCGCACAACAGATCGCATTCCGTGAATTTGGCGCAGTAGGGCAGCAGCAAGGAAGAAGGCAGCCGCCGGATCACATCCTCGAAAGAGCCGTTGACCACGGAAATCAGGTTGCAATGTTCCAGGGGAACCCCGTGGCGGGCGATGTCGATTTTCTTGAGGCATTGATCCAGGGGGACCACGAAATCCGCGAAATCCAGTCCCGGAATGACCAGGGACCCATCGTCAAACCGGCGGCGGATCATGGCGTGCGGATCATCGCGGTCCAGCGGCGCGCCCCGAAGTTCCGCTTCCAGATCATAGAGGGCCCGGCCGGGAAACGACAAAAAATCGCCGGTGATGTAGATGTCTTTGAGGCGCTTTTGGGGCGGGTTGACCACCAGGGTGAACCGGACCATGCCGGCCTCGGCCTTGTAGGATGCCTGAACGCCGTCCCGCTTCTGGAACCGGGGCCGCACTTTGTCGATCCATTCAGGGGATTGAAAATGGGCCAGCTTGTCTTCAAACCGGCGTTGTTCCTCTTGGGTCAGCCCCCCCGCCGTCAGCCGGATGTTCAAGCCGTCTTCAAACCCGGATCGAATGGCGTGTTTAAGGGCGTCCAGGGCCGGAACCGCGCCCAGTTCCCATTTCAGGCAGGTGACCCGGTCCTTGACCGAATCGATCTCCTTGGCCTTGAGCTTTTCCACCGGTATCTTCAGGGCCCGGAGCATGGTCTCCACATCGAAATCCACCAGCATCGTGCCCTGGAACATGAAGGCCCCGTCGGATTCCGTGCCGCCGGTGCCGGAAATCTTGCGGCCGTTGACCTCAATGTCGTTGCGGGGCCGGAACTCGGCCCGGATGTTCAGCATCCCCAGGGCCTGAACGACGGGATCGCACAGGGCCTTGAACAGCCGGGCGTTGGGCAGGGGGATGTCAAAAAAGGCCTTGTCGCAAAACACCTCCCATCCCAGTTGGTTTTCATCAAAGAAAATCGCGCCGCCGCCGGTGATGCGGCGGTTGATGTCGATGCCGCGCTCCCGGCAATACTTGATGCGGATTTCCTCCGACACCGCCTGGTGGAACCCCACCAGGACCGTCCTGGGTGAAAATTGCAAAAAGCGGATGGTGTTGGGGCTTTTGCCTTCCCCTTTGACCTCCAGGAGGGTTTCATCCAGGGCCATGTTTTCCGCCGCCGTCATGGGCGGGGTGTCCAATCGTCTCCAATGTTTCATTTTTATTCCAACCAAAGTTCACCAAGGTTGATTTCAATTTCTTGGAATGGTTCGGCTTTTACTATATCATTTTCAACGAAAGCATTTAATAAATGCCATCCTCCCGAGACCAGCTTAAATACATCCAAAGTCTTATCAATTGGATGAATCAGCCAAAGATAATTAACATTATGTTTAGCATAAATTGGCATTTTTTTTGTCTTATCTAA
>CAZZBE010000314.1:0-5270 GCA_964652715.1 uncultured Desulfobacteraceae bacterium
CAGATTATTTTGTCGGGCCGGCCAGCGCGTGGTGGACGGCCAACGCCAGGTCTTCCCGGTTGACGGGCTTTTTGAGAAATCGGGAGATGCCGAACTGCGAGGCGTTTTCTTCCGTCACCGCCTCGCTGTAGCCGGTACAAAGGAGAATCGGCAGATCGGGCCGCAGCCGCTTCGCCTTCCCGACCAGCTGGACCCCGGTGATGCCCGGCATGGTCTGGTCGGTGACGAGAAGATCGAACGCCGAAGCATTGCTCTGCAACGCGGCCAGTGCTTCGACGCCGCTGAGGTGCGCCTGCACGTTGTACCCGAGGATTTCGAGGTGTTTGCAGACGGCATCCAGCAGGAACGGATCGTCGTCCACCAAAAGAATCCGCTCCCCCTCGCCTCTGGGCGGTTTCCGCGGTCCTTTCTTTTTCGGCGCGGGCGCCGGGGCGGTCAGCGGCAGAAACACCCTGAACACGGTCCCGCGGCCGGGCTCGCTTTCCACATCGATGGCGCCGCCGTGGTTTTCGACGATGCCCAGGCTGACGGACAAGCCCAATCCCGTCCCTTCGCCCGTTTTTTTGGTGGTGAAATAGGGTTCGAAAATGCGGTCCTTGATCTCCTCGGGAAGTCCGGGGCCGGTGTCGGCGATCTCGATCCGGGCATAGCGGCCGGGCGGGATGGCCGCTGCAAGGAACCGCCGCTCCTCCGACAGTTTCACGTCGTCCATGGACACGGAAAGGGCGCCGCCGGAGGCTCCCATGGCCTGGTAAGCGTTGGTGCACAGGTTCATCAGAACCTGATGGATCTGGGTGGGATCTCCCATGACGATGCAGGCGTCGGTGGACAGGGACACATCGACGGCGATGTTTTTGGGGAGAGTGACGGATATCAGTTTCAGGGTCTCTTTCAACACCGGTCCGATGTCCACGGGCGCGAAAGCCGCTTCCCCGCGCCTGGCGAACTGTAGGATTTGCCGGACCAGATCGGCGGCCCGCATGCCCGATGAGATCACCCCCTCCATGCAGGAGCGCAGCTTGAGGGGGTCGGCGCCGTTTTGCTGGTATTTCAGGCCCAGTTCCGCATACCCGACGATGCCGCCTAAAATGTTGTTGAAGTCATGGGCGATGCCGCCGGCCAGGGCGCCGATGGCCTCCATCTTTTGGGCCTGGCGCAGTCGGTGCTCCAGATCTTTCAGCCGGGTGATGTCCCGGGCGATGCCCTGGGTCCCTTTAAAAAAGTGCGGAAAGGGCGCGTCGTCCCCGTAAAGCCCTTCGGCATCCACCAGCATGATGGTCGGCCCCGGGTTGTCGGCGCCGCGCGACCCGCCCGCCGCCAGCGGCGTTTTGTTCAGGAGCCGCAGCGTCAGATCCCGGGTTTTGCGGGGGCCGTTGCGCCGTTCTTTGAGTCCTTCCGCCGCTGCCCGGTCTTCGGGGTGGACGATGTCGGTGATGTCGGTTCCGATCAGTTCGTCGGGGCGGTATCCGTAACGGCGGACAGCGTCGTTGATAAAGGTGATTTTTCCGTCGGGATCGAGCCGGTAGAGGATGTCCGGGATGGACCGGATGATGGAGTCGAGCATCTCCTGGGCCCGTTTCCGCTCCTGGACCTCGACCCGGCTTTTTTCCAGCAGATCGGCCAGTTGGGCGCTCATGGCGTTGAAACTCCGGGCGAGATCGCCGATCTCGTCGTCCCTTTCGGGGGTCGCCGTCACGCCGGGTCCCTCGGTCTTGATGCGGGTCATGGCCGACCGGAGCCCGTCGATGGGGCGGCGCACGCCGATGGTCAGCAGCCGGTTGAGGATGTAGAGCATTACGATAAGCGTGGCGAGCAGCAGCACCGCCAGGGCCGCGAGCGACAGGCGCCGGTATCGTTCGGCTTCGGCCAGGGAATATTGAATGCGGATAAAGCCGACGGGGACGCCCATGGCCGATACCGGGGCCTCGAAGGTCAGCGACCGGAGCCCGCGCCATGTCTCCAGGCCCGTTCGGGTTTTTCCATCGGGCGGGACCGTCGACAGCGGGGGCGCGGCGGATCCGAGACGGTCCAAATGGGTGAGCATGTTGCCGTGCCGGTCGTAAACCGTTACCGACAGCATGCTGTCCAGGGCCAGAATTTCTTCGATCCGCAGCCGGATCGCCCGTTTGCGCCCCTCGAAAATTTCATTGGCCAGCGGCATCTCCTCCCGCTTCAGCAGCATCTCCAGGAGCGCCCGGCTTTTGTCCGTCAGGGCGTCCGTATGAACCCTGAGAAGTCCCAGAAAAACAAAGCCGAAGACAAGGGCCACCGCGGCGAAGGTGATGAGAATGGCCGTGGTGATCCGGTTCCGAAGGGAGGTTCGCATCATGCGGGACGCTTACTCGCCATCCCCGGATGCCGCCCGGCCCGTGGACATGATCCGGTCGAAAACCGCGGCGTCGGGACCGAACCGGATCATCACCACCGGCTTTTCGGGGTCGCCGTTGTCGTCGAAGGTGATCGTGCCCGTAATACCCTTGAAATTCCGGGCGCCGGCCAGGGCGTCGCGGATGGCCGCCGGCGCCGCGGACCCGGCGCGGCGGACGGCGTCCGCCAGAAGGTGGACCGTGTCATAGCTCAACGCCGCCAGGCTGCCGGGACGCCGCGCGTGCCCGACCTCATAGCGGGCGACAAACGCCCTGCTGCGCGGATCAGGCAGGTCCACGTGCCAGTGGCTTGCAAAATAACTCCCCTCGATGGCGTCTCCGGCGTACTCGTACATCAGATCGTCCCATCCGTCCCCGCCGAGAAAAACGCTCCCGATGCCCATGGACCGGGCCTGGCGGATGATGAAAGCCGCATCCCGGGGATACCCGGGGATGCAAACGACATCCGGCGAAGCCCGCTGGATCTCCGACAAATGGGGTCGGAAATCGTTGGCGCTCTGGAGATAATCGGCTTCCGCGACGATCCGTCCGTCCCTCTGGAACCGCTGGATGAAAAACCGGGCCAGATCCACGGAATACTGGTTATCGGCGTTGGTCATTACGGCCGCGGTTTTTGCGTTTAGCGCGGATAGGGCGAATCGGGCCATGGCTTCGCCCTGGAGGCGGTCTGTGTAGCAGGCGCGGAAAACATGGGGCCGCCCCCGGGTGACCGACGGGTTGGTGGATGCGGGCGACACCATGGGGATCCCGGCCGCTTCCAGGATCGGCGCCATGGCCGAAGAGTGGGAACTCCCCGCGGCCCCGACCACCGCGCGGACGCCGTCTTGAACCGCCGCCTCCGCGGCCCGGCGCGACCCCAGGGCCGTGCTCTCGTTGTCGTATTCGATCAGCTCGATCCGCCGGGCCAGCGCGCCGCCCTTGAGGTTGATTTCGTCGGCGGCGAACCGGGCCGCCTCAAACCCCATCCGGTTGACCGCCGCGGCGTCTCCGGTCCTGGCGAAAATGACGCCGAAACGAAGGGTTTCTGGTCCCAGCGTTGTGTGGAAGGTCGGCGCCTCCTCCTCGAACCGGAGTATGGCGAGGGATTTCGCCGGATCGCCGTTCCGGTCGAACCGATAGGGGCCGCAGGCGCCGACAAATTTTTCTGTTCCCGCCAGAGCATCGCGGATGGCCCCGGGATCGGCCCGGCCCGAGCGTCGCACAGCGTCGAAAAGCAGGTGCACCGCGTCGACTGCCAGCATCTCCACATCGCCGATGGGCGCTTCCTTGCGTGCCGCCAGGGCCGCCGCGGCGTCCGAAAGCCCGCCGCCCATATCGGCGTCCGGGTGCCAGTGAGAGGAAAAGCAGGCGCCTTCCGCCGCGGCGCCGACCGCCCGTGGAATGCTGACGTCCCAGCCGTCGGCCCCGATGAAGATCGACTTTACGCCCGCCCGGCGGGCCGCCGCCATCATGCGGGCGCTGTCCTCCTGGTAGCCGGGCAGAAACGCTACATCCGGACCGGCTGCGTAAAGGGACGCCGCGGCGCGGTCGAAGGTATCGGCATCCGGCAGATATTCGTGCCGCAACCGCACCGATCCCCCCAGTTGTTGAAACTGCTCGGCGAACACATCGGCCAGGTAGGGGCTGTAGGTATTGCCGATATTGACCATGAGGGCGGCCGACGCCGCTTTCAGATTGTCCCGGGCGAAGCGGGCCAGAGCGGCCCCCTGGAAGGCGTCGGTATAGTTGATCCGAAAGATGTAATCGCCGGCCCGGGTGATATCGGGGTGGCTCGCCCCCACGGCGATCATGGGAATGCCGGCGGCCTGAAGCGTGCTTGCCATGGTCAGGGCGTTGGAACTCCGCTGTCCTCCGATGACGGCGGCGACCGTCAGGTCCGCCGCTTTTTCGGCGGCCGCCCGGGCGCCCAGGGCCGTGTTGGCGTTGTCCAGGATCCTGAGTTCCACCGGGCGTCCCAACAGGCCCCCTTCGGCGTTGACGCGATCGGTGAAAAACCGGGCGACATCGGGCAGCGCGCTTTTGATGCCGGCGGGCAAACCCGACTGGGGCGCGATGACCGCGATTCGGATGGCGTCGCCGGGGGCCTCGACCTCCTGTATGTTTGACGGCCGGCTGTCGTCATCGGTCTTCGCCGCATTCGGCGGATGAAACGGCGGGGTGTCGGGGGCCTGGAACACCCACCAGGCGCCCGCCGCCGCCGTCAAAGCCAACATCATGGCCAGAATCCAAAATCGCCGCATACCCTGTTCTCCTCCAAAAAACGCTTATTTCCAAGCGATGACTTATGATATATTCTTTAGTTGTCGCCGATGTTTTTTCTTCGCGTCGGATATGCCGCCCGATGGGCGACAACGGCTCACCATAAGACAAACCGCCGCCCCCAAGCAAGCGAAATAGCAAAGACCGACAGCGGCGCGTTTGACGCCCAAGACCCTCGACACCAGGAGATGCCGCCATGACAGACGATCTTATCCTGTTCCGTATCGAAGGCCCGGACGGAGACGAAACGGCCCGGGAATTGTTCGACCTGCTGCGGACGGAGTTCGGCGTCCGCCCCGAGCGGATGGATCGGGAAACCCGGCGACGGGTCGACCCGGCCGGGTCCGCCGAACCGGTGGCCGTGACGGCGCTGATCATCGCCATCCCCGCGGCGGCCCTGGGGGGTTCAGACCCGTCGGAACCCTTTGCCGTCAGAGAAAAACTGGAAAAGGCGACCGACTGGGCCAAAGAGAAAACGCTTCGGTCTCCGGAAGAACGGCTAACCGTCCAAATCCCGGGCGGACAGTCTCAGCCCCTGGGGACGCTGGACGTGGATACATTTATGGCGGCGGCGCCCTAGCGCCTCCGCTTCTTCCCCATGGCCCGGCGTTCCGCCGACAATTC
>CAZZBE010000315.1:0-5233 GCA_964652715.1 uncultured Desulfobacteraceae bacterium
TCAGGGCGGTTTCTAAAATAATGCTCATCGGCTGGCAGGCAGCGTCCTTTGAAAGGTAAAAACAGAGCAGCCGAAAACAACGGAGGAAAAAATGCCCGAAAAAATCTCCATCGCCCAGGCGAAAAACAACTTCACCACCATTATCCAAGGCGTGGAAACCGGCCCCGCCGTCCAAATAACGCGTCGCGGCAAACCCGTGGCCATGCTGGTGTCTCTGAAAGAATATGAGCGCCTCTCCCGACGGCAAAACAATTTCTATGACGCGATGATGGCCTTTCGGCAATCCCTTGAAGAGGACGGCGTCGAAATGACAGGCGAGGAATTTGAAGGATTGAGGGACAAGACCATCGGCCGCGATGTGGAGCTTTAGGCATGCCCTATCTTCTGGACACGAATGTGCTTTCCGAGCCCTTGAAAAAAGAACCCAACGCCGGGGTCATCGCAAAAATCGCCGAACACCGCAACCTGCTGGCAACCGCCGCGCCCGTCTGGCATGAACTCCGGTATGGCGGCTATCGTTTGTCCCGGTCCAGGAAACGGGAAAAGATCGAAACCTATCTCAACCAGGTAGTGCTGCCAACGATGGACATTCTGCCCTACGACGAACGGGCCGCCGAATGGCACGCGCTGGAAAGGGCGCGGCTGGAAGCCGTCGGACGGACCCCGCCTTATGTTGACGGACAGATCGCGTCCATCGCCCGTGTGAACGGGTATATCCTGGTGACTCGGAACGTAAAAGATTACGAACTCTTTTCAGATCTCAAAATCGAAAACTGGTATTGAGCAAAACCCATGACCACCATCCTCCACCGCCTGATCCAATCCATCCGAGAAGCCGCCGTCTACAATCCAAAAAAGCCGGGGCAAGTCAAAATCAAAACAGGATTCAGATACTTGAAAAATCCAAAAAAGATAGCAACATGAAACCCTTAACCAGCCAACATCAGCTCAACCGCGTCATCGTCAACGGGTTCAAATCCATCCGGCGATGCGACATTCCGTTAAGCGCATTGAATATCATGATCGGGGCCAACGGCGCGGGCAAATCGAATCTCATCGCGTTTTTCCAAATGATCCGGCAACTCCTGGAAAAAAACCTGCAACGATACGTCGGCAAGCAGGGCGGGCCGGATGCCGTTTTGCATTTTGGGCGGAAAACCACGGAAACACTGGATGCCGAACTCCATTTCGGCAACAACGGGTACAAACTCGCCCTGGAAGCCACCCATGACAACCGGATGATGTTCGCCGAGGAATCCTTCTGGACAAAAACAGGCGTCGAACACCCCTGCGGCGCCGGTCATTTTGAAACCCGTCTCCCTTTCCGGAGACCCGGCGGCCCGACGGGCGGACAGCCCCTGCCCATCCTCAAACCCTGGCGGATCTATCATTTCCACGACACCGGCGACGCCGCCCACGTCAAACAGCCCCACGGCATCAACGACAACGCGTATTTGCGGCCGGACGCGCGGAACCTGGCCGCTTTTCTTTACCTGCTGCAAAACCGGCACGAAGACTGTTATCGGCGCATTGTCAAAACCATTCGCCTGGCGGCCCCGTTTTTCGGCGATTTCCATCTCAGGCCCTCGCCCCAAAACGAGGAGATCATCGAACTGGAATGGGTCGAAAAGGACTGGGACGCGCCGTTCAAAGCCCATCACTTGTCCGACGGAACGCTGCGATTTATCTGCCTGACCGTTGTTTTTCTCCAGCCGGATAAATATCGGCCGGAGACGATTCTCGTGGATGAGCCCGAACTGGGCCTTCACCCGGTCGCCATCGCCCTGCTGGCGGCCATGATGCGGTCCGCTGCCACG
Source organism: uncultured Desulfobacteraceae bacterium (assembly GCA_964652715.1). Taxonomy (GTDB): domain Bacteria; phylum Desulfobacterota; class Desulfobacteria; order Desulfobacterales; family JAABSP01; genus JAABTD01. Next base: position 1,818 of record CAZZBE010000315.1, read on the forward strand.
ACCCGGCAGATCGTCGCCGCCACCCAGTCCGTCGAATTCCTGAATCAATTCGACCCTGAAGACGTGGTGGTCGTTGACCGTCGCGGCGGAGAATCGACCTTGACGCGCCTGGACCCCGAGGCCCTGGTCGAATGGCTCCAGGATTACAGCCTGGGAGAATTGTGGATCAAGAACATCCTCGGGGGGAGGCCGGCCCGATGATCCGCATTCATGTATTCTGCGAAGGTCAGACCGAAGAATCCTTTATCCGGGAAGTGTTGTACGACCACCTCCGGGAAGCCGGCGCATACCTCAACCCGATTCTGGCGCGCACCGGTCCGCGCGGAAAAGGCGGCATCGTGCGATATGCCGGCATCAAACGCCAGCTTTTACGGAAATGCCGGGAGGATCAAAGCGCTTACATTACCACCATGTTTGACCTGTTTCGTTTGCCCGGCGACTTTCCCGGTCAAACCGACCCGAGGCTGCCCGGCATCCAGGACCCCCTGGAAAAGGCGGCCTTCCTGGAGCAGGCGCTTCAGTCGGATATCGAACATCGGCAGTTCATCCCAAATCTGACGGTCCATGAGTTCGAGGGCCTGTTATACAGCGAGCCCCGGGCCTTCTCTGAATGGTTCAACGCATCATCGGTTTCACAAATCGAAACGGACAGACGCGCCTTTCCCTCCCCCGAACACATCAACGACGGGCCGGAAACAGCGCCGTCCAAGCGCATCCTGCACTGCTGTCCGGCCTACGAGAAACCATTTCATGGGTCGCTGATCGCCATCGATATCGGCATCGACCGCATCCGAAAGGAGTGCCGCCATTTTGACACATGGGTCCGACGACTCGAAGACATTGCCGGAGGCGGCAGATGAACCTTGCACCGATGCAACGATCATCATTCAACGCTGGAAGAAAAGCGGGCGGGTCTCCCCCCAACGTCCATCGACGCCTGACGGGCGCCGCCTGTTCTCCGGCGTGCAAAAAAGATTGACCCACAATGCGGATCATCGTATTCTGTAAAGTACTTTTAACCGCATTATTATCAATCAAGGAAGTCGATATGCCGAATGTTTCCGCCAATCAACTCAAAACCAGGGGCGTTTGCATCCTCGAACCGCTCATCAAGGAACACGAAACCGCCGTCATCACCGTTCGGGGAAAAAGCAAATATGTCGTCATGGACATGGAAACCTACAACCGCTTAAGAGAATGCGAGCTGGAAGCCGCGCTGATTGAAACGCGAAACGAACTGGCCGGCGGCGATGTTTACAAGGACACCGTGGACGACCATATCCGGCGCATCAAAAATGCCATATGAAATCATCTTCACCAAGAGCTACACCAGACGCGCGACAAAGTTTTTCAAACGGCATCCGGAGCTGATCGGCCAGTATGAAAAAACGCTGAAACTGCTGGAACTGAACCCGCGCCATCCGTCTTTGCGACTTCACCGGTTGAGGGGCGGGCTGTCGGAATTGCATTCCGTTTCGATCAACATCAGCTATCGGCTGACAATAGAACTGTTAATCGACAAAAAGCGCATTATCCCGATCCGCGTCGGGGCTCATGATGATGTCTATTCGTCATAACAGCAGTGGATAAGATGGGTGCAAACCGGAAAAAAAACAAAATACGTCCATGAAGGTCGATATGTGGCCGAAGTGGCGGTTCAACTCATGGAGGATGAAACCGGCTGGTCGCCGTATATCAGCATGGACGACGCCTTCAAACTGGACAATGTGAGAGACGCGCTGCGCCGGGGAGATTTAAAATCGGCGTCCAAATATGGGCACATCTATGAACTCTGTCATGTGGACCACCCGTAAACAGACCGGCGCAACAACAAAGGCATCCCATGACGACCATTTGCCACCGAGAGAAAAAAATGAAAATATATCTGGATGCGTGTTGTTTAAACAGACCTTTTGACGATCAAAGCCAAAGCAGGATACGATTGGAGTCAGAAGCGGTTCTCATCATAATGAATCGTACGTATACCGGTGAATGGGAATGGATTGGCGGCGAAGTGTTGGTCGCTGAACTCGAAAACACACCGGATATTGAAAAACGAATGTATCTAACGGAATTGGCCGCGGGAGTGCATACGAACATACTCCTCACGGAAATTGAAATCAACAGAGCAAACGAACTCGAAAAGCTCGGATTCAAGTCGTTTGACGCAATGCATATCGCCTGCTCGGAAAGTGCGGCCGCCGATGTCTTTTTGACAACAGACGACAAGTTGCTAAAGAAATCGGAAAGTGAAAGAGATAATCTTAACGTAAAGATAGCAAATCCGATGTCTTGGTTAACGGAGGTCATATAATGATTGTAGATGCGACAAATCTGTATCAGATTCGACAAACAGGAATCGAGATTTTAAATCGTGAGTTAGGGCCGGCGGCGATGATTCGATTTCTACAACAATATCAAAGAGGGCATGGGAATTATTCGATAGAAAGACATGAATGGATCGATAAAATGTCTGTTTCAGATATCGTTGAGCAGATAGAAAACAGGAGAAATCGAACATGACTCTTGAAGCATACGAACCGCTTTCCAGAAATCGACAAAATTTCCATGAAGCCGGGAATCAATCCCCGGCCTAAAAAGCGAAACCGCTCCGAATTTTTTGATTTCTCAAATGATCGCTGTCCAGAATGTAACATTGCATGGACGCCGACTATCTCTCAATTCGATCGGATTCGATCCGCACTTTCCGGATTTTTTCCTGAAGATCGTCGAAGGTCGGGTCATCCCTGAGAAAACCGAATTTATCGAGCCAGGGGTTGCGTGATATGAGGTGGTCGGGCGCCTTTGCCGTGTACCCGTTGTCTTTTTTTGTCACAATTACGTTGCAAATCATGGATACCCTCCGGGCAATAGTTGAACGAATGCTTCCGGTACCACTTTTGCAAAAAAGCCGCCCAAAGTCAAAGCCAAAACAGGATACAAAGGATGCCCGAAAAAATCTCTATCGCACAAGCGAAAAACAATCTCACCGCCATTATCCACAGCGTGGAAACCGGCCCCGCCGTTCAGATAACGCGTCGCGGCAAACCCGTGGCCATGCTGGTGTCTCTGAAAGAATTTGAAGGATTGAGGAATCCATGACCACCATCCTCCACCGCCTCATCCAATCCATCCGCGACGCCGCCGCCTATAATCCAAAAAAGCCGGGGCAAGTCAAAATCAAAACAGGATTCAGATGCTTGAAAAATACCAAAAAGATCGGGAAATGAAACCTTTATCCAGCCAATACCCGCTTAACCGCGTCATCATCAACGGATTTAAATCCATCCGCCGATGCGACCTGCCGTTAAGCGCATTGAACATCCTGATCGGCGCCAACGGCGCGGGCAAAAGCAACTTCATCGAATTTTTCCGCCTGCTGAAGAATATCGTAAAAGACAACCTCGACGACCATA
>CAZZBE010000316.1:0-5232 GCA_964652715.1 uncultured Desulfobacteraceae bacterium
AAGCAACAGCAGCAGGCAAGACGCCAGATGCGTCTTTACGTTACCTGTAATTAACATGCCAATCGACATAATCCTTAAGGAGCTTCGCATTCCTGGAATTCTTATCAACCGCTTCCAGATCGGCGAGGGGGAGGATCCATTCCTTGCCATCGGAAATTCGCCGCGCATTGCCGTGCAACCCCTCTTCATCGACATCGTCTTCTAAACTCAAGAGTTCATATTGATCCCTGAATGATGGACGCGTTTTCCTCAGCTTGTCATATTCGGCTTTGCTGCCCGGCCCAAAGGTGTAGTATTCTTCCCATCCGAAGCACCCCATGTCTTCAATGCCGGTGACAAGGACAGGCAATGTCATCTCCTTTTCCAGGTGCTCTGAAAATGTGTTCAGATTGTCATAATTGACTTCGGCGTCTTCTTCATTCTCAACGCCCAGGATGTTAAAAATTCTGGCATCCTGATCATCAAATTCGCCGCCCGCGATCTCTTCTCCAACTGTTTCCTGTTTGATAACCGGGGATAGCGGGGTTTTGGGGGGGTTGGCGACCGATTTTTTGCCGCCGCTTTTCTTCTTCTTTCTTTTCTTGACCTGCTTACCCATGACAGCCTCCTAAAATTATAAAAGATAACGCTAATCCGTCAACGATAACGAACCATCCTCTTTTGGACATCCATTTACCCATTTGTCAAGGCTTTTGCTTTTGCCGGTATGTGTCGCGACAGCGTCGATTTCCGCGCGAAGGCCCGGCGACGGGTGTGCCGGAGATGGTCGAAGGCGCCTTCCAATGCTTTGGTTTCAATGCCGATTCGGTAGCACTTTATACAACCATAATCAAGGCGCTTTTTGTTCTTATCCCAAGCTTGACATCGCGCAATAAAGTGGATATCTCTAAGATCAACAAAAAAGTCCAATGCCAAACGCCTTTCGTTTCATTGTATTAACTGATCAACCGAAAAGAAAGGAGGTCGCAATAAAGAAAGCGATGTTTTTTACCTGTCCGAACAGAAACCGGTTCCGGACCGGACCGGACCGGACCGGCTGACAAGTCTTTTAAAATGGATCGGAGAAAATGAAGAAAAACGTATTTATTATCGGTTTGGACGATTTCAACCTGCGGATGCTGCAATCCCTCAAACACGCCGATGAATGCAACTTTATCGGCCTGCTCGATATTCACGCCCTGATCGACAGCGGCCGTTACCGGCTGGCGGACATGCTGATGGAAGCCGAACAGGAGCTGCAAAACTTTGACGGCCCCATTGACGCCATTGTCGGGTACACGGATTTCCCGGTGAGCACCATGACGCCGATTCTGTGCGAGAAGTTCAATGTTCCCGGCCCCACTCTCGAAAGCGTCCTGAAAAGTGAACATAAGTACTGGAGCCGGCTGGAGCAGCAACAGGTCATCCCCGAGCACCTGCCCCGGTTTTACACGTTCGACCCGTTCGACGACAGCGCCCTTGAAAAAATCCCCCTTGAGTTTCCCTTCTGGATCAAGCCGGTCAAGTCCACCGGCTCCCAGCTGGGATTCCGAATCAACAACAAAAAGGCCTTTAAACGCGCTATCGGAATCCTGCGGGAGAAAATCGGGTTGTTCAAGCCCTTCGACTACCTGCTGGACATGGTGGCGCTGCCGGAGGAAGTGGAACGAGTGAACTCCTCTTTTTGCGTGGCCGAACAGATCATATCCGGGCGCCAGTGCACACTGGAAGGCTACGTCCGAAACGGAGAGGTGCGCGCGTACGGCATTATCGATTCCATCCGGGAGCCCAACCGGACCACTTTTTCCCGGTATCAGTACCCATCGGCGCTCCCCGGCCCCGTGCGAAAAAAAATGACGGAAATCAGCGAAAAGGTCATGACGCACATCGGGTTCGACCACTCCGCCTTCAACCTCGAATTTTTCTGGGATGAAAAACGGGACAAAATCTGGTTTCTGGAGATCAACACCCGCATCCCCCAGTCGCATTCCGACCTTTTCATGAAGGTGGACGGCGCATCCAACCACCAGATCATGCTCGACGTGGCGCTCAACCGGGACCCCCAATTTCCGAAGCGACAGGGGAAATTCAAGGTGGCCGGAAAATTTTTCCTCCGGGAATACCAGGACAAGCGGATCACCGGGATACCGACCAGGGAAGATATCCTGGAGATCAACGAAAAAGTCCCGGGCATGCTGATCGATATCCAGGGCAAAATCGGGATGATGCTCTCGGAGATTCCGGAGCAGGACAGCTACAGCTATGCCACCGCCTTTATCTACCTGGGCGCGGACAGCCAGAAGGCGCTTCTGGACAAATACCGGAAGGTTCGGGAGATGCTCCGGTTTTCCTACGAGGATCTTACCATACCGGCGCTTTTGCCGGAAAAAGCGCAGCAGACCTTGCCGGAAACCGACCCCCGGATCGCCATCCAGGTGCTGAGTTCTCCCATGGAGCTGCCGGTGAAAGAAGACGCGCCGTTGACGGGCGGGGTGCAGGATATGACCAGGCCGTGACGGGCGGGTTGTTGTGCGATGCTACACGTAATTTCTGGGGATCTCGTATCGCCAGTTTCGGGAAAACACCCGCTCGTCTTTCTCCCAGGCATCGAGTCCGGCATGCAGAAGAAAAACGATACCATATACGGCCGGCCCGGCGCCAGGTGTTCGGGTTGCGGCGCCCGGTCTGCTTCAATGATGGGTCATACCCGAAAATCCTTGTGTTTAATTTTCGTGATCAACCTGTTCCCGTTCCTCATTTTCAGTTCGATTTCAGGCCGGGCGACGATGCCTTCCGCTTTAAAATTCCCCCAGGTCGATTTAAATCCAGTCCGGGCAAGGTCTATCATCTCGGCAAGAGTTCCCCGGCCAATGACGGGGACAACATCCAGCCCGAGCTTGACGGCTACATCTTCCACATCCGGGCGTTGCAGCCACCATTCGCCGACCATGACATCAAACAGCACAAAATCCTGGTCTTGCCGGTAATTCCCGCCCCCCTTCTGAATTTTCGCGCCGTAGCCTTCTCCGTAAAGACAGACTTCCGCGCTGTCGAATATCTCGCCGAAAACGCCGGTAAGCGGAATGAATTTTTCGTTTAAACGGTTTACAAGGGCGGCGGGAATTTGCGCCCGGTCTGTTTTTCCGCCAAAAATGATTTGGTGGCCGTCATAAATGACCCGGATATTGGTCCCATCGACTTTTTCCGTAAAGATCCATGCGTTGTCTTTGAGATATTCAAACTCCGGCAAAGAAAACCGGCCCTCTATGAGCGTTTTGTTGTTGTTTTCCGGGTCGCGCTTTAATACAGTTTGGATCTTGTGATATTCCTTCATTTTCCCTCCCGCCCCTATGGTATAACCTTCCCAATCGCGCAACGCTCATCCCGTGAATTTCCTGGTTGTACGGCGATTAGTCCGTTATTTCCCATAGAAATGACAAATCAATGGATATTTCCGTGAAAGGGGCTATTGTAACTTTATCGCTGTCGGCAAAGGTTCCTATCAATGTCCAGTATTGGCCCTCAAGTTGATAAACCTCGAGAATTTTAGTTATCGGTTCGATTAACCATATATATTGGACCTTGTTCCTGGCATACAACGGCATTTTTAATACGCGATCTTTTCTTGCCGTGCTTTGAGATATGACTTCACAAACCCAATCCGGTGAAAGGTCAAAATATGCGGTTTCAGGAAGTAGAGGCATACGCTCTTTTTTCCATCCTGCTATGTCAGGTACAAAAATATCGGAACCCAGATGTATTTCAGGTTCATCGATTATCCACCAACCACCGGGTCCTCCGCGGCCTTTGCCATATGGACCGACCAGATCACTTCCAAGATACGATGAAGCCAGCGCATGCTTTGGAGCCGGTCTTGGTTGGGTATGCAATTCTCCATTAATGATCTCTCCAAGCATATTTTCCGGAAGATCCAGCAATTCCTGATAAACATCGCTTAATTGTTTGGCTGTTTGTTTCATAATTATCCCAAAACTTTTTCCAGATTATATATGGATTTGGGGGATTGACGGTAAGATTCGATTTTTTGCGTTTGTTTTGGATCGAATGTTGCCCGTCCGAGGGTATGAGAAAAATGCCCCACTTCCTATCAACTTGTTTTTATAATGTTTTATTCGATCGCGGGGCGTGCTTTTTGCGCTCCCGTGCAACAAATTGTTCGCATTAAGAAATTCTTTCAACCTTAATATTGAGAGTCTCGGCAATGCGTCTTGCCATATCAGGTGTAAGGCGGCGTTTGCCTCTTTCATAATCACTTATCATATTCTGACGAATTCCAAGTTTTTCAGCCAAATCAGCCTGTGACAACTTCGCCTTAAGTCTGGCAGCTGAAAGGAGATTGCCGGTCCTGTTTGATTGCATTTCTTTCCAAAAATCCGTCTCTTCAATGGCAATACTATCATCCTGATCAGATGAAAGAATGTTAACCTCATACTTTTTACTGATCCATTCAATGAGTTCACCAACATTTTCTCCTTGAAGAAAAATTTCAATACGGGGCTTTTTCACGAGAGCCAACATAATACACCTCAATTTCGATTTCCTCTTTTCGGAAAGTCCAGCAGGCCGCATATCGATAATTTAAATGACAATGGTATGAGTCCTTCCCCAAGGGTGAGAAATTGTGCCAACTTTTTTGTATAGGGCCATCAGCTTTGAGGTCTTCAATCAATAAGAATAGTAACTTCTGGACACTCGTCGGCAGCTTCTTTAAGTCGCGCAGAACCTTCTTTTTTATTTTGACCTCATAATCCATAAAGTTATATTATAACTATATTCAGTAATAATCAAGTGGGTTTTGTAATATGCGACTATGAACTTAGCGATTAACGAGAATGAACGACATGATCCAATGCATCCGCAATCCATTTATTGAGGCTTTTCCCCGTATGAGCTGCTGCAACGGCGATTTCCGCGTGTATATCCGGTGAAATGCGCAAAGTCAGCTTTCCGGAGTAAGGTTTGTCCGGTGTGCGCCCCTGTTGTTTGCAGTCAGCCAGATAATGATCGATGGCATAATGAAAATCTTCGGTGAGTTGTGCAACCGTCTCACCCTCAAAGGTGATGCTGTCTCGGATTCCGATCACTTTCCCCCAAAAAATCCCGTCCCGCTCGTCAAAGTTGATTTTAGCGTGGTATCCTTTATAGGACATGCTGTTCACGGCGTCACCCCCAAACTTGTCAACCAGTCACGAATTCTTTCAACCATATATTTCTTCGCTTCTTTCCCCGGAT
>CAZZBE010000317.1:0-5224 GCA_964652715.1 uncultured Desulfobacteraceae bacterium
CGGATCGGGTCGATCACCTCTTCCTTCATGTCCAGGAGGGCGTCTTCCTGGCGGGGCAATTCCGTCAGGTGCCAGATGTAGGGCTTGCCGCCGAGATCCCGCAGTTTTTCGAGCACCGGCGTCAATGCGTTCAAAAACGGATACCGGGACGCCTGTTGGGTCAGGGGCTCAAGCCGGCCGATCATTTCCCGGAGCGCGTCCGTCGTTTCCTTGCCCAAAGCCTTGGCTTCCCCGGCGCCCGGCGGGCCGTCGAAGAAGTCCTCGTAAAACTCCTTGAGGGCGCGGACCTGGGAGGCGGTGAACGCCACTTGTGGGTCCAGCACCAGATTGCCGTGCCCATGGGTGTTGCGCAGCGCCCGTTCCAGATCATCGTCTTCCAGCAGGTTGCCGTCGGTCCTCGCCTCCACCTTTCCCCTGGCGCACAGCTTGGCGAGCGTGCAGAGAATGGCCGCATAGCACCATCCATAGGGCTTGCGCTCGAACGTCTCGATCAGGGACTTCAACGTACTTCGGACCCCGCCCCGGCTGTTGCTCTGGATGAAGGCGAGCACTTCCTGCTCCGCCTCGGAAAGCGTCGCGGCGTCGGCGCCGAACAACCCGTCGTCGGAAGCCTTCAGGTATTTGGCGATGTCTTTTTCCGTATAGGGGACGCCCCGAAGCATCCGCAGATTGGGATAGGCCCTGGCGATGAGTTCATGGAACCCCCTGACGATGCGCGCCTGGGGGTCCTCTCCCTTGATGTCGGTCTTGTTGCCCGACACATAAAGGGCCGCCTTGGCGAGAAGCGTCCGGACCTGCTGCTGCAATCGCGCATATCGCTCCTGGTTCCGGTATCCTTTATCCGTCAGAATCCGCTTGATCGCCTCCTGCTGGGCGATGGAGATGTTCTGGCGGATGTATTTCTCCGTCCGTTTATACATAAGGAGATCGCGAACCAGCCGGTCGTCGGCGGGCAGCACGATCATCAGTTCTTCCCGCCCCATGGATTGGGACTGAAGAAGGAATTCGTTTTCCGCGTTCTCGTAAAAGGGCGTAACGACGTGGATGGTCAGCTCGTATTCCCGACCGTGCGGCCGGTCGTCCAGTTTTCTGGAATAAGGATAATGCTGCCCGTTGTCGTCGTACCGGATTTTCCGGTTCTTGATCACGTGATCGAAAATAATTTTTTCCAGTTCCGCGGCGACATCGGCGGATTCCACTTCCGTGTTCTTGATTTCCTGCTCGACGTCTTTCTCCTCGTCGGTCAGGTATTCGTAAAGGTCGCCGTTTCGCTGCACATAGGTCTGCTGCTCCAGGAGGTCGAGGGCCTCCGCCACTTTCCCGCGGAGTTCCGGCAGGTCCCGGTCGAACCGGTCCTGCATCAGGATGCGCACATTCCGGACGGTGGGTTTGAACTCCTTGACATATTTGACCAGGAACAAGGCTTTCAACACCCGTATGGCAAAGGGGCTGTCGAGGTGTTGCTCGGCCTGGAGGATCGCCCGCTGGATATTGGATTTCAAAGCGGATCGGATGCCTTCGAACATCAGATCGAACGTCGCCAACTGACCGATGTCGTGATCCCTGATCTGCAAGACGACCTGCTGGAAAACCCCCAGCATGGACCGCTCTCCGACCGAGCTGTGTTTGCCTTCGAAAGCATTGTGTTGCGACAGGTTTTGGATGGCCGACTGGAACAACGAAAACTGGTAGGGGATGAACGGATAGCCGCGGACAAAATGGTCTTTGTCCCTGAAGTTCCGGTAGGACTGGGCGCCGTCCGCGAAGTCGAACAAGGTCTTAAAATTGTTGGCCTGAAGCGTATAGACGTCCGTCAGCAGGCGGACGCCCTCCTCATTTTTCATGAGCAGGCGTTCCTGGATCACCTCGGACACGTCCGCGCTGGTCAGCTTCATCCGGTTGGCGAAACGGGCCTGGATCTTGGTAAAGTCGTTCCCTTCCTGCTTTTCCATCTCGCCCACGACGGCGCTCATGTCTTCCTGGGCCGTCACCACGATCCACGCCCGCCCCCGGCATTTGGTGGCCAGGCTCTCGGCGATGGTTTGAAGATTCGTCATGAGCTTGACGTTGCCGGCGATGTACTGCCCCACCTCGTCCACGTAGAAATTGAGGCGGAAATCGGGCGACCGCCGTTGGATGTAGGCATGAACCCGTTTGGCGAAGTCTTCGATGGAAACCCGGTATTGGCCGCGGTATTTGTCGAGGATGCCCATGGCCGACGCCTCGTCGTCCCCGGCGACCTGGGCGTATGCCCTGGCGATATTGTTGGATTCCAGCAGGGCCTGCTCCCGGCCTTCCCGCCATGTCCGCCCCGCGACCGTTTCGTATGCGGTCTTGAAGGATTCATACAATCCCCGGCTGTCGAGATCCCGTTCGAAATCGGCGATGTGGCCCTGCTTGCCGTAATAGCCGCACATTTCGTCAAAGACCTTGACGAACACCGCCAAAAGCGCATCAATCTGGGTTTTGCTGATGACATCCGCTTTCTGGTCGATATTGAACAGGATGCTCTTTGACGGGACGCCGACCGCCCGCTTGAGGTCGGCCCGGAGGATTTCGTTGTCCCCGCACTTGGGCAAAAACAGATCGAGGGCCGCTTCGCCGCCGATCTCCCGGTTTTCCAGCAGCAGCGCCAGCATCTTCAGAAGATGCGACTTGCCCGATCCGAAGAAACCCGACACCCAGACGCCATTGGCCCCTTCATACTGGTTGTAAGCGCCCAAAAACGACTCCAGCCGTTTTTCGACCTCCCGGGTCAGCACGTATTCTTCCATTTCAAGGCGAAGACTCGCCTCGTCATCGGCTTTGATGACCCCCTCGATGGGGCGGTCCACCGGCTTTTTGAAAATCGACTGGAGCGTCATGGGGTTTTCCTTATTTCAGCGGTTAGGCTTCACAATGAAAAATATTAAAGGCCCGGTAATACTTGTCGTCACGCAGTCTTCCGAACAGATCCAGCGACGCTCCGGATTCGAGCGAATGGGTGTAAGCGCCGGGAAAAAACATGACGGTGGGCTTTTCTTTCGCCGTGCTCTGCAAATTGTTCAGCACATTGTGAGAGCGGATGTAGGGGAAGACTTCCCCCACGCCGGACAGGAACAGCACATCGAATGCCGCATCGGCCAATTTGGCGGCAATGGCCGGAATGAGGTGGGTCTCGGGGTCCAGAACGCCCTGCAACAATTCCATCAACTGATCCTTTGAAACCGAAGGTTCCATCTCCATGAGCCGGTCCCAGACATTCCGCTGCTTCAACAGTTCTATGGACAGGTCGTACAGATCGATCTCCAGCACCTGGACCCCGGCTTGACCGAGGCGATTGACCAAGCGCCGGCGGCATCGCGCCATTTCCACGGCGTCTTCCGGTTTGAACGGACAAATAAAAAAAGGAATCTCGTTGCCCAAGCCTTTCTTTTTTAGAAACCGTTCACCCGATATCACATCGTAAAGATGTTGAAATCGTTCCTGCACTCGGGACGTCGTCAGGTCGCCATTCATTTCGGCATCATCCTATATCCGATTCAAAAACAGGAAACAGCAGGGCGTCCCGGCGGCCTTCCTGCTGAATCGTTTTCAGAAAGGCGGGGCTTGGCATGGCAGGGACGATGGCATTGTTTTTTGTCAGGAGGTCCGCCTCGCGGAGCATTTTGAAAAGAACCTGCCGCAGTTTGTTGCGCGTAGAAGGCTGAATCCGTTCCAGTTCCGTCCGCCATACCGCCTTTCCATTGAAAAAAGCGTCGAAATCCTCATAATTCAAATCGGTCTTCAATGTCATGTATCGTTCCCGAATCACCTCCACGGCAAAATCCGCGATAAACGGATAGCGACGGCAAACCGCGATCCACAGGAGATACCCCTGTTCCCGGGGGGCGGCGTCCACGAGCAGTTCCAGTTCAGCGCCCCGCAGGGTTTCCAGGCGGGAAACCACCTCCCGGCAGACGCGCTGTAAACTGCTCGAGGTCCTGGCTTGCAGCAGATTCTCCGAAACGGCCTTCTCCCGGACCTTGTCCCAGTCACGCATCTCCAGATACAGCGCCGCCATATTTACCGACTCCTGGGAAAATAATCCGCCCGTCGTAAACGCCATGCTGTATCGGTTTTTCTTCATTTAATTTGGAATCCTTCAAAAATGCTAACACCTATCGGTTCCAATGAGTACACCTACATGTTTTTCTTTGTCAAACAATTCCTGATCTCTATGGGGAATGGCAAATGCATGGGTGCGCGTTCTGGTGAAAAAGAAAGGGCGGCCTTTCAAGCCGCCCTTATTCGGAAACACCTTAATTCCCCCCGGAAAGGGGTGAAAGGAGGATATTTGATTCTTACTCTTCGATCTCGATGGAAGTAATCTCCAACTCCTGCCCCGACGTCAACTGGATGGACCCGCTGTCGCACTCCGGACACCGGAAGACCGGGCCTTCGACCGTCCAGTCGTGACCACAGTCGTTGCACCGGGCCGTGACGGGCACTTCTTCGATGTGGAGCCGGGACCCGGCCAGGGGCGTGTCCCGGCTGATGATGTCGTAGCAGAAAAGGAGGCTTTGGGGGACCACCGCGGCGAGCTTGCCCACCTTCAGGTTGACCTGTTCCACCCTGGCCCCCGCCATGTCGGCGGGAATGGAATCGGTGGCGATCTGCACCACCTGGGCGGCGATCCCCATTTCGTGCATGGCGTTTAGGAAAAGGCCTTGGCGCAGAGTTCGCCCAGCCGGCCCAGGTCTTCGCAGACGTGGATGCCCACGTCCTTCATGGCTTCGACCTTGCCCTGGGCCGTGCCCGACCCGCCGGAGATGATCGCGCCGGCGTGGCCCATGCGGCGGCCCGGAGGCGCGGTCAGTCCGGCGATGAAGCCCACCACCGGCTTGGTCACCTTTTCCTTGATGAACCGGGCCGCTTCCTCCTCGGCCGTGCCGCCGATCTCGCCCACCATCACGATCCCTTTGGTGTCGGGGTCATCCTGGAACGCCGAGAGGCAGTCGATGAAGTTGGCGCCGTTGACCGGGTCGCCGCCGATGCCGATGCACGTCGTCTGGCCGATGCCCTGCTCCGTCAACTGGTGGACCACCTCGTAGGTGAGGGTCCCGGAGCGCGACACCACGCCGATGGGGCCGCCGGCCTTGTGGATGACGCCCGGCATGATCCCGATCTTGCACTCGCCCGGGGTGATGATGCCCGGGCAATTGGGGCCGATGAGCCGGACCGGCTTGTCTTTGATGTAGTTTTT
>CAZZBE010000318.1:0-5219 GCA_964652715.1 uncultured Desulfobacteraceae bacterium
CGGGGAACGCAAAAATGTTCCTCGCAATCCACCGGTCCGTAGGAGAAAAATGTTCTCATGGGCGCGCCTCCTCAATCCCAATCGAAATATAGGATTTCAATCCCAAAGTCAAAATGCTATTCGAACCTTGTATCGATCTCATCATCAGTAAACCCGAATTGTCGAAAAAGACGCATTACATACGATGGAGAAAATTCACGACATCCTGTATCAATGGGAACGATGCGTTTTGAGGGGTTTTTCTTCTTCAAAGATTGGATGCTTCAAGGAAATTATCCATTTTTAGGGTGCAAGTCAATGCCGCCCAAGGGCCGCAGGACGACCCATTCCCGGTCCCGATGTGTGGACGAGGGCGCCGACGGCGAAGGGGGACGTTAAGATTGCCGCTGGTGCAATCGGTAAAGCTCAGCGATTTATCAGAATACGATGGTCCACATGCCCGCGTCGATCCGGCGCCGGAACCCGCTCCTCATCGAATCCTAACAAACGCTTTACAAAGGGCTAACAATGGCGTGGTACCCATCGAATCGTGCGGGCCGCCGGATGAACCGGTCCGCCCGCCATACGCCGACTATTGAAAGGACGAAGCGCCATGGGCTCATGTATGGAATCCGCTGAAAACATGTCCATTCTGGACGAAACCCGGCAGTTCGATATCGAGACCGAAACCCACTGCTTTTTGGCGGGGGACGAGGTCTTCATGGTCAGGAAACAGGGGCGGATGGAGTTGAGGCGGCCGGCGGGCGCGCTGGTCTATTCGGCGCGGTTCGGCCCGGGGAACGGCAAAACGCTCCACGACGCCTACAAGACCGTCCGGCGGATCGCGAATCAGAAGGGGTTGATCATCGTCAATGGATAACCGAAAAAGAAAAAGCCATGGCCGTCGTCGCCCTGGATAGCCTGGGGATGGCCGAGACCGCTCCGAATACCCCGAAGATGCTTCAACTGCCGCCAGGAGGGGCTGCCCATGAAATCCAGGGGGGCGCGGGGCTGACCGGACCTTTACCGCCGGTCCATTTCCGCCGCCGCCTCGACCAGCCGCCCCATATCCGACGGCGTCGCGTCGCCGATGTCGCCGATGCGAAAGGTGTCCAGGGACGCGGCCTTTGCCGTTGAAAAAGACAATCGACAAATCCTTGTCGATCTGATATAAAAGTTCATACAAACATGATGAGAGTGTTGGGGGCGCCCTTGCGGGGCTGAGAGAGTACCCCGAAACTTGACTTGGATAATGCCAGCGGAAGGAAACACTTTGCGGGGAATCGAAACGGGCAAGGGCGTACGGACGCGGTTGCCCGTTTTTTTATTTTGGAAAGGATCGACATGGCAAAACTTATCAAAGAACTGAAACAGGGACGGATTCCGGAATATATCGGCGCTGTTGCACAGGAGGAGGGCGTAGACCGGGATGAGTTGATCCGGGACGTGATTCGGGGGCATGTGGTCATTCCCCGGAACAACCGACGGGCGGAATTCCGGCCCATCGCCATCGGCAGGGGAACCCGGATCAAGGTGAACGCCAATATCGGGACGTCTCCCCTCCGGTGCGATTTCCAGGAGGAAATGGAAAAGGTCGGGGCCGCCGCGGACCGCGGCGCGGATACGGTCATGGACCTTTCCATCAGTGGAGATATCGCCGGATTCCGAGGAAAGATCGCAAGCGAGGTGGGGGCGCCGCTGGGCACGGTGCCCCTATACGAGGCCATGATCGGGCTCGAGAGCGCTGGAGAACTGACCGTCGAGCGCTTCCTGGAGGTCGTGGAGCGCCAGGCCAGGGAAAAGGTCGATTTCATGACCATCCATGCGGGGCTTTTGCGGAGACACATCCCGTTCGCGGAAAAGCGGGTCCTCGGGGTCGTCAGCCGGGGAGGCTCGATCATGGTGGACTGGATGCGGCGGCATGGAACGGAAAGTTTTCTATACGAGCACTTCGACGAAATACTGGCAATCGCCGGGGAATACGACGTGGCGCTTTCGCTGGGGGACGGACTCCGTCCGGGATGCGGCGCCGACGCCAACGACGCGGCCCAGTTCGGCGAACTGGAAACCATCGGCGAACTGGTCCGGCGGTGCCGCGAAGCTGACGTCCAGGTCATGGTGGAAGGGCCGGGGCACGTGCCGCTTCATCTGATCGAGGAGAACGTGCGCAGGGAAAAGGAGGTGTGCGACGGCGCGCCGTTTTATCTGTTGGGGCCGCTTGTGATCGACTACGCGGCCGGGTACGATCATATCGCGGGGGCCATCGGCGGGGCCCTTGCCGCCTGGTTCGGCGCCGATTTCTTGTGCTATCTGACGCCGGCCGAACACCTGCGGCTTCCGACGATCGAGGACGTCCGGGAGGGGGTGGTCGCGTCCAAGATAGCGGCGGCAGCCGTGGACATGGCCCGGGGACGTCCGGCCGAGATTCGTCGAAGCCTGGAAATGTCCAAGGCCAGAAACGATTTCGACTGGGACGCTCAGCGAAGATTCGCCATCGACCCATCCAGGTTCTGTAAGTACCTCGAAAAGGAGGATATGGATACCAGCGGCGAAATCGCGTGTTCCATGTGCGGGGAATGGTGCGCTATCAGGCGGACCAGAAAAG
This sequence comes from uncultured Desulfobacteraceae bacterium, assembly GCA_964652715.1. GTDB lineage: Bacteria > Desulfobacterota > Desulfobacteria > Desulfobacterales > JAABSP01 > JAABTD01. Next base: position 2,585 of record CAZZBE010000318.1, read on the forward strand.
GGCCGCGATGATCCGCTCCCAACCCAACCATTTTTTTGGGTGACAAAATCCCCGATTTGTGAGAAAACTTTATCCGTATTTATACTTAATCTTTTCGAGGATGCGATGATGCCGACCGATCTGGATCCCGTTTTTCTGGCCCGTGTTCAATTCACCTTTACCGTTGCCTTTCACATTCTTTTTCCCGCCTTCACCATCGGGCTGGCCAGTTGGCTGGCGGTGGTGGAATGGCGGCTGCTCAGGACCGGCGACAACATCTATGAGGACGTCTACCGCATGTGGGTCAAAATCTTCGCGGTGACCTTCGGCATGGGGGTGGTCTCCGGGATCGTATTGTCGTTTCAGTTCGGCACCAACTGGTCGGTCTTTTCGGACCGAACCGGGAATGTGCTGGGGCCGCTGCTCGGATACGAGGTCCTCACCGCCTTTTTCCTGGAGGCCTCCTTTCTCGGGATCATGCTCTTCGGATGGGACCGGGTCAGCCGGAAGATGCACTTCGCCTCCACGGTCATCGTGGCCTTCGGCACCCTTTTGTCGGCCTTCTGGATTCTTTCCGCCAACAGCTGGATGCAGACCCCCCGGGGATATGAGGTCGGGGAAGCCGGCATTTTGTATCCCACGAACTGGCTGGAGATCATTTTCAACCCCTCCTTTCCCTACCGTCTCGTCCACATGGTCACCGCCGCTTACCTGACCACCGCTTTCGTGGTGGGGGGCGTCGGCGCCTACTATCTCTTTCGGAAACAGCATGTCCGCCACGCGCGGGTGATGCTGGGCATGGCCATGATCATGGCGGTGTTCGTGGCGCCGGCCCAAATCCTGTTCGGCGATTTCCACGGGTTGAACTCCTTTGAACACCAGCCGGCCAAGGTGGCCGCCATGGAAGGCCTCTGGGAGACGAAAAAGGGGGCGCCGATGGTCCTTTTCGCATGGCCCGACCAGGCGGCGGAGACCAACCGGTACGCCGTCGAAATCCCGAATGTTTCGAGCCTGATCCTGACCCATGAGTGGGACGGGGAGGTCCGGGGCCTGAAGGAGTGGCCTTCAGATGAACGGCCGCCCGTGGCCGTGGTCTTCTGGTCCTTTCGGATCATGGTCGGTTTGGGCGTCCTGATGGCTTTGACCGGTCTTTTCGCGATCATCCTGTTTTTCCGGAAAAAACTCTTCGACACCCGGTGGTTTCAGCTCTGGTGCATGGCCCTGACCCCGGCGGGTTTCCTCGCGGTGCTGGCCGGGTGGTTCGTCACCGAAGTGGGCCGTCAACCCTGGGTGGTCCACGGCCTGATCCGGACGGCCGAGGCCGTTTCCCCCGTCGGCGCCGAACAGATCGCGCCGTCCCTGACCGCTTTTATCGTCGTCTATCTGTTTGTTTTCGGCGCCGGCGCCTATTACATCCTCCGCCTGATCGCCAAAGGCCCCCAAACCGGGGACGACGTCTTCGGGACCCACGGGGTGGACAAGCCGCCGATTCTCACCGACATGGCTTCGGAAAAAGGAGGCGACCATGTTTAATTTCGCAGGGTTTCTGGACTTGCCCCTGATCTGGTACGGGCTGATCGCCACCGCCATTATCCTGTACGTCATCCTGGACGGATTCGGCCTGGGAATGGGGATCCTGTTCCCGTTCGCCCCCACCGACCAGTGCCGCGACCGGATGATGAACTCCATCGCCCCGGTCTGGGACAGCAACGAAACCTGGCTGGTGCTGGGCGGCGGCGGGCTGTTCGCGGCCTTTCCCCTGGCCTATTCGGTCCTGATGCCGGCGCTTTACATCCCCATCATTATCATGCTCCTGGGCATCATCTTTCGCGGGGTCTCTTTTGAGTTCCGGTTCAAAGCCCATGGTCGATCGAGAAAGATCTGGGACACCACCTTTCATGTCGGATCCCTGACCGCCGCCCTCATGCAGGGGATGATCATCGGGGCCTATGTGCAGGGATTCGCGGTGGAGGGCCGACATTTCGCGGGCGGCGCGTTCGACTGGCTCAATGCCTACAGCGTCATGACCGGCGTGGCGGTGGTCTGCGGGTACGGGCTGCTGGGGGCCGCCTGGCTGGTGATGAAAACCGACGGCGCCACCCAGGAATGGGCCCGGAAATGCGCCGCCTATGTGATGTGGTATGTGGCCGTCTTCATGGGGCTGGTCAGCGTCAGCATGCCGATGATGAACCCGGATATCCGGGCGCTCTGGTTCAGCTACCCCAACTACCTCATGCTCATGCCGGTGCCGCTGCTCACCGCCTGCCTCTTTTTCGTTCTCTGGTTCGACCTGAAAAAAGACCGGGAGATCCGCCCGTTCTTTCTTTCCATCGGCATATTCCTTTTGGGATATCTCGGCATCGGCATCAGCCTCTGGCCCTATGTGGTGCCCTTTTCGATCTCCATCCGGGACGCCGCCGCGGCGCCCACCTCCCAGTCGCTGCTTCTGGTGGGCATCGCCGTTATGCTCCCGGTCATGCTGGCCTACATCGGATACTGCTACTATGTCTTCCGGGGCAAGGTCTCCCATGAGCCCTATTACTGAAAAGCAGAAACAGTGGCTCTGGTTCATCGGATTGTGGCTCGGCGGGCTCCTGGCGGTTCTGCTGATGGCGGCGTTGATCCGCTTGTTGATGGGAATTAAATAGCCGCGGAC
>CAZZBE010000319.1:0-5210 GCA_964652715.1 uncultured Desulfobacteraceae bacterium
GGGGCAGGGCGTCGGCGGCGCAACAGTTGATCAGGAAGCGATACACGGCGGTGTCCATGCCCCCGAAATGCGATTTAATTTTTTCGTCGCGCAGAATCATGCCCGTAATAACGATCCGTTGCCCCGCATACAAATTGGGATTAAGGAAAATATCCAATATCGTTCGTTCTTGCGGGTTTTCTTGCCGGGCGTTGGTTTCAGCATCCGGCAAGGCGGGAAGGGATCGACCGCTCCGACCGACGGCCAGGTTCGCGGTTCCGGTGAATCTTTTCTTAAACGCCTGATTTCCGAGCATTGCATCCGGGATGGCCATTGAATAGACGATGGGGACCAGCAGCGTCAGCGCCCGCAAAACCGCGGACATGTCCATCCTTTCCGTTTCCGAACGAACCGTGGCCGCGATGCTGAAGCCCATGGCGATGAAGTGGCCGATGGCCAGGAGAAAACCGAATTCCGGTCGAAGAAACGCCAGATAGCGCTGGCTCGCCAATAAATAGATCAGGAACAAGGTCCAAATGGCGAGCACGCCCGGACGCAGCCATTGCCGGATACGATCTTCCGGGGATGTCATCGGGCGCCCCCATTGAACATTTCAAGGCCGATGGCGACGGTCAGCACCGTCCCAAGAATCAGGGAAGCCAGGACGACAATGGCCCTTTGCCGAAAAACGGTTCGATACATGAGCAACAGCTTGAGATCGAACATGGGGCCGGTCAACAAAAAGGCCATTTGGGCCGGAACCGAAATCAGCCCCTGGAAAGATGCGGCGATAAAGGCGTCGGCCTCGGAGCACAAGTTGAGCAGAACCGCCAATACCATCATTAATAATACCGAAATGAACGGCATCCCCGATAAGCCCAAGAAACTCGAACGCTCGATGTAGGTCTGGGCCAATGCAGCGATAAATGCGCCGATGACAAGGTAGTGGCCTACGGCAAAAAAATCATCCATCGCATGGGTGAACGCCGAACCCGCCTTATCGATCCAACCGTCCGCCGTTTTCGTATGCGCGTGGCCGCAGCCGCATGAAGCATCGCTTCCATGACACGCAATCCCGTTTTCCCGGAGCGCGGCGGCGCCGGTAAAAAGTTTTCCCATGATGAGCCCGATGACAACGGCGATTCCATAGCCGAGGGTCAACCGCAGGATGACGATGCGCCAGTCAAATGCATAGGCCAGGGCCGTCGAAGCGGCGACGATGGGGTTCACGATCGGGCCGCCGAGAAGGTAAGCGATGGCCGCGGACAACGGAAGGCCTTTTCCGGTCAGCCGCCGGACGACCGGTACGACGGCGCATTCGCAAACCGGGAAAACGATGCCCGCCCCGGCCGCCATGCATACGGTCCGCCATCCTTTCCGGGGCAGGAGCGCGGCCAGTCGCTCCCGGCTCACAAAGGCTTCGATAAGCCCCCCGATCAGCGAGCCGACCAGCATAAAAGGGATGGCCTCGAGCACGATGCTCACAAACACAATGGCCAGGGCGTCGAGCGCGCCGGATTCCGGCCCGGTGGGGAAGAATGCCGCGGCCGCCATCAGGAAAAGCGCGGGAATATACTCGACCGGGCGATGTGTCCCGCCGGCAGGCGCACGCTCCTGGGGATTTAAGGGCGGCGCCCTCATGGTCTGATTGTTTTGGTGCGGAATGTCCGGGCTGCCGGATAGGCGGAGGCGATCAGCATCAGGCTTTTTCAGGGCCGGAGGTGGGAACCCGTCGACGCTTGAAAAGTCCGGTAACGGCGGCAAAAAGACTTGCCAAGATCCCCATGCCCGCAACGCCCGTCGGACAAGCGGGCTGCCCGCAACAGGGACACGTCGATGTGCTGATCAAAAGGCCGAAATAAGCCGTCCAGGGCAGCAGAAACCGATTCAACAATCCGGATATTCGCTTGCGCAATGATGACAGACAGGTTTGTTTTTTCTCCATATCTCACTTCCACCTAATCCATTCGGCCGGGAACGGCCGCCTATTCCCTTACCCACTGTCGCCTTTTCATTACGTTAGACGTTTTTCGCAATTCTTACAGATTCCGTCAACACGAATTTCCACCTTGTCAATCCGCCCGGGGTAGGTTTGCCACAAAGGTTCGGTATCAACAATTAGGCTCTCCGGGCTTAAACAATCCATTTGTCCGCAATTTTTACAGTAAAAATAAGGGTGCGGTTTGTGGTAATCATTTGGCGCCAGACCGTAATAGAATGCCCGGCCGCCCGTGCTGATGCGTTCAACGACACCGTGCTCCACCAACAGGTCAAGAATGCGGTAAACGGTCACCCGATTAATTGTGCCGCCCCGTTCCATCATTTTACAGATGTCGCTCGCGGAAAGGGGAAATCTGTTATTTCCCACGACCTCCAGAACGCGCACCCGATTCGGTGTCGCTTCTAAATCCGCGCCTGACAGCAATTCTTCATAATTGCACTGATGGCACATGGGTTATCCTTATGAATGGCATCAGCCCTTTCCTTTTTGGGCGGCGCCGCGTATCTTGTCCACCGCCAGGGAAATCAGAAAAACGATACCGGAGACCATGATAATCGAAGCGCCTGACGTGAGATTGTAGCGGTACGAAAACCAGAGGCCGGTAACGGTAAACAGGGCGCCGAGCAGACTTGAGGCCGCCATCATTTGAAACAGGGAGTTGGCGTATTTCTCGACAATAAATGGAGGGATCGTCAAAAGAGCGATGACCAAAATAAGGCCAACGACCTGTATGACCAGAACAATGGTGACAGCCAGCATGCCGATTAACCCGAAATAGAGCTTTTTAACCGGAACGCCCCTGATCTGGGCGAATTCCTCATCGTATGACATGGCCAAGAGGTCCTGGTAATAATAGACGACCAGGGTCGTCATGATCACGCCGACAATGGCCATGATCAAAAGATCCGACCTGGGGACGGTAAGGATACTGCCGAACAGATAGCTCATCAGGTCCACGTTATAACCGGGCGTCAAGTCGATCAAGATGACGCCAAAGGCCATGCCGAGCGCCCATATGACCCCGATGATCGTATCGGCGCGGTGCTTGACGGTGTGGCTGATGGCCGCCATCACCATGGCGGCGAACAGCGAAAAACCGATGGCGCCGGGCAAATAGGGCCAGTTGAAATAGAACGCCAGCCCGATACCGCCATATGCGGCATGGGCGATGCCGCCGGAAAGAAAGACAATGCGGTTGACCACCACCAAGGCGCCCATGATACCGCAAATAACGCTGGCCAAAAGGCCGGCGGCCAAAGCGTTGCGCATGAAATCAAATTGCAGGGCTTCAATCATCGGGATTGCTTCTCATGGTCCGACAGCACCCGGTGGGGCAGGCCGTGGGCCACCAATTCCACAGGACAGACCTCCTCGACGGTACAGGGATACATGGTTTCCATCATGTCGCCGGTGATTTCGGCCTGGTCATGGTAATGCAGCTTCTTGTTGACGCATGCCACCGATTTTACATAGCGGGATATCACCAGCAGGTCATGGCTGACCACCAAAACCGTAATGTCCTGGTTGAGTTCCTTAAGAAGCCGATAAAAATCCGCCTGGCCTCTGGTGTCGATGCCGGCGGTGGGTTCATCCAGCAAAAGCAGTTTGGGTTGGGCCACCATCGCCCGGGCGATGAACACCCGCTGGCGCTGGCCTCCGGAAAGCACGCCGATTTTCTTTTCGGCATGGGCTTGCATTTCCATGCGTTCAAGGGCTGCCAGGGCATCGCGGCGGTTGGTCGCTGATCGCCGGGACAAGCGTCTCTTGGGATCGAGCGTTCCCATCAACACCACGTCGATGGCCGTTATCGGAAAACTGTGGTTCGAGTGAACATTCTGCGGCACGTAGCCGATACAACGGGAAGCCTCTTGGGGGGGCTTCCCATCAACATGCACAGTACCCCTCACCGGTGACAGGAGGCCCAACAACAGTTTCAGCAGGGTGGTCTTGCCGCCGCCGTTGGGGCCGATAATGGCCACAAAGTCCTTCTGCCGGATGGTAAGGTTCACATCCTTTAAAACGGTTTCTCCGTTGTAAGCAAAATCAAGATCTTTGATTTCGATGATCGCCATAAAACGTCCATCCGCCTATTTCAATGCGCTTTCAAACTTATCCGCGACATCGCGCAAATTGGCCATCCAATCTTCAGCCAGAGGATTGGCGAAGGCCACCTGGCCGCCGATCTCCCGTGCGATGAGTTCAGCGCTTTTGGTTGAAAACTGGGGTTGAACGAAAACCACCTTAATCCCGTTTTCCCTGGCATGCTGAATCAGCTCTTTCAACTGGGCAGGTTTGGGATCCTTGCCTTCAATCTCTATGGGCGCCTGTTTCAGCCCATAGGCATGCGCAAAATACCCCCAGGCCGGATGGAACACCATGAATTGCAGCCCCTTTTTCCCCGCGAAGGTCTTTTTCAAATCAGTGTCCAGCTGGTCTATCCTCGCTGTAAATTCTTTGAAGTTGGCCTCATAGACGCTCCGATGCGCCGGGTCGGCCTCCTGTAGCGCGGCCAGTATGTTTCGGGCCTGAATTTTCACCAGCGGCGGCGACAACCAGATGTGGGGATCAAGACCGGCATGTTCGTGATGGTCTTCATCATGCGCGACCCCGCCATGGTGTTCACTTTTTTCATGGTCATGATCGGCTTCGCGGTGTTCACCATCATGATGTCCTTTTTCTGGGTCATCATGATGGTGATGAGCCTTCATGGCGCGTTTATCGATGCCATGGTCCGTATGAATCACCTCCATGTTGGGATTGGCGTCGGCGATTTTCCCCAGCCATGCGTTTTCGAACGGGACGCCGATGGCAAAGTAGATTTTTGCCTTTGAAAGATCGGCCATTTGTTGGGGTTTGGGCTCATAGGTAGCGGGGCTGGCCCCGGGTTGGACCATGACCTGGACATCAACCAGTTCTTTCCCAATTTGTTGCACAAAGTATTTTTGCGGCACGATACTGACAAAAACGGGAATTTGATCGGCTGCTGAAACGCTTCCCGGGAAGAGGGACAATATTCCGATCACCAGGGCCATTCTTCTGATAAAATAGCGCATTTTCTCTCCTTTCAAAATATGGATTCGTTTTGATGTCTCATTTTTTCAGAATCGCGTCGCCAGGCCGCCGCCCGCTTTGATTTTCGCAAGGGCCAGGATGCCGGCGCCCAGCAGAAAGTGAGCCGCGGAGATGATATACACCGGCGGAAAGTCGAGCGCCAGCGCGCAGATGAAGC
>CAZZBE010000320.1:0-5180 GCA_964652715.1 uncultured Desulfobacteraceae bacterium
CTTGGTCCCGCAGGAGGGGCATCGTATGAGATAGGCATCGGTTTTCGCCATGGCGTCTCCTTTCAGCTGGTGTTACATCAACCCGTAGCTTTTCAGCTTGTTATGGAGCGTTTTCCGGGTGATGCCCAGACGGCGGGCGGCTTCGCTCTTGTTGCCGCCCGCGGCCGTCATGGTCTGTAAGATAGTCGCTTTTTCCACTTCTTCAAGGGAAACGTCCCCGCCGGCAACGGGCGGCGCCCCGGTTCGGGGCTCGGCCCCGGCCTCGCCGTCCCCGGTCCGGCCCGCCTGGAGGTTGGGAAAATCCCCCACGTCCAGGTATTCGGCCCGGGCCAGGACCACGGCCCGCTCCACGGCGTTCATCAGCTCCCGGACGTTGCCCGGCCAGTCGCTCCGGACCAGCCGGTCCATGGCCTCGGGGGTGAACCCCTTGACGGGTTTCCGGTTTTTTTCGGCGAACTGGCGGAGAAAATGATCCGCCAGGAGCGGGATGTCCTCCCGCCGCTCCCGCAGGGGCGGCGCGTGGAGGCTCACCACGTTGAGGCGGTAGTAGAGGTCTTCCCGGAACGTCCCGTCGGCGATCCGTTCCGGCAGATCCCGGTTGGTGGCGGCGATGATCCGGACGTCCACGGGGATGACCGTTTCGCCCCCCACCCGGGTCAGCTCCCGTTCCTGGAGAACCCGGAGGAGTTTGGCCTGCATGGTCAGGGCCATCTCGCTCACCTCGTCCAGGAAAAGGCTGCCGCCGGACGCCTGGACGAACCGCCCCTCCTTGCGCCGGTCGGCGCCGGTGAAGGCGCCCTTTTCGTGGCCGAAGAGTTCCGATTCCAGCAGGGTTTCGGTGATGGCGGCGCAGTTGATCTTGACGAAGGGGCCCTCTTTCCGCGGGCTGTTGTAATGGACGGCGCCGGCGATCAGCTCCTTGCCCGTGCCCGACTCGCCGGTGATCATCACCGTGGCCTCGGAGGGCGCCGCCTGGGCCACGGTCTCCAGCAGATCCACCATGGCCGGGCTGCCCCCGATGATCCGCCGCCGGTCGAACCGGTCGCCGAGTTCGGCCCTGAGCCGGCGGTTTTCGTCCTTCAGCCGGGTGTGCTCCATGGCCCGTTCCATGGTGACCCGGAGCTTTTCGAAATCCAGGGGCTTGGTCAGGTAGTCGTAGGCGCCTTTTTTCAGGGCGTCCACGGCGGTTTCCACCGAGGAATAGGCCGTCATGATGATCACCGGGATGGCCGGGTTGAGGGCCTTGATCCGCTCCAGGGCTTCGATGCCCGACACCTTGAGCATCCGGATGTCCATGAGCGCCAGGTCGAAGGGGCCCCCTTCCACCGCCGCCACGGCGGTTTCGCCGTCGTCGGCTTCGGTCGCGGCGTAGCCCCAGCCGCCCAGGAGGGTCCTGAGCATGGTCCGGTGGGCCGCGTCGTCGTCCACCACCAGCACGGTGTCTTTGTCGGTCATGATGGTTGCCCCTCTTCTCCTTCCGCGTCCGCGCCGAAAACCAGGGACACGGTGGTTCCCCGGCCCTTTTGGCTGCCGATGTCCAGCCGGCCGCCGTGGGCCTTCATGATGTTGTCGGCGATGGCCAGCCCCAGGCCCGTTCCCGAGGGTTTGGTGGTGAAATAGGGATCGAAGACCCGGGACAGGTCCGCGGAATCGATGCCGGCCCCGGTGTCCGAAATATGGAGGGTCGGCCGGTCGCGTTCGTCCCGCTCGGCGGTTACGGTCAAACGGCCGCCGTTCCCCATGGCCTCCACCGCGTTGATGCAGAGGTTGAGGAGCGCCTGGTTGATTCGGTCGGCGTCGATCACCGCCTCGCCGATGCCGTCGGGAATCCGGGTTTCCACGGCGATGCCGGCGTCCCCCGCCCGTTTCTCCACCAGCCGCAGGGAGGTCTCGATGAACCGCTTCAGATCCGTCGGCGACGGCGAAAGGGCGACGGGCCGGGCGAATTCCAGCAGGCCGTTGACCACCCGGTTGAGCCGGTCCACCTCGCCGATGAGGATGTCGGCGGTCTCCCGGTCCTCGGCCACGTCTTTGTACCGCTCCCGGAAATAGGTGGCGAACCCCTTGACCGAACTCAGGGGGTTCCGGATCTCGTGGGCCACGCCGGCGGCCAGCCGTCCGACGGCCGCCAGCCGTTCGTTTTTTTCGATCCGTTTCCGGAGAGCCTGGATTTCGCTGAGGTCCTTGAACAGGATCACATACCCCGGAAACCCGCCCCCTTCGTCCCGGAGGCGGGAGGCGGTCACCGACAGGGGGACGGTCCGATCCGGGCCAAGGGGACACTCGATCTCCCGCTCCGGGGCGTCGTCGCCGGTTTCAAGGTCTTGGACCGGTTTCCACAGGGCCGCCGGGATTTCATCTCGGACCGGCTTGCCCACAACTTCCGCGGCCCGGCGGCCGAGGATGGCGGCGGCGGTCTGGTTGAAGGAGGCGATGCGGCCCGCCCCGTCGGTGGCCAGCAGCCCCACCGGGATGTGCTCCACCAGGGTGTCGGAAAAGGCCTGAATGCGGGAGAGGGACCGGCGGGCCGATTGGTAATGGTGGGCCAGAAACAGGAGAAAGATGCCGGCGAAGCCCAGAAACAGGAAAATGCCCCCCATGACCACCGTGTGGCGCTGGTCCGTGCGCCGGGCCGCCTCCACCGTGCTCATGTCGAGGCCCACGAAAATGGCTTTGGGGCCTTCCGGATCGGGGCCCCGGCCCGGCCACATGTGGCGGCCCATGCCCATGTGGCCGTGGGGCGCGGTGGGCAGGAACCGTCGGTAAACCTCGAAGATCCGACCGCCGTCGGGCCCCCCGACGGTTCGCCATCGCAGGGTTTCGGACCGGACCGCCCCGGCCATGTCGATGCCTGATCCGTACCGGTCGCCGATGCGGTCCGGATCGTTGTGGGCCAGGACCCGGCCCCCGGCGTCGGTCACCATCAAATAGGCGATGTCCCGCTGCCGGGCCGTCTCCGCCAGGAGCCGCTGGAGCTTGAAGTCGGGGCCGCCGCCGTGCATCCGTCCCCTGCCCATCCCCATTCCCATCATCCCCATGCCGGTGCGGGCCCCGGCCTCGAAGGAACGGATCAGGGCCGCCCCTTTTTCGGTCAGCAGCCGGATGCTGTTTTCCTTCTGCCGGTTGATGTTCTGGAGGGTCATGAGGGTAAAAATGGGCAGCAGAATGGCCACGGCCCCTATAAACAGCCAGGGGGGGATGCCGCCGGGCCAGAAGCGCGACGACCTCTTGCGGGGATTCGGCGGGGAAGCAGTCATGGATAGGCGGAGCGGTGCGATGTTTCCGGATCACACAAGATCCAGCGCCCCCTCCAGATCCGCGATGATATCGTCCGGATGCTCCAGCCCCACCGACAACCGGATCAGCCCCTCGCCGATGCCCGCTTCCTTCCGTTCCGCCGCCGTGTAGGTGGCGTGGGTCATGGAGGCCGGGTGCTGGATGAGGGTTTCGCAGTCCCCCAGGCTGACGGCCAGGATGCACAGCGACACCGCGTTCATGATGGTCTTGCCGGCGGCCAGTCCCCCCTTGACCTCGAAGGCGATCATCCCGCCGAATTTGCGCATCTGCCCTTTGGCCGCGGCATGCCCCGGGTGGGAATCCAGCCCCGGGTAGTAGACCCGGTCCACCTTGGGGTGGGCCTCCAGCCATCGGGCGATCTTGAGGGCGCTGTCGCAGTGGCGTTCCATCCGCAGGGCCAGGGTCTTGATCCCCCGGAGGAAGAGCCAGGCGTTGAAGGGGCTCATGGCCGGCCCGTAATGGTGGGCATAGTCCTGCCGGATGCGGTCCATCATGGCGGCGCTCCCCACGATGAGGCCGCCGATGATGTCGCCGTGGCCCCCCAGGTATTTGGTGGCGGAATGGACCACGATCTCGGCCCCCAGTTCCAGGGGCCGCTGGAGGTAGGGAGAGGCGAAGGTGTTGTCAACGACCAGGGGGATGCCGTGTTTTTGGGCCACCGATCCCCAGAGCCGGATGTCCAGGATGTCCAGGGTGGGATTGGCGGGGGTCTCCATATAAAGAAAGCGGGTCCGGTCGTCGATCGGCGCTTCAATCTGTTCGGCGGTGCAGCAAGTCAATGGCGCGATGAACCGGGATTCGATGGAGAGGTCCTTGAAATGGCGGTTGAACAGGGAAAAGGTCCCGCCGTACAGGGTGGTGCAGGAGATGAAATTATCCCCCGGCCTGGCCAGAGACAGGCCCACCGCCGCAATGGCCGACATGCCCGAGGACGTGGCGAGGGCCGCCTCGCCCTTTTCCAGGACCGCCATTTTTTCCTGAAGAAGCGCCACGGTGGGATTGCCAATCCGTGTGTAGACGAATCCATCCTGAGAACCGTCGAAGATGCCGGCCCCGTGGTCGGCGGACCGGAAGTGGTAGGTGGCGGTCATGTGGATGGGGGCGACCAGGTCCAGCGAGGTGGTGTGGACGGCGTGGACGCCGTGGACGATCTCGGTATCCAGGGAAAGCGGCTTCGGCTGTTTCATGGCGGGCTCCTTGTCGGCGCGGCGGCAGGGGGTTGACAACGACGGGCGATCCATTGACGCGGGCCGGTAATAAATATATAGGTGGAGGGAAACGGTTGCAACCTTTTTCACCAAGGCCACTGCCTTGCCAACCATCGCTTGCGCTAACGGGCGCGACAGGAGGACATCATGGAAGAGACGACCACCAGCCCCTGCCAGGAGCGGATTTCAACCATATTCCGGGACATCGGCGGTTTCGGATGGAAGGAAGCGGAAATCTGGGCCGGATTCTGCGACGCCGTGGGCATGGACCCGATTCCCTTTCTCAAGGTCATGCTGGAAAATGTCTGCCGGGTGCAGGGCTGCGCCGCCGGACGCGGCGTGCCGAATTGCTGTTCCGGGCAGACGCCTGAACTGTGGGTGGCGCTGAAAGGGGGGCGAACCCGGTTCTATCTGCTGTTGCCATAGGGAGAGATGTCGGGAAACAGCGGATGCTCAAACAGTTCCGCGTTCTACTGGCGGCCATGGAGTTTTAGAAGAACCTATTGCGGATGACACATCCCGGAAAGGCGCGACGGACCGAACCCGTTCAAGTAAGCGGCGGATGAATAGCTTGCATATTTCCTCCAGAAAGTGTATTTTTAAAGCACCAACTGGAGGGAATATGCAAAATATGCCCGTGGAATTGCCGGACGCCCTTTGGCTCCAAAATCATTT
>CAZZBE010000321.1:0-5155 GCA_964652715.1 uncultured Desulfobacteraceae bacterium
CGCCGGCGATTTCTTTTGGCTGAAAACGGGGAAAACCGACCGGCTCGTAGCGGGACTGTTCCTCGATTCGCCGGCTATTCGGCCCTTAAAAGCCGCTCAAAGGCGGAATGAGCCATCCGCCGCAGTTCGGGAAAATTTTCGGGGTCTTGAGTTTCGAGATTCCGAATGAGGGCCTCCAAGGCGGGCCGTATATATTCGGCGAACGCCGGTTTCCCTTTGACCTTCGTCAGAAATCCGAATGCCCCGAGAATTTGCAGATTGCGGGCCAGGGCGGTGTATCGGTAACCGAGGTGGAACCAACGGCGGTCTGCCGCGGCCCGGGCGGCCAGCCGGTCGGCGCAGTATTCCAGCAGCCGGGCCTGAACCGACTCGGAAAGCCCCGCGTAGGGGTCGATGAGCAGCGAGGCCAGATCGTATTGAATCGGGCCGAGGCGGGCTCCCTGGAAGTCGATGATATGGGGCTTGCCGTCTTTGATCAGGATGTTGCGGGACTGGAAATCCCGGTGCATCAGGCCCTGACGGCCGTAGAGAACGGCGCCGTCGGCGATCCGCTCGAATTCCGGCTGTAGCGGGTCGAATGGGCCGTCTAAACCGACATAGCCCTTTAAAAAGGCCTCCACGAAATAGCCGCACTCCCGTTCCAGGACGAGTCCCCGGTCGTACCGTTCTGTCTGGCAGGTCCAGGCCGTATCGAATCCGGCCGCGGCCCGGGACAACGCCACCAGGATGTCGATGACCGGTCGATACAGGCGGAAAAGATCGTCGTCGCCGGCCGCCTTCAGGGCAAGGTTCTGAAGGTGGTCGTCGCCCAGGTCGTCCAGAAAGACGTACCCGGAAATCCGATCCTGGAGATGGATGCGGGGCGCGGGTATGCCGGTGCGGATCAGGTGTTCGCCAATGAGGCAAAAGGCGTCGACTTCCGCGGTCGCGTCGGGCGGCGATTCCCGCAATCCATGGTCCGCCAGCACCAGGGATCGGTTTCCGACCGTCAGTCGATGCCAGCTCCGGTCGGAGCCGTCGCCGGCAAGGCGCTGAAAGAAGACGGGGCCGTCGGTCTCATGGGGCCAGCGCCTCCTGAACGCCAGGGGGGCCAGCCGTTTCAGGGCGGCGTTCCGGTAGCGGTCGGGGGTCCCCAGGTCTTCCCACGCCGCGTTCTCCGGGATGAAGGCCCGGATCTCCCGCCCCCGGGCCTTCAATGAGCGGAACGCATCAATGCTGCTGTAGAAGGTGTTTTCGGGGATGAAGTCGAGCACCTCGGCGTCCAGCACCTGAATGCCCGTAAAGGTCGCCCATCGCAGCCCGTCGGACGCGGTCGCTTCGGACCTGTCGAAGGCATGAACCGCTCCCCGCGGGGTCACCCCGACCGTGTTGAACCGGGGATCGTCCACCAGCGCCAGGGTAACGGGATGGGGATGGGACAGGTGAAACTCGTAGACCGCGCGCAGGTCGATGTCGAAGAGGATGTCGCTGTTGACCACGAAAAACGGCCGGTCGTCCCAGAAATGGGACAGGTTCCGGATGGCGCCGCCCGTGCCCAGGATCTCCGGTTCAAAGACGGTTTTGACCGGAACCGGATAGGACCGGCCCCGGATGTGGGCGTCGATCCGGTCGTGAAGGTGATGAGTATTGACGGCGACGGCGTCGCACCCGGCTTCAATAAGCTTCCCCACGACCGTGTCGAGCAGGGTCGCATCGCCGAGGGGGAAAAGCGGTTTGGGCAGAAATCGGGTGAGGGGCAGCAGCCGGGTTCCGAATCCGGCGGCCAAAACAAGGGTTTTCATGGGGAGATGCGGTTGAGGTAGCGTCGGATGGTCTTGGCGCATTGATCAATGGCCTCCCCGTCCTCGGAGCCGCGGATCCCGTGGGTGGTGAAGTAATCCACCGCGTTTTTGTAGTTCAGGAGAGAGAGGGATTCGATCCGCTCCACCTCCTTCCGCTTATACATCCGGTTGCCCATGGAGGTGATTTTTTTGGTCCGGTTTTTGGAATCCAGAAAGTTTTTGGGATACCGCATGAAGACGTTGAGCACGATCCAGTAGGATTCGAAATAGGTTTTCAGGAAGCTGGAGAAGAGTTTGAGCTTCCGGTATCCGGCCGAGGTCAGGTTGTAGGTGTCCCGCAGCTCGGGATGGGGCATGAGAATGGCGTCGGACATGAAGATCTTGATGGTTTTCCGAACGAAATGCTCGGCGGACCGGTCCACGTCGAAGGCGAATTCGTTATTGAAGAACCCCTGCAGAAAGCGGTAGGAGTCGAACAGCTCCTCGGTGGAGAACTGGAAGGCGTCCTTTTCCAGGATCGCCATGGCGGTGAAGGCGGCGGGGATGAAATAGACGACGCCGTTGTTCTTGTAGTAGTCGAGCACCGGCCGCCGGGCCTCGTTGAGCCGGTAGAGGTCCTGGGACCGCTGAGCCCCTTTCTGGGGCGGGATCCGCTCCAGGAATTTCCGGTGAACGTAGGTCTCGAACACATAGGCGATGGCGTGGCTGTAGTCGATGAGCAGGGTGTCCGCCAGCTTGGCTTCCAGCAGAAAGAGGTGGTTGACGTAGGTTTCCACGTCGGCCATGAGGTGATCGTAGGTGAAGCGCTGCTTGGCGCAGTTGAGGGCCGCGACGGCCACGATGGCGTGCGGCGTGATGACCGTGACGTGGTCGATGGAATTGATGAACCGGTAGCCCAGGTACCGGACGAGGCCGTTTTGCTCCTTGGAAGTCATCTCCTCGATGGGGGCGGACTGGGATTCGAGGTAGTCCTTGAGGGAGAACGGTTCGTGGAACTGGATGTAGATCTTGCCGTACCGCTTTTTGAGGAATTTCCGGGCCCGGATCACCTGCCAGAGGCTCTCGGGCTTTTTCTGCCCCCCCTCCAGTTCGTGGAGGTAGGCGCTCTCCTCCGGCACCCGGTCGTAGCCGATGTAAACCGGCGCGAAGATCAGGTCCTTGCCGGCCCCCTCCCGGAAGGCGTTGATGAGAATCGACAGGAGGCCGAACTTGGGCTGGATCAGCTTTCCGGTGCGGCTCCGCCCCCCTTCGATAAAGAACTCGACATTGAACCCTTCCTCCAGCAGCTTGTAGACGTATTCCGAGAAGACCTTGGCGTAGAGCACGGCGCCCCGAAACGTTCGCCGGATGAAAAAAGCCCCGCCGCTCCGGAACAGCGGCCCCAGGGGCCAGAAGGAGAGGTTCTTGCCGGCGGCGATATGGGGGCAGGGCATGTTGTTATGGTAAAGGACAAAGGAGAGAATCAGGTAGTCGATGTGGCTTTTGTGACAGGGGATCAGCACCACCGGGCCCCGCTGGGACATCCGTTTGACCTGGTTGAGCCCCTCCATGTTGACGGTGTAACCCTCGAACATGGCGTTGATGAGCCACCTGACGATGGTGGAGAAGATCCCGATCATGGGCAGGTTGTACCGGGCCGCGATCTCCTCCAGGTAGCCGTCGGCCTCCTTGTGGACCTTGTGACGGGGGATCTCCCGGCTTTCGGCGTAATGCTCCATGAATTCCCGGAGCCGCTTGCCCGTGAGGATGTTTTCCTTGAGTTCCTCCCGGCTTTTGAGCAGCGGCCCGGTGATGGACTGGCGGTGGCGGTTGAGCTGGACCAGGAGCCGCCGCCGGAGGGTCAAGGCCAGGTTTTCCACGCTCTGGTACTGGTTTTCGGGGCTGTCGAGAAAGGCTTTGAGGTCGAAAGGATCGGAGACCTCCACGAAAATCTTGCCGGGGTTCCGGATCAGCGTCGCAAAGCGCCGGGTCGGCCCGGGCCGTTCCTCGGTGCCGAAGAGGATGTCGATGATGCTCGGCACGGACCGGTGGGGGGCGCGGCCGAAAAACATGAGCTGGGGAACGATGTAGACGGGCTGTTCGATGGCCTGCTGGGTTTCGATGAGGTACCGGAGCGGGTCGGTGTAGGATTCCACGAACCGCCGGCGGAACCCCTTCTTTTCCACCAGAGAGAGCAGGCCGGCGCGGCCGGAGACGAGTTCGTCCCGGAGATGCCCGCTCTCGTAGGGATCGGGCAGGCTGAGGTGGCGATAAAGATGGTCGATGTGGGCCAGCAGCATGCGGGCGATCCGGGACACCGGCTGCAACAGCAGGGTGTTGTAGTCGAAGCCGACGACGGGCACGGGGAGGTCGTCCGACTTGTAGCGGTAATGGTAGAAAAGATATTCGAAAAGGCTTTTATATTTGGTGGCGTAGACGATGACCGCGTCTTCGGGCAGGGCCCGCAGCTTGTTGCGTTCTTCTTCCCGGAAGGTGATGCCGGAATAAAACAGCCGGAAGATAAAATTGAGGAGGCGGCCGAGGGAGGGGGGAAGATAGCAGCTATAGTAATGGTGGGTTCCCCCCAGGGCCACATCCACCCAGCGTCCTATCCGATTCCGCGCCCGGCTCAGTTTCGATCGAAAGCTTTTCCACATCTTTTGCCATCCATACAGTCGTTCGGCGTTCGGATTTACAGCGGGCGCGCCCGCCTGAATCTAAATCAGGAAAAGCTATCAGAATCCCGGATGGCTTGCAACGGTTTATTTTTTACCGCGGAGATGGACAAAAATAAGCTTGCGTTGTCCGGATGGTTATGATATCCCGTTAGAAATCCGTTGGGGATCGGGTTAGGATGACGTTTATCCTGTCAAAATCCTTAGATATTTGAGGAGAGATGTTCAAGGCTTTGGATGTATAACGCATCGTGTAAATCACTCGGGTATTATCCAAAGAATCAAATTTAAAGGAGGAAGAGGTTCTATGAAGACGTTAATTGGTGGTGCGGTTGCAGCGGTGTTGGGTCTGATCGGCTTGTCCGTCTGGTGGAAACCCTTTTTGCAGCTTCTGGCCGGTGCGATTCCGATCATGCTGCTCCTCGGCGGCTGTCTGGCGCTCTATCTCGGGTTCGACGAGCTGAAGGACACCTGGAAGAAAACGGATACCCCCGTCCCTGAAAAAGAGGAAGAAGACGTAGAGAAATATAAGTCCGAGATCAGAGAGCTGAAGCAGGAGATCGAGTCCCTTAAAAAGGCCTAACGATCTCTCCCCATACCGTCTGAAAAAAGCCCCGACCACGTCATCGGGGCTTTTTTTATGTCGAATATCAGACTCGCTCCCCCCCATCCAGGGGTTGAACCCCCTGGCTATACGCCTTTGCCGCGCCGCGACATTCC
>CAZZBE010000322.1:0-5141 GCA_964652715.1 uncultured Desulfobacteraceae bacterium
GGGACTCAGGGAGGCGGTGTGGCGTTTGGCGTCGTCCATCAGCACGCCGAGGGCCGAGAGCCGGTCCAGGGCCGTGTGGGCCACCGCCTCCGGCCCGGGCGGCGGTTCGGAGGCCTCCCGGTTTTTCCCGGTCGGCGCCAGATCGCGGATGTGGACGGCGTCCGCCGGGGACGGCGGCGCGTCCGGAGCGAAGGGCGGCTCGATGCCGGCCTCGTCCGGCGGCGGCAGCGGCCGGTGGAAGCCGATGTTGGGCTCGAAGCGCTGCATCCATCTTAAATGGATCTCATGGTCCGGCTGAAGGATGGATCGGATGTAGACCAGGGGCGTGCTGTCCGCCATGGCCCGCAGGTCGTCCCGGGTGAATAGCGGCTGGAGGCCGGCGAATTTTTCGTGCATCAGGCAGGCCTCGTAAAGCAGGGCCCCGAAGACCGGGTCGTGGGGCACGGCCTCCCCGATCCAGCCCTTCACTTTGGCTTCCGGGAGCACCTTCAGGACGTTGAGGAGGTGCTTGTGGAGAAATCCGTCATAGGGATGTTCGCGCAGATAATCGACCCAGGCGCTGAAAAACCGGTCATGGACGGGTTCGCAGGCAAAGTATCCGGAACCGGCCGATGTGTCCTGGAGTTCAAGGGCGTATTGGATGGGCCCTTCCGCCCCCTGTTCATCACTCATCTCCGGTTCCTTTCGCATCCGACGCCGGTTCCGCTTCGTCTTCCAGATCCTCGTCCCATCGCTTTCGTCCGAAAACCCTGGCCCCGACGATGCTCAGTTCGTAAAGAAACATCAGGGGAAAGGCCATCATGACCTGGGTCACCACGTCCGGCGGGGTGAGGATGGCCGATCCCATGAAAAAGAGAAGGAGGGCGTATTTCCGGTTTTTCTTGAGGAAATCCACGGAAACCAGGCCCATCCGGGCCATGAAGGTGATGACCAGGGGCAGTTCGAAGGCGATGCCGAAGGCCAGCAGCAGCTTGGTGGCGAAGCCCAGGTACTCCTTCATGGACGGGAGCGGCTGGATGGTGTCGCTGGCGAATCCCAGGAAAAATTTGAACCCCCAGGGAAAGACGATGAAATACCCGAACAGGGCCCCGCCCACGAAGAAAAAGGTGGAGAGGATGACGATGGGGATCATCAACTTCTTTTCCGTCTGGTAGAGGCCCGGCGCCACGAACATCCAGAACTGGTAGAAGATGACCGGGGCCGCCAGCCCGATGCCGGCCAGGAGCGCCACCTTTAGATAGGTAAAGAACGCTTCGGGCAGCCCGGTGAAGACCAGTTTGTCCCCCGCGCCCATGGCGGAAATCAGGGGTTGGGCCAGCACCTGGAAGAGCTGCTCCTTGAAAAAATAGCAGATCACGAAGCCGGCCCCCACGGCGTAGAAGGCCCGGATCAGGCGGGTCCGCAGTTCGTCCAGATGGGCCATGAACGGCATTTTGTCTTCTTCAGTGGTCATCGGCGGGCCTTTTTTCCGGCTCGGGCGGTGCGTCGGGGGGCGCCCCGGTTTCTTTGGGCGCTTCGGCGTCCTCTGCCGTTGGCGCGTCCGACGGCGGGGCCTCCCCCGGGGGAGGGGATTCCGGCGGCGTTTTGTCCGATGGCTTTTTCGCCTCCGGCGGTTTGGATGCCGTGGCGTCGTCGAATTTTTTCCGGACGTCGTCGTTCATCTCGTCGAAGGTCTTCCGCACCTCGGAGAGCTGGGAATCGATCTCCATGGTCTCTTTGAATTCGCTGGTGGCGCGCTTGAATTCCCCCATGGCCCGGCCCAGGGATTTGGCCAGGTCGGGCAGCTTTTTGGGGCCGATGACGATCAGCGCCACCGCCAGGATGAGCAGAATTTCGGGCATGCCCATGCCAAACATATCGGTCTCCTATTCGATCCGGTTGACGGTCTGTCCAAAACCGTTTGTTTCTATGGAATTTCGCCTCGACATGTCAAGGGGAATCAACCGGCGTCGCCCCCGTCTTCCACCTTGATGCGGCTGCTGACGCAGGCGTGACAGGAGCCGGACCGGAGCCGGGCCGCATCCGTCAGGGAGAGGACTCCGACGATGTTCTCCGGGGCGCTTTCGTGGACGAAGATCCGCTGGATCTGGGAAAAAATCAGGGTCCGGATGGCCGCTTCCAGGAAATCGTCCGCGTCCCGGGAGAGGACCGGTCCGGACATGATGTCGCCGGCCGGCGCGCCGCTGTCCACGCCCCGTTTGTAGGCCAGGGCCAGGTCGGTCTTGGAGACCACGCCGGCCGGACGGTCGGCGCCGTCCCGGATCAGGACGGCCCCGAACCGGTGGGCCGACAGCCCCTCCATCACGTCCGTGAGGGGCGCGTCTTGGGGAAACCCCATGACCGAGGTGGTCATGACCTCCCGCACGGTGTAGCGATCCGGGCCGCCGTCGCCGCTTTTCCGGTTCAGCCGGCTGTACCGGCAGTCCCGGCAGAACCGGTAGAGGAGCCCCACGATGTCCGGATAGGCCAGAACCCCCGCCAGCCGGTCCTGCTCCATAACATAAAGGCGGTAGACGCCGTTTTCCCGCATCCGCTCCAGGGCCGCTTCCAGGGAATCGGTCGTTTGGCAGTAGAGGGGCGGGGCGATCATGATGTCGGCCGCCGGGGTTTCGATGGGCAATCCCGCGTAATAGGCGCCCATGATGTCCGTCTTGGAAAGGACGCCCGCGGGCTGCTCCGCCTCGTCGATCGTCAGCAGGGCGTTGACTTTGTATTTGATGAACCGGCCGATGGCCCGGTCCAGGGGCGTTTCGGCGGGGATCCGGACCACCTGGCGGCGCATGGCCTCCCCGACGGTGACGTGGGAGAGGGCGTTTTTTCGGTGGATGATGGGCATGGGGCGTCCGTTTCAGGCCAGTTCCTCGACGAGGTGGTAGAACAGGTCGGAGATGTAAAGGATCCCTTCGATCCGATCGTTCTCCAACACCGGGATCCGGCGGATGTGCTTTTTGATCATGATGTCCAGCACCACCAGCAGGTGGGTGTCGGGCGTCGCCGAGACCACCTCGGGAGTCATGATGTCCCCCACCCGAATGGACCGGGCCTGCCGGCAGGAGGACGCCACCAGTCCGGCGATGTCCACGTCGTCCATGGCGCCCCAGAGGTGGATGTGCTTGGGCTGGATAAAAAGCAGGATGTCGTACATGGAGAGCATCCCCGAAAGCCGGCCGTCTCCGTCGGTGACCATCATGCCGAAGATTTTCCGGCCCTCGTACCGGCTGGCGGTCTTGAACATCCCCACCGCCCCGGAGAGGTCCATCTCCGGCGACAGGGTGTGGAACCGGCGGGTCATCACGTCCTTTGCGGCGATTTCCATGGTCAATCTCCTTTGGGTTTCAACACCAGGACGAAGAGGTCTCCGTTGTGGCGCATGTGGCCGGCGGCGATCTCGGCATAGGGGCCGGCGCCCCAGAAGAGGTCGGCCCGGCCCGGTCCCTTGATGGCGCCGCCGGTGTCCTGGGTCAGGACGAACCGGGAGAATTCGCGCCATTCCACGATCCGGCCGTCGCCGTCCACCAGGGGCTTTTCGGTCCGGATAAAGGCCAGGGCCGACAGGGGGAAGAGGGACCGGTCCACGGCGATGGAGCGGCCCGGGGTCAGCCGGACGTTGAGGGCGCCGTAGGGCCCGTCCTCCTCCACGCTGAAGAAAATGTAGGAGGGGTTGTGGTTGAGGATCCGGCGGACCTCTTCGGGGTGGTCCCCGAGATAGGCCTTGATGGCCTGCATGGACATCGCTTCCAGGGAGACCTTGTCCTCGTCGATGAGGAGCTGGCCGATGGAGCGGTAGGGCCGGCCGTTTTTGGCGTTGTAGTGGACGTTGAGGACTTCGCCGGAGGTCAGGGCGATCTTGCCCGACCCCTGGATATGGAGGAAAAACAGATCGACCCGGTCGTCCACCCAGGCCAGCACGTCGGCTTTCCCCACCAGGGCGCCGCCCTCCATGATGGCGTCCCGGTCGTGGTAGGGGACGAAGGCGCCGCCCGAGACCCGGCCGATGATCCGCTCCCCTTCGTACTTGTCGGAGAACTGGCCCAGATCCACCACGGCCAGGTCCTTGGGCCGGCCGTAAACGGGGTATCGATAGGGGCCCTCCGGGGCGCGGCTGCCTTTCAGCAGGGGCTCGAAATAGCCGGTGAAAAGCACCCGGCCGGTGGTCTCCCGGCCGGCGGACCGGTAGACCCGGTAGTGGTCCCGGATAAAGCGGTCGATCTCGCCCATGGCCGGCTTCCGGGCGATGAAGGCCAGGAGCCGCTCCATGGACCGGATCATGTGGGATGCGGGGTAGGCGTCGTCGCCGAACCGGAAGGCGCGGTCCTCGGGGACCCGGTTAAGGTAGACCAGGCTCTGACGAACGGCGTCGGAGAGGCCGTCCAGGAACATGTCGTCGGTGAACCGGGGCAGGTCCGCCTCGGCGACCCGGAAGACGGGTCCCCGGACGGGGGGGGGCTTTTCGGGGCCGGGGCAGCCGGCCGTCAGCGCCAGAAGCCCCATCAACGCGACGACTATAAACCGTCGCCTCATGAGAGGCCGCCTTCGGCTTCGGCGCCGGGTCTGATGTCGGGGCGGACCCAGGTCCCGCTCTTGCCCCCGGATTTTTCCATGAGCCGGATGTCGGAGATGGCCATGGACCGGTCCGAGGCTTTGCACATGTCGTAGATGGTCAAAGCCGCCACCGAGACCGCGGTCAGGGCCTCCATCTCCACCCCGGTCTGGCCGGTGATGCGCGCCGCCGCCCGGATGTCGATGGCCGGCGCCTCCGTGTCGGGGATGAAATCCACCTGGATATGGGTGAGGTTGAGGGGATGGCACATGGGGATGAGGTCCGCCGTCCGTTTGGCGGCCATGACCCCGGCGATGCGGGCCGTCTCCAGGACGTTGCCCTTCCGGACGGCGTGGCTCAATATTTTTTCAAGGGTTTGGGCCGTCATGGCGATCCGGCCCCCGGCCAGGGCCTGCCGCCGGGTGGGGTGTTTTTCCGATACGTCCACCATTCGGACGTGGCCTTTGTCGTCGATGTGGGTGAATTCCGACATGCGGTTTCGATCCTCCAGAAGAAGTTGTAAGACGGAAATCTACCACATGCGGCGGGTTCCATCAATGTTAAAAAGTGAGGGACAGAGGGACAGAGGGACAAAGGGACA
>CAZZBE010000323.1:0-5104 GCA_964652715.1 uncultured Desulfobacteraceae bacterium
CATCAAGATCGTCACCTTCGACGAAGCCGCGGCCCTGACCCGCGCCTGGCCCGCCGACACCGAAGAAGCCCAGTACAACATGGCCTTCCCCATCGCCGCGGCCCTGCTGGACGGCGAAGTCGGCCCGGCCCAGACCCTGCCGCCCCGCCTCTTCGACGCCGACATCCGCGCCCTCATGGACCGGATCGACGTGACGACGGCCGACCGGTTCAACCGCGAATTCCCGGCCAAGGCCCTGGCCGAGGTCGTGGTGGAGACGGCGGACGGCCGCTCGTTGAAATCGGGCGTCATGTCCGCCAAATGGGACCCCGCCAGCGGGCTTCCCACCGACGCGGACCTGGAGGCCAAATTTTTATGGCTCGTGGAACCGATCCTCGGGCGGGAAACGGCATCGAAAATCGCCGAAATGGTGTGGGATTTTGAAAAAGTCGACGGATTGAGAGAGCTGATCGAAATTTGCGTGAAATGAAGGACTCTGTCTGTTCATCCCAGGCCGAATTGATTCAAAGCCGCTCGGCTATGCCGCCTTGGAATGAATTCCCAGGCTCAATTTTTAAAAACCGGCTAAAGCCGGTTCCAATTGCAGTCGTCCAGGCGCCAGGCCGTCAGCCATAACCGGCTTTCAGCCGGTTTCATGGATTCAGCCTGGGATTTCAATCCCAGGCGACGTGGCGGATGGACGCTGTATTTTCTATAGGTTACATAAAAATGCACAGTTATTTCAACAAACGCCTCGAAATCGATCTCGACACCGGTTCCCACAAAATCACCGACATCCCGGACGCTCTCCTCCGGGGCTACATCGGCGGCAGCGGCCTGGGCGCCAAACTCCTTTTCGACCACGCCGGAAAGGACGCCGATGCCCTCGGCCCGGGCAACCGCCTCATCTTCGCCGCCGGTCCTTTCACCGGAACCCAAATCCCGTCCACGGGACGCCACGCCATCGTGGCCAAATCCCCCCTGACCGGCATTTTCGCCGAAAGCGACGTGGGGGGCCGCTGGGGAACCCGGTTGCGGGGCGCGGGACTGGATGCGGTGGCCATCCGGGGCGCATCCTCCCAACCAGTGATCATCGTCATCGACGAGGATTCGGTGAAGATCGAAGACGGGGCCCATCTCTGGGGCATGAACGCCTACGAAACCGCCGATGCGATAAAGGAGACCCACGGCCCCAAGGCCGAAATCGCCGCCATCGGCCCGGCCGGGGAACGGCAAGTACTGTTGGCCTCTGTGATGCACGACGGACGGCACGGCCGGGCCGCCGGGCGGTGCGGTTTGGGGGCGGTCATGGGCGCCAAGGGGGTGAAAGCCGTCGTGGTTTCGGGAAACAAGAAGGCGCCGGTCGCCGACCCGGACGGGCTGCGGACCCACGTCAAGGACATGCTCGGCCGGATCAAGGCGTCGTCGGCCTACCTTCGGCAATACGGCACCTCCGGCGGGCTGATGTGCCTGGAGGCCTCCGGCGACATGCCCATCCAGAATTTCGCCCGGGGAACCTGGCCGGACGCTGAAAAACTGACCGGCGAACGGCTGGCGGAGATCTACCTGAAAGGCCGCTACGCCTGCGGGGCCTGCCCCATCGGCTGCGGCCGGGAGGTGGCCTTTCAGACCGACCGATACGCAGTCAAAAAAGGCGCCGGCCCCGAATACGAGAGCCTTGCCAGTCTGGGGGCCTACTGCCTGGTGGACGACCTGGCCGCCGTCTGCAAGGCCAACGACCGGTGCAACCGGTACGGCATGGACACCATCTCGGTGGGCGCGGCCGTCGCCTTCGCCATGGAGGCCTTCGACCGGGGCCTGATCACCGAAGCCGACCTGGGCGGCATGGCCCTCCGCTGGGGGGATGCCGACGCCATGCTGGAGATCGTCCGCC
Organism: uncultured Desulfobacteraceae bacterium; assembly: GCA_964652715.1. Classification (GTDB taxonomy): domain Bacteria; phylum Desulfobacterota; class Desulfobacteria; order Desulfobacterales; family JAABSP01; genus JAABTD01. Next base: position 1,874 of record CAZZBE010000323.1, read on the forward strand.
TCATCGGCGAGAACGAAGGGTTCGGACGGGTCCTGGGCCGGGGCGTGAAAAAAGCCGCCGAACACATCGGGCCGGACGCCGCCCCCTTCGCCGTCCACGTCAAGGGGCTGGAGTTCCCGGCCCACGATCCCCGGGCCTATTTCAGCTCCGCCATCTCCTACGCCACATCGAACCGGGGGGCCTGCCACCTGGCCGGCCTCACCCACGCCCTGGAAGGGTCCCTGGCGATTCCCGAACTCGGATACCCCCAGCCCCTCGACCGGTTCGCCACCGCCGGCAAGGGAATCATGGCCGCCAGAATGCAAAACCTCATGGGCCTGCTGGATTCCCTGAAGATCTGCAAATTCGTCCTCTATTCCGGCATCACCGTCGCCGACCTGCTGACCTGCTTTCAACTGACCACGGGATGGGAAGGCGACATGGCCGCTTTCCTCCGGACGGGAGAACGGATTTTCAACCTCAAGCGCCTCTACAACCTCCGTTGCGGGGTCCGATCGTCGGACGACGCCCTGCCCCCCCGGATGCGGACCCCGCTGCCGGACGGCGGAACCAACGGACAGGTCCCCGATCTGCCGGCCATGCTGGCCGAATACTATACCGAAAGAGGATGGGATGAAACCGGCGCGCCCAGCCCGCAAAAACGGGCGGAACTGAACCTGAACGGAACCGCGGACGCCTGACCAGCGGGCGTTGCATCATCCGCCGGTCCACTCTGTCCACCCGGTCCACGCCGTCCACCCCGTCCACCCGGCGAAAACCTGAAAGGAAACGAATGACCCCGCCCAAACGAACCAAAATCAACGCCCTTCAGGCCACCTGGCGGCACCCCACGGAGATCCGGTTCGGCGCGGGCCGCATCCGGGAACTGCCGGCCATCTGCTGGGCTCTCCAACTGACCCGCCCGCTGCTCATCACGGACGCCAAACTGACCCGCCGGCCCTTTATCCGCCGCATCCTCACGACCTGCCGCCGGGAGACCCTCGGCATCGGCCTGTTCGACGGCATCCGCGCGGAACCCGACGGCGAGGTCGTCCTGGCCGGCGCCCGGACCTTCCTGGAGGGCCGCTACAACGGCATCATCGCCGCGGGCGGCGGCTCGGTCCTGGACGCCGCCAAGGCCGTGGCGCTGTCGACCACCGTCGGCCCGACAGCCATGTGGGCCTACCGGTCCGGCGCGCCGACGCCCATCTCGCCGCCGACCGCCGCGCCGCCCGTCATCGCCGTCCCCACCACCGCCGGCACCGGCTCGGAGGTGGACGCCAACGCCGTCATCCTCGACCCGGCCTCCGGCGCCAAGGTGAGCCTCTGGCACCCCGATCTGATGCCCGCCATCGTGGTGGCTGATCCCGAACTGACCCGGGGCCTGATCCCCTATCTCACCGCCACCACCGGCATGGACGCCCTGGCCCACAACCTGGAGGCTTATTGCAGCCCCGGCTTCCACCCCATCCTGGACGCCATCGCCGTCCAGGGCGTCGGCTACATCAAAAACTGGATGCGGCCCGCCTTCACCGACGGCCGCAAGCTGGAGCCCCGGGTCTACATGATGGCCGCCTCCATCATGGGCGCCATCGCCTTCGAGAAAGGCCTGGGCGCCATGCACGGCATCGCCCACGCCGTGGGCGGCATCCACAAAATCCCCCACGGCCGCGTCATCGCCGCCGTCATGCCCTACGCGCTCGTGTTCAACCGCCGGGCCATCGTCAACCGCATCGCCGACCTGGCCCGCAACATCGACCTCCCTCAGCACACCTTCGACGGCCTTCTGAACTGGATCATCGACCTCCGCAACGACCTGGGGATGCCCATCTCCCTGAACGCCGTGGGCGTGCGCGAAGCAGACATCCCGGAGATCGCCCGCATGGCCATGGCGGATGCGAATATGGCGACGAATCCGATTCCCATGACGGAGGAGAAACTGGTGAAGGTGTTGCGGAAGGCGTTGAGCGGGCGGTTGTGACAAGATCCAGGCGCCGTGCATGCCGCCGTCAGGAGGCTTGGGAAGACTTCCGCAATACCACGACGAATTCATAGCCGTTATCGATGAATTCCGGGTGCGGATATCCCCTGTCGAGCATGGGCTTGATGATTTTTTCGGGAACGCCCAGCCCCAGGTGCTCGACATAGCCGTAGTTCTCCACGAATTTCATGAGCACCGGGTTCCTGGCGAAGCTGGCGCCGGTTTGGACCATTTCCAGGGTCAGGGTGTTCGGCAATCTGCCGGGCGACCGGATTTCGATTCGGTCGGAATAAATCAACACCTGGATCTGCCCGCCCAGAAGGGCGTAATCCCGGTGAACAAGCGCGTTGGTGATGGCTTCCCGCAAGGTTTCGATGGGATATTCAGCCTCGGAGATCCGCCGGATTCCCTTCATGTAACTCACGGTCCGGATGTTGGATTCCACGAATCGAATCGCGTCTTCGATCAATCCGTATTCCACGTTGACGCCGCCGGGCGAATAGGGGGTGAGCGGACCATCCAGGAATTTGTGGTCCGTCATGGCATAGTCCTTATGCGCCCCCTTGAACACCGCGCATCGAACGCCGGCGGAAGCTGCGAACTGGCTGGGTTCCCGAAAAAACAGCAGCACGCCGGCCAGGGTGGCCACGGCGCGGTCTTCAATGGTCGCGGCGATTCTGGATGCGAGACACAGGGGGATGCGCCGGTCCAGATACTGTTTTTCGGTGAGGTGTTTGATCTCGGTGAAATACTGCCGGATTCGCCGTTCGTCCAGGTGGTCGAGATCCACTTCAGGCGCCGGGGATACGTCGTAATGGACAGCGGGGTGATTCGCATACAGGATCGCGATCTGGTCGGGCGTCGCCAAACGGCATGTCGTGCCCGAGCGGATATAGTAGAGGGTTTTTTCATTTTTGACGATATAGTAGGGTTTCTGGACGCCTTTTTCGAGCGAGATGGCCAGAACGGTTTTCCCCTTGACGTCGATGGCGTCGATTTCAGGGATCACTGGCGGTTTGACGCGATTCTGGCAGACCTGATAGATTGCGTTCATCCTTTTATCCGTCGAACCGGAAATCCCGGCGACCGCGGCGTTGTCCTCAACCCCTAAAAGGATCGTTCCGCCCTGACCGTTTAAAAACGACACCATCGCAATGGCCAGCTCCTCGTTGGAAACCGCATCCGACTTGAACTCTAAACGTGAATTTTCGCCTTTGCGCAATAAGGCATGGACATCATCGGCGTTCATACGACCGGGCTCCTTTTAGAAT
>CAZZBE010000324.1:0-5097 GCA_964652715.1 uncultured Desulfobacteraceae bacterium
GGGACGGCCGTTCAGCAACCGCGAAACAAGGGTCGAATTGCCCGGGCACCCGCCCCCCACAAACCGCAAATCCACCAGGACGTCCCCGTCGATGCGGAAATGAATCTCAGCGGGGCAGACGCCCCTGGTTTTGTAAATATACCGCTTTTCCGCAGAATTTTCAGACATGGCGGGTTAGTCTCCGACCCGGCCGAGCATGCCGTTCAAGCAGTCCCGCAGCTCATCCGGGCCCGGAATGTGGTCGAAGGCCAGCCGGCCATCAATGAACAAAGAGGGGACCGGCGGCAGCTTCCCAAGAGTCCGGGCCAGTTCATCGAATCGGACGGCCCCTTCCTTTCGGGTCAACACCACCTTTTCCCATTTCAACTCGCCATTGAACTCGGGGGCGACTTCCTCCACCACCCGGGTCATGTATTCGCAGGGCATGCAGTGGGGGCCTTCATGGAGAATTTCCAGATGGATGGCCTCCCTTTTCCCGATCGCCTCCTCCATGACTTCCTCCAGTTCAAACATGGGCGGAATCGCGTCAAAAACCAGCTCGCCATTGATAAAAAGAGAAGGGACCGGGGCCACGCGGCAATGCTTCTGAACCGCGTCTTCGCCGTAAAGTTCACAGGACAATTGAAGAAACCGCTTTTTCCCCTCGCCCTTCATGAAATCCACCCGTCGGTAGTCCACGCGGTCGGCGTATCGGGGCAGGATTTCAAGGACGGTCTGATCCATATAAAAACAGGGGAGACAGTAGTCGGCCTTGTACATCACCTCGATCACCACTTTTTTTTCCGGTTTCACCCCGGTCTTCCTTTCGGGTCGGTTTTATGACAACCCATAGACTCTTCTGTTGACCAATGCCGGTGTAAACGGCTTTGCCCATCCCCGAAACGCTTTTCCTTAAATCCTATATCACGAATGACGAGGCGTTGACAGTCAACCCGAAGTCGATTTTTCATCGTCTTCCGGTTGAATTTTGCCGTCTTCCACAGGAACCCGCAGGCTGGCGATTGACAAATCCCCCGGCTTGAATTAATCAATCAAATCTGCCGGGTTTTGGCGTTGACAGGTCCGGGGGGCTTAAGTACGATGAAAAAGAAAAACAGATGATCCCGCCCCCATGCGCAAGGATCGCTCTGGTGAACCCGCGTTGAGGAATCCTTCGATGGAAAAAATCAAACGCCCCGACAAAATCGGCGCGGCCGATGACATTCAGACCGCCGAGTTGATCGGACGAACCGTTGTCTCGGAAAAAGCGTTCAAACTCGAGTTGACGCGCCCGGCCTCCTTCGACTTCATGCCCGGGCAGAACATCCGGTTCGTTTACGGCGACATCCAGCGATACTATTCGATCATCTCCACGCCGGATGAGCCGAAAATCGAACTGTTGGTCCGCCACGTGGCCGATGGGGCGTTCACGTCCGTTCTATCGACATTCGAGATCGGCGCCCGATTCGATTTCACCGGGCCCCATGGATACTTTACGTTTAAACCGTCTTCACGCCCGCCGGTTTTTATCGCCACGGGCACGGGAGTGGCCCCCTTCGTATCCATGTGTCGCTCTGGCGTATCGGGATTCACGCTCCTGCACGGCGTGAGCCTGCCGGAAGATCTCTACTGCGAATCCCTCTTTCGGCGGTCCGAGTGTCATTACATCCCCTGTATCTCGAAATCCATCCCCAAAGGGAGGATGCCGCGGGACGCGTTTTCCGGAACCGTGACCGATTACCTTCGATCCGGCTTGCCCCGGACTACGTCCGATTTTTATTTGTGCGGCCGAACCGAAATGGTTCAGGAAGCCACCCTCCTTATCGACGAATGCTTTCCCGACTCGCTGGTCTATTGCGAGGTCTTTTTCTAAGCAGGCCGAACGCCTATATCCACGCCGCTAACGGCAAAGGGCGCGCCGGGGTTTTCCCGACGCGCCCTTTTTCTATTCAACGCTCCGGATTCTCGGATGGAAGCCGTATCCGTTATCCCTTCACTTCGATCTTCTTCGATTTGGCCTTTTCGCTCTTGGGAACGGAGACCGTGAGAACACCGTCATTGTAGCTGGCGTCGATCTTGTCGGATTCGACGCTCGCCGGCAGGCGGACCGTCCTGCGGAAAGATCCGTACCGGCTTTCGCGGACATGGTAGTTCTCTTTCTTCTCCTCCTGCTCGTCCTTCTTCTCGCCGCTCAGGGTCAGGAGACCTTCGGAGACGGTGATGTCGATGTCAAGGGGTCCTTAAAGCACATTCCATGCCATCCAACACCATGAAAATGCAGTCAACGATATTCTTCTTGAACGAAGCGGCCTGGAAACGTATGATCGAACTGAAACGCCATAGTCGGGCGGCAATGAAAGGAAAGAAAATGATCACAAAGTGGAGAAAAATGGAGCGTTCCGTCGTTCTGGGATCTCGTTATCTGACATTGATGGCGGTTCTCGGATCCCTTGCCAGCAGCGTTTTAATGTTTTACTTAGGGTTGTACGATATTTATATGGCCTTTGAGAAAGGGTTGTCCGCACCGGTCAAGCGCGAGGCTGGAGCCTCGCCCGGCGCTCTGGCTGTCATCAAGGTCATCGAAGGGCTCGATCGGTTTTTGATCGCCATTGTACTGCTTTATTTCGCCTACGGCGTGTATTCGCTCTTTATCCGTCCGGAACAGGCGCTCAAAGAGGAGAGGAACGAACTGGCGCTGCCTTCCTGGCTCAGAGTAAAAGAGATCGGGCAATTGAAGCAGGTTGTGGCGGAAGTGATTATCGTTATTATTTTTGTGCTGTTTCTCCGCGTGGCGCTGCAAGTCTTCCAGAATTCGGACATGATATTGAGCTGGCAACAAATCGGCACATTATTGCTCTTGCCCTTTTGCACGGCCTTGCTGGCCATTGCCCTGAAGCTGGTCGAACTGCATCCCAAGCCCAGGAGGTAAACGTATGGAAAAACAAATCGATATTTCCTTAAGATCGTGCCTGGACGCATCAAGAAATCCCAATTCGCGGAGAACGTCATGGACAAGAACATAACAGACGAAATCCATTCCGGGTGCGCGTCGGCGGCTGAAAGAGCGGGGTTTGTCCGCATTGATTACGATCGGATTCCCGACTATGCGGCGGCTCTTCCGCTGAATGAAGCCGCGTCCCCGGAACTCGACGCCGACCGCCATTTTATCGGCAACGAAGATGAGACGGTCGCCTTTTTTCTCACCCTGGACGCCGTTAACTTTGGATCGGGATATTTTCCTCATCTCCGGAAACGGCCGGGCATGTCCGGCTATTTCACGGTGGCGAGTTCCCTGACTGATTATTACCGCTCCCATGGCCCTCTTTCCGCCGATGCGCTGGCAAGAATCACGGCCGCCGACTGCGCGGAAATCTTTGGCCAGAGCGGCACGGATGCGGTGGTTCGGGAACTCATGGCGCTCTTCGCCAAAGCACTGAATGATTTGGGAAATTTTCTTCTAAATCGGTTTGGCGGCGATTTTTCGTCCCTGGTGGCCGCCGCGGACGGCTCCGCTGAAACCCTTATCCGGATACTGGCGGAGATGCCGTTTTTCAACGATGTCCACCCTTATAAAAATCTCCGGACGCCGTTTTACAAACGGGCGCAGCTCACCGCCGCCGATCTCTCCATCGCCCTCGATGGAAAAGGATTGGGCCGGTTCCATGATCTCGATCGCCTGACCCTCTTCGCCGACAACCTGGTGCCCCATGTGCTGCGGGTGGATGGGATTCTGGTTTATGACGAAAGCCTGGCGGCGCGCATCGAATCCGGAAGCCTCATTCCAGCCGGGTCCGAAGAAGAAATCGAAATCCGGGCCTGCGCCCTCCACGCCGTGGAGTTGATCAAGGCGGCGCTCAACGCGGCCGGTCGCGCCGTCGCTTCGCAGGGCCTGGATTATCTGCTCTGGAACAGGGGGCAACAACCGTATTACAAGGCGATCCCCCGGCACCGGACCCGGTGCGTGTATTACTAAGATTCTAAATCCAAACTCAGCAAACGGAGGCGCTATGAACATCGCATTCATCGGCATGGGAACCATGGGCGCGCCCATGGCCGTTAACATCCTGAAAGCCGGATTCGACGTGACCGTCCACAACCGGACCCGGGAGCGGGAGGAACCCGCGGCCGCGGAAGGGGCCAAACGGGCCGAATCGCCGAAGGCGGCGGCGTCCGGGGCGGACATCGTCATCATCTGCGTGAGCGACACGCCGGATGTGGAGGCCGTCATCCTGGGCGACGACGGGGTGATCCAAGGCGTCGGCGAGGGCGCGCTGGTCGTCGATATGTCCACCATCAGCCCCGCGGTCACAAAGGAGATCGCCCAGAAGCTGAAGGAAAAAGGCGCCGCCATGCTCGACGCGCCGGTGTCGGGCGGCTCCGAAGGGGCCCGGAAGGGGACCCTCTCCATCATGGCGGGCGGCGAGGCGGCCGATCTGGAGCGGGCCATGCCGGTTCTTTCGGCCATGGGCAAGACCATCGTCCACATCGGCCCCATCGGCGCGGGTCAAATCGCCAAGGCCATCAACCAGATCCTGGTGGCCGGCACCTACTGGAGCGTGGCCGAGGGCATGGCCCTGGGGCTCAAGGCGGGACTGGACATGGAAAAAGTCATTGAGGCGGTGGGCGGCGGCGCCGCCGGCTCATGGGGATTGACCAACCGGGGCCGCTTCATGGTGGAGAACGACTACCCCCTGGGATTCCGGGTGAAGCTCCACCGGAAAGATCTGCTCATCGCCCTGGAGGCGGCCCGTGAACTGGGCGTCCCCCTGCCCATGGCCGCCTTTGTGGAGCAGGTGGAAAACGGCATCATCGGCCGCGGGTTCGGGGACGAGGATGTATCGGCCATGGCCCGGAACCTCCGGGAAGCGGCGGGGATCGACAAAGGCCATTGACCCGGCATCCACGCGCATGATCGGCGCCGAGGGCCGAGCCAAAAACGGCAAAGCAGGTTCCGGGCGCGGCGTTTGGCCCTCATCGAAATCATATGAATCACGGTTCAATATGATGTTTTTCGTTTTCACGCCCACCCGATGGCCGCCACATGCACCCGCACGCCGTCAAAGGTCTGCTCGCCGGAGAGCTGGGCCAGGATCGCCTCGTCTTCCACGGGAACGAACA
>CAZZBE010000325.1:0-1707 GCA_964652715.1 uncultured Desulfobacteraceae bacterium
TCGCGCGGCGGTTCGGGCAAGAGACATCTCCCTCACCGAAACCGGCATCCGGTTTATGCTGGAAATCGCCGGGGAAAATGTGCAAACGACCCTTGCGGCCCCCGGCGACTTCATGATATCCAACGCGCTCGCCGCCGCGGCGGTGGGCCATCTGGCGGGGCTCGCCCCGGAAGAAATCGCCGCCGGGCTGTCGGCGTTCCGGCCGGTCCGGGGGCGGATGAACATCCGCCGGACCGAGGGGGGAATCACGGTTATCGACGACACCTACAACGCCAATCCCGGCTCCATGACCGCGGCCCTGGCCACCCTGAAACGGCTCAAGGGGACGGCCCGGGGGTTTTTCGTCTCCGGGGACATGTATGAGTTGGGGGCGTACGCCGAATCCCTTCACCGGGAACTGGGACAAACCGCGGCCGGATCGGATCTGAGCGGTCTTTTCGCCGCCGGCCGGCTGGCCCCGGACGTGATCGCCGGGGCCCTGGACGCCGGCATGGACCCGACGGCCGTTTTCAGCGGCGGCCGCGACGACATTCGTGAAAAACTGAAGGACATCTTGAAACCCGGAGACTGGGTTCTGGTCAAAGGCTCCCGCGCCATGAAAATGGAATGCATCTCCCAGGAGATTTAGAACGCAACCATGCTCTATCATCTACTCTTTCCGCTCCACGCCACCTTCTCCATCTTTAATGTATTCCGTTACATCACCTTCCGGACCATCTACGCCAGCCTGACCGCCTTCCTGATCTGTTTTTTCCTGGGACCCTGGGTCATCCGCAAGCTTCAGCGGATGCAGGTGGGCCAGTACATCCGGGAGGAGGGGCCCAGCACCCATCATTCCAAGGCCGGCACCCCCACCATGGGCGGTCTGCTGATCATCTTCTCCATCGTGGCCGCCACCCTGCTATGGGCGGACCTGACCAACTGGCTCATCTGGATGATCCTGGGGGTGACCGTCTCTTTCGGGGCCATCGGCTTCGTGGACGATTACCTCATGCAGGTCAAAAAACGGAACAAGGGGTTGAGCGTCCGGCAGAAATTCCTTCTCCAGTCGGCGGTGGCCCTTCTGGCCGGACTCATCGTGATCCTCCGGCCCGATGCGGACACCCGGCTCACGGTCCCCCTTTTCAAAACCATCAACCCCGATCTGGGCTGGGGATACATGGTCTTCGCGGCCCTGGTCATCGTGGGCGCCGCCAACGCCGTCAACCTCACCGACGGCCTGGACGGGCTGGCCACCGGCCCCATGGTCGTGGCGGCGGTGGCCTACATGGTCTTCGCCTACGCGGCGGGGCACGTCGAGATCGCCCGGTATCTCCAGATCCCCTACATCGTGGGGAGCGGCGAAATCACCGTCTTCTGCGGGGTTCTGGCCGGGGCCGGTTTAGGGTTTCTCTGGTTCAACACCTATCCGGCCCAGGTTTTCATGGGCGACGTGGGGTCCCTCGCCCTGGGCGGGGCCCTGGGCGCCGTGGCCGTGGTGGCCAAGCAGGAGATCCTGCTGATGCTGGTGGGCGGCCTCTTCGTCATCGAGGTCCTGTCGGTGATCTTCCAGGTGGGATTTTTCAAGATGACCAACGGCAAGCGGATCTTCCGGATGGCCCCCCTCCACCACCATTTCGAACTCAAGGGGTGGCCCGAACCCAAGGTCATCGTCCGGTTCTGGATCATCGCCATTGCGTTGGCGCTGATTTCTTTGAGTACGTTGAA
>CAZZBE010000325.1:1807-5093 GCA_964652715.1 uncultured Desulfobacteraceae bacterium
CCCCATGGCGGCGGTGACGGGCACCAACGGGAAGACCACCACCACCGAATGGATCGGGGAGATGCTGCGGAGGTCCGGAAAACATGTCTTCGTGGGCGGCAACATCGGGGCGCCCCTGATCGGGCTGGCCCATGACGGCGACCGGGTGGACGCGGCCGTGGTGGAGCTGAGTTCGTTTCAGCTGGACACCATCCGGACGTTTCGCCCCCATGTGGCGGCGCTGCTCAACATCACCCCCGACCATTTGGATCGGTACGACGACATGGACGCCTATGCAAGGTCCAAGGCCCGGATCTTCGAAAATCAGCGGACGGGAGACGCGGCCATTTTCAACGGCGCCGATCCCCGGATCGGGTCCATCGCCGACAGGATTCCCGCCGGCGCGACCCGACGGACCTTCCGATCGGACGGCGGCCCGGCCGACGCCGTCATCTGTGCAGGAGCGAAACATCTTTCGCCCCGGCTGGTGATTCAAGGGACCGACGGAGATGAAATCCCCTTCGACCTGTCCGGCGTGAAACTGGCCGGCCGCCACAACCTGGAGAACCTGGCGGCGGCGGCCCTGGCGGCCCTGCACGCGGGGGCGACGCCGTCCGGGATCCAGGCGGCCATCGACGGGTTCCGGGGGCTCGGCCACCGGCTGACCCCCGTGGCCGAGATCGACGGGGTCCGGTTTTACGACGATTCCAAGGCCACCAACGTGGACGCCGCGGCCCGGGCGCTGGAGGCCTTCCATTCGCCCATCCTGCTGATCATGGGGGGCCGGACCAAGGGGGGCGGGTTCAAGTCCCTGGCCGATGCCGTCGAAAAGCGGGTCAAGGGATTGTTCCTCATGGGGGAGGCCGCCGGGATGCTGAAGGCCGACCTGGGGGATCGGGTCCCCACCCGAACGGCTGCCGATATGGATGACGCGGTGCGGGCGGCCTTCCGGGCCGCCGGGCCGGGGGATGTGGTGCTCCTGTCTCCGGCCTGCGCCAGTTTTGACCGTTACGCTTCCTATGCCCAGCGCGGAGAGGATTTCCATCGATGCGTTTCAGAACTCAAACCGTCCGGGGACCGATGATCCCGCATCCTCCGGCAGCGCCCCGGGCCATGGCGAACGTGGCGCCCGTTCCGAGGACCGCGGCGGCGCCCCGGGATTTTTTTTCGACCTTCGACTTTACCATGTTTCTGCCCGTTCTGCTGCTGGTGGGCATCGGGGTGGTCATGGTCTACAGCGCCAGTTCCGCCCTGGCCCTGAAAAAATTCGGGTCCGACACCTACTTTCTGCAAAAACAGGCGATTTACGCCGTCATGGGGGTCCTGCTGCTGCTGGCCGCCTACCGGACGCCCATCCGAACCCTCCGCCATCTCACCTATCCGCTGGTGGCGCTGACGTTCGTCATGCTGTTCGCGGTCCACATTCCGGCCTTCGGCTTTTCCGCCGGCGGCGCCACCCGGTGGCTCAACATCGGGGGGATTTCCTTTCAGCCCGCCGAATTCGCGCGGTTCGTCCTGGTCCTCTACCTGGCCTATTCCCTGAGCCGGAAGCAGGAGCAACTGGACGATTTCTACATCGGGTTCCTCCCCCACCTCATCGTCCTCGGCATTTTTTCCTTTCTGATCGTGCTCCAGCCCGACTTCGGATCGGTGGTGATCCTGGGGGCCCTCACCTGGATCATGATGTTCATGGGCGGGGTGCCGATAAAGCATCTGGGCCTGTCCCTGCTCGTTCTGTTCCCGGCCGCTTACGTCTTTCTGGTGGTGGAATCCTACCGGATCGAGCGGATTATCAGCTTTTTCGACCCCTGGCAGTACGCCGCGGACGGCGGCTACCAGATCATCCACTCCCTCATGGCCTTCGGCTCCGGGGGGATCTGGGGCAAGGGACTGGGACAGGGATACCAGAAGCTCTTTTACCTGCCCGAACCCCACACCGACTTCATCTTCTCGGTCATCGGCGAGGAACTGGGGCTGATGGGAGTGCTGTTCATCCTGGTTCTCTACGGGGTGATCGTCTACAAGGGCATCCGGATCGCCCTCGACGCGCCGGACATGTTCGCCTCCCTGCTGGCGGGCGGGATCACCTTCGCCCTGGCCCTCCAGGTCTGCGTCAACACGGGCGTGGCCCTGGCGCTTCTCCCCACCAAAGGGCTCACGCTGCCGTTTCTCAGTTACGGCGGCACCTCCCTGGTGCTCAACCTGATCGCGGTGGGGGTTCTCATGAAGATCGGGGTCGCGGAAACGGAATGAAGACCGGGCGTCCCCTCCGCTTGATCGTCGCCGGCGGCGGCACGGGGGGGCACCTGTTTCCCGGCATCGCCATGGCCGAGGAACTGGTATCGAGGGATCCGAACAACAGGGTCCTTTTCGTGGGCGCGGGCAAGCCCTTCGAACGGTCCGCCCTGACGGCGGCCGGGTTCGAGGGCCGGGCCGTCGATGTGGAAGGGCTCAAACGGCGGGGCCTCCGAAACGGGGCCATCGCCCTGGCCAAACTGCCCATGGCGTTGGCCGCATCCGCCCGCATCATCCGGGAATTTAGCCCCCACCTGGTCATCGGGGTGGGAGGGTATTCGGCGGGACCCGTGGCGGTCGCGGCCCGGATGGCGTCCATCCCGGTGGTCCTCCATGAACAGAACATGCTGCCGGGCATCACCAACCGGGCGCTGGCCCCCCTGGCGGAGCGGATTTACGTCTCCTTCGGGGGGACCCGGATCGGGGGGAAATACGCCGACCGGGTTCGGGTTTTGGGGAATCCGGTGCGGAGGGGAATTTTGGAGGAGGGACAGAGGGACAAAGGGACAAAGGGACAAAGGGGAAACGAACGGTTTTTGACCGTGGCGGTGCTGGGCGGGAGCCAGGGGGCCCATGCGGTCAACATGGCCATGGTCGAGGCGGCGGGGCGGCTGAAAGACCGGGAGCGGGTCCGGTTCGTCCATCAGACCGGTCCGAACGATGCGGAGGCGGTGGCCGCGGGCTACCGCGAGGCGGGCGTTTCGGCGGATGTCCGGGCGTTTTTCCAGGATATGGGACCGGTCTACGCCGCCGCCGATCTGATCATCTGCCGGGCCGGGGCCACGACGGTGGCCGAGGTGACGGCCCTGGGGAAGCCGGCCGTTTTCATCCCCTTCCCTTTCGCCGCCGACGACCACCAGACGCTCAACGCCAGGGGGCCGGCGGATGCGGGCGGGGCGGAGCTGATCCCCCAGGAAGCGGCCACCGGCGGGGTGCTGGCCGACCGGATCGATTATTATACGGATCACCCCGAAGCCCTCCGCCGAATGGCCGATCGCTCGCGCCGGTTCGG
>CAZZBE010000326.1:0-2515 GCA_964652715.1 uncultured Desulfobacteraceae bacterium
GGGCGCAAGCCCAATTAAACAACCCTTATGCGTACAGGTTAAAAGCACGAGTCTATGAATAACCCGGATATTTTTCTTGAATTCCAGGATGAATTTGCAAATGATCCAACACTAAGATATCTTAGTATTTTATCAGATCAATCTAGACGCTCTACCAATGACCATGAAGTAGATCTATCTAGAATCACTCATGAAATATCTCGTCTTAGCTCAAAATTAAGAAAGCTTGAATCAGATATACAAAACATTTCAAGAGATATGTATAGAATAAATTTAAAACTAGATACTATAATAGATAAACTTCAATGATTAAAGATAAAGCTAATCGCTTAATTCAAGGAATAAAGCGTGGAACCAATTATGCTTTTGGCCCGCCTAACGAATTTTACGGGTATAGTGTTTTTGGCAAAAGAGCACCTAAAGATTTATATGAAAATTTAGGTGCTTCTGGTAAAGTAGGATTTGCCGGAGGCAGAGTTGCTGGAGATATATTATCCGAGGGTTCACGTCATCATCTTTGGAATATACATCCTGCTGATGTTGTAAGTACAGTCGTTAAATCAACTCGTTGGGGACGAGGTAATTTTCCCGATCGCCGACATCGCATGGCAACTGCCTTTGCTACTCCGTTAGCTTTATCTGTTGGATCAGGGAACTTCAATCCGCTCAATATAGCTGAAGGAGGTCGCCCTCTTGGTATGTCAGCAATCACAGCTGAAGAAGATGATCCCAGAAAATCCACCGCTCCACTGTATGATTTGGCAATAGAGCGCCATTTTTTAGGAAGGGGAGGTAAACTTCTCCCATGGAAACAGTTTAATGAGGAGCGTCCTGATGTTTCTTATTCTGAGTATAAGAAATATAGAGATTATACTTGGAATAAAGATCCAGGGCTACTGAATAAAATGTCTTTAGGAATGGCAAAAGGCACTATGGATGGAATTAATGATAGTCCAGAAGTATCTATACTTGGATACCGAATTACTCCTAGTGGTGTTGCCGCAGCGTTAGGCGCGATCGTGCTTAGCAAAAAAGCAGGAAGTAAGTATTTAAAATCAAAAATGAGGGGAGAATAAAGTGTATTTTGAAGGAGAACTTCCACCAATAAACCCAGGCGAAGAAATATCACCGGAGGAATTTCGGAAAAAATTTGCCCAAGAACAGCAACTAGGATCTGCTCAACAAAGGACAGGAGGTAAACGAATCGCTGATCTTCCAAATCCAAATCCTGCTGTTAATAATGCAGCGCAAGGGGCGGCACTATTAAATACCGCTCCTAGCTGGGGGCAACGAATAAAAAATGTAACTGGATTAATTAGGAGAAATCCTATTGAAGCAGCACTTGCAGGATTTATTGTTCTCGCCGCAGGATCTGCTGCAAGGAAAGCAAAACCTCGTCCAGATCCAGAACTTGATCCTAGTCAAGCAGTTCCAATTGATCCACGATTCAATCTTTTGACCAAAGATCAATTACCATCAATGCCAGTAGATTATACGGGGATGGCTAGACCTGCATCTTTAGGATACAAGCCTGAAGCGGTTTCTATGGGTCAAGGAGAAGGTGTACAATTTCAGGAATTGCAATTAGATGCGGATCAACGTAATCGTCAAATTGATTACATGAGGCGCCGCTTGTCAACTGACTTAATTACATTGCAAGCATTGAAAGCTCAACAAAACATGGAGGAATAAACTGTGAATTTAGCTTTTAAAGGACTTAATACCCTACGTCGATCAGGGGGAGCCTTTAGAAAAGGGCTTAGTAGCTTGGCTGATGAAAGGCTCCTTTTAAATACAGCCAACAAATTACCAGCCTACATGGATGATAGTTATGTCCAAGCATCAGTGGTTGCAAATCAACAACCAAAGCTTCGTGATATTCGCGAACCAGTTCAAAGAGCAAGAGCGGTTCTTGATCAAGAACAAAAAGTCAGAAGTGCGATCGCAGATGGTATCCGTAATCAACGACGCGATTATTTAAATACAGCAGATGTTTGGGAAAGAGCTGGTTATTGGAGTGGTAGGTCTGCTGCCAAAACAGGAGATGTAGCTGGCAGTGCTCTATCTAATCCCATTACATCAACTGCTTTATTTGTCGGAATCCCATCTGTACACTATTCACTAAGCTCTACAAGACCAGAAGAAGATACAATGTATAATCAAGTACCTCCTAGCTACCCTGGATATTGATTGAATTGAATCGTTCAAGTCGTAAAAAATGATAGGAAAAATCTTAGGAAGAGCACTTGGTCCACTTGGCGTAGGGCTTGACTATTATGAAGGACGGCGGCAAGGAGAAGATAGAGTTCGTGCTGCTGCTGGTTCAACTGGAGCAGGTCTTGGTGGATGGGGTGGTGCTACTGTTGGAGCAGCAGTAGGTACATCTATCCTACCCGGTCCAGGAACAGCGATCGGAGGAATTGCTGGAGGAATTGCAGGTAGTTTGGGAGGTGGTTGGGGAGCAGATAGAATAGATGAAGCAATTCGTGGAAGTGGAAAACAAAAGCCTAAAACT
>CAZZBE010000326.1:2615-5055 GCA_964652715.1 uncultured Desulfobacteraceae bacterium
TCAAGACATCTTAAAAAATTCAGGAGAAAAAAGTATGGCAGGATTAGGAGCAGCTAGACCGGTAGCACGCGCAGTCTACGAGACAGGAAAAATTGCACGGGGTTTGATGCCTTGGATAGTTGGGGGTGCAGGAGTTGCAGGAGCATACGGAGTAAATAAATTAACAGGTAACCCAATTGGGAAGGGTGTTGATACAATCACAGGGCAAGCAACTAACTTCGCTGAAGATGAATTAGATTATCTTTATCAAAATCAACCTGAGTATAATCCATACGAAAATATGGCATACGAAGATCAATTGGTAGGAGGAAGGGCTTGGAAAACAGCTCGTGAAAATGCTGAATGGCAACTTGAGCAAGCTAAATTGGTTCAAGAACTTGGGTTTGAGCGTGCCCTTGAAAAAATGGCACGGGAGCAAGCTAACGAGCAAAAATTAACTTTTGCTCAACTTGAAAGTCAAGATGCAATTAATCGACTTCAAGCACTAGACAACGCTAGGGCAAGAGCAAACGACGCTGTGCAAACAATAGTTAGTGCAAGATATTAATTATGGCTATTGGCGATTATTCAAAAGCAGTTAAGTCTGGAGCTTTAGCTTCGTCTAGAGCTACGCATAATCTTCCTAGTAGATCATCGTCAGAACAACGTAGAACAACGCGGGTTATCAATGAGGGTGCTAGTCAAATTTCCCAAGGAAATAACTCTTTTCAACAAAATCGATATCCTAGTCAAGTATCTTATGAGCCAAAAGACTATACCAAACAATCCAACCAGGAAGCACAAAGAAACAAAAATGACAATTATTGGAAAGCTCGGAGTTTTGCTAGTGAAGCAGATAACCGAAAAAGACATGCGGATTCGCTAAAAAGAGAACATGAAAAAGAACTTCTTCAGATGCAAATCAAGTCACAAAATCCGACTGGTAAAATTATCTCTTCCTCTTTCACAAAACAAACTGGTATTCCAACCGATTTAAAACTAGCTCAAGAATTAGCCAAAAATCAAAGGGTTCAAACAAGTCTTGAAGGTAGTATAGCCAATAGAATAGCACAAGATGAATGGAACAGACGAAATCAAGCTGAAATCCAAGCACGGGCATATTCTGCTCAACAAGCGCAAGCAGATAGAGCACTGGCTGCACACCAAGCAGCCAGCGAACAAAGGAATAGGCTTGCCACAGTCAAGCTTGAAAATGAAGGAAGATTAGGAGCTGCAAAAATTGCAGCTCAAGGTAATCTTTATAGCTCATGGTTTCAAGCTTTTAACCCAGTGGGAAATCCACAATCTTATAAATATTGGTAAATAATTATGGGAAGAATTCAAGCTTTAAATAACAATTATGGGTTTACTATTGGAAGAGGTGGCTCATATTATAAGAAACAATATGGAAATGATGAACCTTCTGCTGATTGGTGGAAACAAGACATTCAAAAATTTGCAGCCAAGAAAGCACGACAGGCTAAGTATGATGCCATTCAAAACCAGCAGTACAAAAAAGGGATTAAAGTAACTGATTACAATTCCATTTTTGGAGGTTCTGCTGGCGGCGGAAGTACAGCAGCAGCTTCTGCCGCCAGAGCTGCTAATAGTAATAACAATGCAAGTGATGGTGATTTTTGGGGAGGAAGCTTTGATAGTAACCAAGAAAATTTAATTAAAGCTGCAAAAGATATCAGTAAGATTCAATTTGGTCAAACCAAAAATCTGATGGAGCTTAGTTCTGGATATAGGTCAAAAGAAGCGCAACAGCTTCATGGTTTTGACCTAAAGAAAATGGAAGCTGGTTCTACTCATAACCAACGAGAAGCAGCTCAAAATTTTGGATTTCAAAAAGACTTATCTAATCTAGGCTATCAACATAGATTGGGATTACAAGATGATACTCAAGCTCATGAGCTTCAAATGTTCAACAATCAAGAACAAGCGTACATGCAACGCAAAGCAAATGAAGTTCGTTTAGCAAGTAATTTATGGAGAAAAAGATGATATCGAATATACTTCGATTATTAGAAAGAAAATATCCAGATATTCGACATCACTCGCTATCACTTACCGATATGCTTTTATTACATATAGCTTCACAAAGTCTTGAAGCTAATAATGATGATAATGAAGATCAAGATGATAGTAATAATATACCTTCAATAAATTGGAAATCAGGTTTAATTAATTCTGTAAATACAAATGATTGGTATGCTGTATTAGAAAATAATCCTAACAGATGGGAGTGGCTATTTTCAAATGTAAGTAGTTCTAACTTTATTTTGGGATATGAAGGAGAACAGAATCAACCTGAAGGATTTATAGTTGTTGCTCCTGGAGTCTCAGTTGGAAGAAATAAAAGTATAGTGAGATTCACCGGAAAAGATTACGGTTCTCTCTACTGTAGAGCAACAACTGGCACTGGGGAAAGAGAATTTCTATGTAGTGAATCTAGTTT
>CAZZBE010000327.1:0-5052 GCA_964652715.1 uncultured Desulfobacteraceae bacterium
GCGTTGATGGCCTTGGCGGCGATGATCATCCCCTCGATCACCGCATGGGGGTCGGCTTCGAGGATGGACCGGTCCATGAAGGCGCCGGGGTCGCCTTCGTCGGCGTTGCAGAGCACGAACTTGACCTCGCTGGGGCTTTTGCTGGCGAACTCCCATTTGAGGCCCGTGGGAAACCCGGCGCCGCCCCGACCCCGGAGGCCGGAAGTCTTCACCTCGGCGATGATCGCGTCGGGGGTCATCTCCAAAAGGGCCTTGGCCGTGCCCTGGTACCCGTCCCGCCGGATGTAGTCGTCGATGGATTCGGGGTCGATGAGCCCCTTGTTGCGCAGGACCCGGGGCATCTGGTGGTTGAAGAAAGGGATGTCGTCCTGAAGGGGGATCCGTTTTTTGGTGTTTGGGTCCTTGTACAGCAGCTTTTCCACGTGCTTGCCGTCGATAAGGTGCTCCCGGACCAGGGTGGGCGCGTCGTCGGCCTTGAGTTTCTGGTAAAAGACCCCTTCCGGGTGGACGACCATGATGGGGCCCATGGCGCAGAATCCGTTGCAGCCGGTTTCGACGACCTCGTATTTGTCGGTCAAACCCTGTTTCCGGATCTCCTCCTTCATGGCGTCGATCACCTTGATGCTGCCGGTGGCGTGGCACCCGGTGCCGCCGCAGATCAACAACTGGGAAACATGGGCGGAATCCGCCTTTTCGGACAACGCCTTTTGGCGTTGCTGAAGCCCCTCGAATGTCAGTTTTTCCATAGATTTCTCCTCATTACCGCATCGACGGTCCTACCAGGACCCGTCCAGTCCTCTCAATCCGTTCATATAGAGTCTTCCGCTCGCGACAAACATGGAATATTGCGTCCGCAACACCGGCATGTTGAAGGTTCGGGCCAGGTCGAGAAACTCGGAACTGGGCCGCTTTCCCCGGACGATGACCACCGCCCCCACTTGCGCCACCTTGGCCGTCTGGATCACCTGCGGGGTCGTGAGCCCGGTGAGCAGAGCCGCCCCTTTGGCGACGGCGGACATCAGGTCCTCCATCAGGTCGGCGCCGCCGCCGCCCAGGATGACGGTGCTGTCCAGCCGATCTTCCCCGAAGAGGACCTCCGCCTTTAAAATGTCGCGAACTTCGTGTAGTCTCATGGTCTCCTGCTTATAACAGATCTATTCGTACGCCTCGACGATGTCGAGCACTTTATCGGACTGAACGTCCCCGTGGGTGTCCCGACCGATGACCATGACCGGGGCGAGCCCGCAGGCGCCCAGGCACCGCACCGCTTCCAGGCTGAACCGACGGTCCGCGGACGTGCCGCCCTCCTCCAGGTTGTAGGCGTTTTCGATGCGGCTCATGACCTCCTTGATGCCCTTGACGTAGCAGGCCGTGCCCATGCAGACCTTGATGGTGTGGCGGCCCTTGGGCTCCATGGAAAAAAGCGCGTAAAACGAGGCCACGCCGTAGACGTCGCTGGGCGGCAGGTTCAGCCCCCGTCCGATATAATCCATCAAAGGCGGCGGCAGGTAGCCCACCACGTCCTGGCATTCGCGCAGGGCGGCGATCACCGAGCCGGCCTTGTGCCGGTAGCGGCCGATAATCTCGTCGATGGACGCCCACATGTCGTTGTCGATATCCGGATGCCGCGGATGTGTCGTGTATCCCATCAATCCCTCTCCACTCTCGTTTAGATAGAAACAATTCGCTCCAGGAGCGCCTTTTATCAGGCGGTCAACATTTCATAATAAGGATAAAAAGTCAACGGCTTCCATCCGGGGGCGCCGTCTTCGCCGGCCAGGAGGCCCTGATTTTCATGCCGTCGCCGGGAACCGACCGGATCTCGAACCGGCCGCCGGAGAAATGGGCCCGCTCCTGCATGGAGCGAAGGCCCATGCCGCTCGGACGATCGTCATCGTCCAGCTTGCCCAGGTCGCACCCGACCCCGTCGTCGGCCACAATGAGGTGGATGCGTTCCCCTTCCAGGGTCAGTTCGATCCGGACGGTGTCCGCCTCGCTGTATTTGGCCGCGTTGTTGAGGCTCTCCTGGATGATCCGGTAGATGACGATCTTAAGCGCCTCGGCGATGGCCTCCTCTTCGATCTCCAGCTGAAGCTGGACGGCCAGATCGGTGTAGACCTTCTGAAACTCCTCGGCCAGCCACCGGATGGTGGGCATCAGCCCCAGATCGTCGATGAGGGAGGGCCGGAGGTTGGAGGAAATCCGGCGGGATTCCTCTATGGCCCCCTGGACCATGGCGATAACCTTCTGCATGCTCTCCAGCACCCCGTTCCGGTCCCGGTTGAGGTTGACGACCGTCTCTTCCAGGCTGAACTTGATGGCGGCCAGGCTCGAGCCGATGCTGTCGTGGATCTCGTCGGCCAGGCGCTTCCGCTCCCGTTCCTGGGCGTCCAAAAGCCGGGACGACAGCACCCGGAGCTGACGGGCGGTGTCGTCCAGTCGCGACTCCGCCATCTCCCGCCTGGCGATCTCTTTCCGAAGAAATTCGTTAAGGTCGATGACCTCCTCGGCCTCTTTGACCTTCCGCTTCATCTCGGCTTTGTAGAGCGCCATGTGGATGTTGGCGTCCAGCTCCCGGTCCCGGAAGGGTTTGAGGAGATAGCCGTGGGACTCGGAGATCCGGGCCCGCTCCAGGGCGCCGGCGTCGGCGCAGGCCGACAGGTAGATGACGGGGATGTCGTATCTGGACACGATGTGCCCCGCGGTTTCGATGCCGTCCATGTCGCCCTTGAGGACCACGTCCATCAGGATCACGTCCGGCCGCAGTTCGCCGGCCAGTTGGATGGCCTGTTCCCCTGAGCCCGCCACCCCGCAGACCGTATGGTCCAGCCGGTCGAGGCTCGATTGAATGTCCTGCACCGTTATAAATTCGTCTTCGACGATGAGAATGCGCGGTTTCGCCATGGGTTGTCGTTCCTGTCTATCCGTTATGGTGATCGCTTCCTGGATGGGTCGGGTTTCCGCCGGCCGCGGCCATGAGGCTCCGCACGCCGGGGTGGTCGCCGAAGGCGGCAAGGGCCGCATCGAGATCCGCCAAAAGCGGATCCGTCGGTTTCAGCCGCGCCCCGGACGCTTTTGTTTCGATCTCCCGGGCGATGTCCCTCGCCGCCACGGCCGAGATATTGGCGGCCATGCCCTTGAGGGTGTGGGCATGGCGTCGGGCCGTCTCTCCGTCCCCGGCCGCCAGGGCCGCATCCAGTCCGGCCCGTTCCGTCGGTACGGTGTCGATGAACATGGAGAGGACGCTGGCCGCCAGCGCGCGGTCGTCCCCCAGCCGCTGGAGGAGCGAGGCCCCGTCGAAAACCGCCGTCGCCGGTTCGGGCGTCGGGTCGGGGGCCGCCTCCGCGGGCGCGGTGGACGCCGGCGCCGCGCTCTCGATGGCCCGCCGGAGCCCGTCGATGGAGATGGGCTTGGCCAGGTAACCGTCCATGCCCGCCGCCATATATCGCTCCCGGTCGCCTTTCATGGCGTGGGCCGTCATGGCCACGATGGGCACGTCGGGATCCAGAACCCCGGCATCGGCGGAACGGATATGCCGGGTGGTCTCCAGGCCGTCCATGCCGGGCATCTGGATATCCATCAGCACGGCATCATACGGTTTTTTTCCCAAAGCGGCAAGCGCTTCCCGTCCATCGGAGGCCGTATCCACCCGGTGCCCCAGTTTTTTCAGGATGCCCTGGGCCACTTTCTGGTTGGCCGGCTGGTCCTCCACCAACAGGATGCGGCGGGGAACCGCCTTCCCGTTTCCATCCGGAACGGACGAAACCCGGTCATCGCCGCCGGCCGGTCGATCCTCCCCGCGGGTCGTTTCCAGGACGACGGTAAAACAGAAAACGGCGCCGCCTTCGGCCGGGCGCTCCAGCCAGAGATCCCCGCCCATGAGCCGGGCCAGCTTCCGGGAGATGGCCAGTCCCAGGCCGGTGCCCCCGAATTTCCGGGTCATGGAGGCGTCCGCCTGGGAGAAGGGCTCGAAAATCCGGCGGGCCTGTTCGGGGGAGACGCCGATGCCCGTGTCCGCCACCTCGAACCGGAAGCGGTCCCCGCCGGACGCCTCCCCTTCCCGGCGGGCCCGGACGGCGACGGACCCCGAGGGCGTGAATTTGATGCCGTTGCTCACCAGGTTCATCAGGATCTGCCGGAGGCGGGCCGAATCGCCCCGGACCCGGACCGGTGTTTCCGGATCGACCCCGATTCGCAGCGCCAGACCCTTTTCACGGGCCCCGACCGAGAACATCGCCCGGACCTCCCCCGCCAGCTCGTCCAGCCGGAAGTCGATGGCCTCCAGCTCCAGACGCCCCGCCTCGATCTTGGAAAAATCGAGGATGTCGTCGATGAGGCTCATGAGCACGTTCGACGAGTTGCCGACGATCTCCAGCCATTCCCGCTGTTCAGCGTCCAGATGGGTCCCGGTCAGCAGCTCGGTCATGCCGACGACGGCGTTCATGGGGGTGCGGATCTCGTGGCTCATGTTGGCCAGAAACTCGCTTTTGGCCCGGTTGGCGGCTTCGGCCTCCGCTTTGGCGGCCTTGAGAGCGTCGAAACTCTCCCGGACCTGTTTTTCGGCCAGATGCCGGACCGTGATGTTGTGGTGGGCCACCACGGCGAAGGGCCGGACCCCCTCGGTGAACCGGGTGGCCTGGAGCAGGAACCACCGCTTCTCGTCCGGGCCGTGACAGGGGTATTCCAGGTGAAATTCCGTCCGTACGTCCCGCAACAGTTCCCCGAAGGCCGTCGCCACCGACGACGCCTCCTCTGAATTGTCGCCGCAGGCCCGCCGGCAGACCTCCAGGTAGTTGGCCCCCACGCCGTAGGCGGGGGCCGCCATGCCGTTTCCCTCGGCGAAACCGCGCCACGCCGCGTTGACAGCCACGATGACGCCCTCTCCATCCAGGATGGCGATATGGGACGGCAGGGCGTCCACCACCGCCTGTAAAAATCCCTCCGTTATCGGCATTCCGTTCCGCAACCCGTTCATCTCCTTCATCCACGTCCTCCGTCTGTCCAAAAACCACCGTAAATCCATCCCCCGACGCGACCGCCGATCCGCCCCGT
>CAZZBE010000328.1:0-5034 GCA_964652715.1 uncultured Desulfobacteraceae bacterium
ACCCTTTTTTAAACCCGCCATCAATCTTGAAAAGGATTGATTTCGTGTTTAATGTGGTCTATATATATTCTTTTGTTTTTGATGTCAAGCCAATTTTAGAAGTCGGACACGGAATAATGGAACTCGTTGAAGGTATCGAAAATATAGAAAAACCCTATAAGAACGCGGTGATTACCATCGGCAATTTCGACGGCGTCCACATCGGTCATCAGGCCCTTTTTCACGAGGTGATCGAAAAGGCCGACGAGATCGACGGCACGTCCATCGCCATGACCTTCGAGCCCCATCCCCTGCGGGTGCTCGCCAACAACGGCATGCCGCCGCTGATCACCCTTTACGAGCAGAAGACGGAGTTGATCGCCAAATCCGGGATGGACGTGCTCATCAGCGTCCCCTTTAGCAAGGAATTCGCCGCCATCTCCGCATCGGATTTCGTGGAAAAGATCCTGATCAACCGGATCGGCATGAAGGCCGTCGTGGTGGGCGGCGATTACACCTTCGGGCGGAACCGGGAAGGCAACCTCGACTTCCTCCGGAAACGATCCGGGGATCTCGGATTCGAGCTGATCGTGGCGGACTGGATTCAGCCGCCGAACAACGGCGCGCCCCGCATCAGCTCCACCCGGATCCGGGAGCTGGTGGAGAAAGGCGACATGACGGACGCCCGGAAGATGCTGGGCCGGGACTACCAGATCCGGGGAGAGGTGATCCAGGGGCGGGACCGCGGCGGCAAGCTGCTCCAGTGCCCCACCGCCAACATCCTGCTCCAGGATGAACTGGCGCCCAAATCCGGCGTCTATTCCGTAACGGTGGAACACGACGGCCGGAAGTACAAAGGGGTCGCCAATATCGGGTACAGCCCCACCTTCGACGACCATGTCTATACGGTGGAGGTCCACATCCTCGATTTCGACCGGCGCATTTACGGCGACCGGATACGGGTCAACTTCGTGGAACGCATTCGCGATGAAAAGAAATTTTCGGGTCTTCCGGAGCTGTCCGAGCAGATCCGGAAAGACATCGAATACGCCCGGCAAACGATATCCTTATAACCCGGCGCGGCTGACGGATCGACATCGCCATGAACCGTAAAATGGTCCTCTCGCTCCTCATCGGGGCGGCGGTGTCGGGCGTCGCGTTCTATTTTGCGTTTAAAAACGTCCCCTTCGGCGATCTGATCGCCTATCTCCGCCGGATCAACTACTGGTGGGTGATCCCCTCGACGGTCGGCATCATGGCGGCGTTCCTCCTGCGGGCGGTTCGCTGGCGGTACATCCTGAACGCAACGGAAACGGTCGGATTCGCCGGCGCCTATCATCCCCTGATGATCGGGTTCATGATGAACAGCGTGCTGCCCGGCCGGGTCGGCGAGGTGGCCCGGCCCCTGATCCTCCGCCGTCGGGAGGAGATCCCCTTCTCCACCGGCTTCGCCACGGTGGCGGTGGAGCGGGTTTTCGACGTGGGGCTCATGGTGGCCCTCTTCGTTTATGTCATGGCCACCGTGACCATCGACCCTCAAATGGAAATCGAATTCAGCGGCTTTGTCCTTGACCGGGAAACCCTGGTTGAACTGGGCCGGAACATGAGCGTGCTGGCCCTGGCGCTGCTGATGTTTATCGTGCTGGTGAGCGTGGGGCCGATCCGCGGCCGAATCAACCGGACGCTTCTACAGGCCCCCGCCTTGCTCTTTTTCACGCCCAGACCGTTTCAGAGCGCGGTTCGGGAGCGGGTGAGCCGGCCCATCGCCGGGATGGTGGACAACCTGGGGTCGGGATTCGCCCTGTTGCGGGACCCCGTTCGGATCGCGGGGTGCATCGGTTTGACGGCGCTCATATGGGTGTTGCAGGTGTTTACCTATTATATTGTGATGTTCGGCGCGCCGGGCATCGACATCACCTTCACCGAGATGACGGCGGTGATGGTCATCATCTCCTTTTTCATCGCCCTTCCCTCGGCGCCCGGCTACTGGGGCATCTGGGAGGCGGGCGGGGTGTTCGCCATGCGGCTTTTCGGGGTCCCGGCCAAAGAAGCGGCCGGTTTCACCCTGGCCAACCATGTTATCCAGATGTTTCCGGTGTTCATCGCCGGGATCGTTTCGGCATGGATCATCGGCGTCAATGTCATCAACGTTTCCGAGGAGAAACCCGACCCTGCTCCGGCGGGGGCCGGAAACAGAATTTAGCGATATTTTATCATGGACACACTCGACATCATCACATTTCCCAACAAGCTGCTCAAGCAGCCCACCAAACCCGTCGACAACATCGACGAGACCATCCAGAACCTCATCGACGGCATGGCGGCCACCATGTACGCCGCCCCCGGCGTGGGACTGGCCGCCATTCAGGTGGGAGCGGACAAGAGCATCATCGTTTTCGACGAGGCCCTGGGCAACGGCGAAAAGTCCCTGAAGACGATCATCAATCCCAGGCTCGTCTGCCAGGAGGGATCGATCGTTTCGGAAAACGAGGGGTGCCTCAGCGTGCCGGATTTCCGGGCCGACGTCAAACGGTGCGCCGCCATCGAGGTGGAAGGGGTCGACCGGGAAGGAAAACCGGTCAAATACGCCCGGGATGATTTTCTGGCGGTGGTGCTCCAGCACGAGATCGACCACCTCAACGGGGTTCTGTTCATCGATCACCTGTCGGCCCTCAAGCGGCAACTGTACACCCGGCGGGTGATGAAGCAGCAGAAAAAAGAGAATGAGTAGGAACCGGAGTGGCGGGCTGGACATCGTCTTCATGGGGACGCCGGATTTCGCGGTTCCGGCGCTGGCGGCCCTCCATGGCGGCCGCCATGCCGTCCGGCTCGTCGTGACCCAGCCCGACCGGCCCAGCGGCCGGGGACGGAAGAGGACCCCGCCGCCGGTCAAAAAGGCGGCGCTTGAGATGGGTTGCCCGGTGGCCCAGCCCGAATCGACCCGATCCGACGCGTTCAAGGCCCGGCTCGCGGAGGCCGCTCCCGATCTTCTGGTGGTGGTGGCCTACGGCCAGATCCTCAGGGCCGACGTGCTGAACATTCCCCGCATGGGCGCCGTCAACATCCACGCCTCTCTTCTGCCCCGGTACCGGGGACCGGGGCCGATCCAGCGGGCGATCATCGACCGGGCCCCGAAAACCGGCGTCGCCGTCATGATGCTGGACGAGGGCATGGACACCGGCGACATCCTGCTGATGCGCGAAACCCCCATCGCGCCGGACGAGACCGCCGGATCCCTCCACGACCGGCTGGCCGAAATGGGCGCCGATCTGCTGCTGGAGACCCTCGACGGACTCCAAAGCGGCGCCGTGACGCCGAAGCCCCAGGACCCGGACGCCGCCACCTATGCGCCCATGCTGACCAAGGAAGACGGCCGCATCGACTGGACGGCGGGCGCCGAAAGGATCGAAGCCCTCATCCGGGGAGTGACGCCCTGGCCGGGCGCGTTTACGTTTCACGGCGACCAGCGGCTCAGGATCTATCGGGCCGAAACGGCGGATCGGGATGCCGGCGCGCCCCCCGGAACGGTGATCCCCGGCTTCCCGGACGAACTTCGGGTGGCCGCCGGCGCGGACGCGCTGTCGATCCTGGAGATCCAGGGGGCGTCGGGAAAACGCATGGACATCGCATCGTTTCTGAGGGGGTACGCTCTCCCCGTCGGAAGCCGGTTGACATGACGGGGGCCGCCGACAGCGAACACGACGCCCGGTCCCTTGCCCTGTCCATCCTCAACCGACTCGACCGGGAACCGCGGCATCTGGACGGGGTGATGGAAACCGCCCTGACCGCGTCTCCCCTTCCCCGTCGGGAGGTCGCCCTGACCTACGCGCTGGTCTATGGGGTCCTGCGGTGGCGGGGCCGGCTGGATTACATCCTCTCCCGTTTTTCCAAAACGCCCATCGCGAAGATCGATCCCCCCATTCTCAACATTCTCCGGATGGGGACGTTCCAGATCCTCCACCTCGACCGAATTCCCGATTCAGCCGCGGTCAACACCGCCGTGAATCTGGCCAAAACCGTCGCGCCGAAGTGGGTCGTCCGGTTTGTCAACGGCGTGCTCCGGAACGTCGGTCGCCAGGGCCGGGAGATCCGGTTTCCGGACTCCCAAAAAGACCCGGCGGCCGCCGTCTCGGCCGAGGCCGCCTTTCCCCGATGGCTCGTGGAGCGCTGGATTCAGCGCTACGGCGCCGAAGACGCCCGGTCCCTTTGCGACGCCGTCAACGCGCTGCCGCCGGTCACCCTCCGGACCAATACCCTTCGGACCGATCGATCGAAGTTGATGGACGCGCTGAGCGACGCCGCCGAAAAGCGGGTCCCCA
Organism: uncultured Desulfobacteraceae bacterium; assembly: GCA_964652715.1. Taxonomy (GTDB): domain Bacteria; phylum Desulfobacterota; class Desulfobacteria; order Desulfobacterales; family JAABSP01; genus JAABTD01. Next base: position 4,299 of record CAZZBE010000328.1, read on the forward strand.
CGCCGCGCGCCCCGGAAGGCGTCGCCCTTTACGGCCTCCGTTCCGCCGTGTTCGACCTGCCCGGATACGCCGACGGCCATTTCCAGGTGCAGGACGAGGCGGCCCAGCTCGTGGCCCATCTCGCGGCGCCCCGGCCGGGGGAGCGAATTCTCGACGCCTGCGCGGGTCTGGGGGGCAAAACCGGCCATCTGGCGCAATTGATGGACAACCGGGGCGAAATCGTCGCCGCCGACCGGGACGAAACCAAGCTGGAACGATTGAAAACCGAGATGGACCGCCTGGGCGTCGGGATCGTCGCCACGCGCCGGGTGAATCTGGATGATCCGCCCGACCCGGACGCCTGGGGAACTTTCGACCGTATCCTGGTGGACGCCCCCTGCTCCGGCCTGGGGGTGCTCCGGCGCAACCCCGACGGCAAATGGCGCACGCGGCCCGAAGATCTGGCGAACCATCACAAACGCCAGGTCCGGTTTCTGAATCATTTGGCCCCCCTGGTAAACCCCGCCGGCCGACTGGTCTACGCCGTCTGCTCCTTCGAGCCGGAAGAGACCGATGCGGTGGCGACGGCCTTTTCGGAGGCCCATCCGGAGTTCCGGATCGTTGCAGAAGCCGAGAGCTTTCCCGAACCGGCCCGCTCCCTGATCGACTCGGCCGGCTGCTTCCGCAGCCTACCCCATCGCGCCGAAATGGACGGCTTCTTCGCCGTCTGTTTTCAGAAGGATGGCCGGTGATGCCT
>CAZZBE010000329.1:0-5024 GCA_964652715.1 uncultured Desulfobacteraceae bacterium
GGTCGAAGTTTGTTTTCTCTGTTTGCCGCCTGGTTTCCCGGCGGCGCCACAATATATCGACCATACCTTTGGAGCGGACGACCATGCGGATCTCCCGGGGTAAACACGCATCTTTGCGCACACGGGCGCCGGGTATACCTGCCTGGCTTTGATGGATAGAGGACTTTGCCTTGTGTTGCAGGCTCGTCCCGCCAGGCCCGCCTGACCCGGTTCTTGTACATCGCCCCGTGCGCTTGCGGCATCCCGCCGCAGCGGGACGGCTTCCTCCCGAGGTCCGTTGCCGGATACCCCGTTGCACTGCCGCTACATCCTTCGCCTCCATCAGGCTGGATCAGAGAGGTGATGATAAAGGACATATTTTCCCTGTACAATGGGGAATAGGCTATTACTATAGAACATACACTTAGGTGCTTCATCATTTTTAGGCTTTCCAACTTCAAATGAATATTCAACCGAACCAAAAGGACGAAAAGGGGCAAGAAGCGACTTCGAAGGTGGCTATATTGAATATATGTCTGAATTTAATCGTATAAATATTTATCGAAATGGAATGAAAGGTTGTATAATATTAGGAACTCATGATTTTTGACATAGTAATAAATTGTAACAACTTTGATTGAAGAGGTTAATAATGATTACAGTTGAAGAAATAAAAAAGGCCATTGTTTCACTTCCGGAAAAAGAATATGATAGTCTTAGAAACTGGTTTTCAGAAAAAGACTGGGAAAAATGGGATAAAAAAATTGTAAAAGATTCGAAAGCCGGTAAGCTGGATTTTCTCATTGAAGAAGCCATAAACGAAAAGAAAATAGGGCGTCTGAGAGATTTATAAATGCGCAGGACATCTGACCGTTTCTGGAAATGTCACACAAAACTTCCGTCGCCCATACAGGAGTTAGCGGAATTCAATTTTGAACTGCTTAAAAATGATCCGAGACATCCCTCACTGCATTTCAAAAAGGTTGGAAAATTTTGGTCTGCAAGAGTTGGCATGGGTTATCGTGCACTGGCTTATGAAGATGGTGATGATTTCATATGGGTATGGGTCGGTACTCACGATGAGTATATGAGAATGATAAAATAAGGGGCTTTATCCGTCGCTCCAGCGGATTTGCGGGCACTCCGCTGCGCTTCGTTCGCCCCGCAGACCGGTAACATTGTCGTAGACGAAAAACCGCTCCCCTCCCCGGCCGGAGCCTTGCCCCCTCGGATTTTGTAAGAAAATCTTTTACAGTGAAATCAGAATTTTTCCAATTTACAGGTTCCCCCCCGCCTGATATACAGGTACCATAGAAAGAAAGCGGCAACGCGCCGCGAAAATGGGGAAGGGAGGTGACAATCTGCACGGCCGCGACGCGCGGCGGATTCACTCAACCCGTCAACCGTAATTGGGAAACCAACAAAAAAGGAGGTCTGTTCATGAAGTCCAAACGTTTTGCCTTAGTCGCCGTTATCTGCCTCGGCCTGTGTCTACCTCTTGCTTTTTCCGGAGACGTTTTTGCCCGGGATTTGATCGTCTTCGGCGGCGGACCCGCCGGCGGCACCTTCCAGGTGGTGGCCAACGCCGTCCAGACCTACAAGCCCGTCAAAAGCTTCGAAGACTACAACGTCAAGGCCCAGTCCTCGGCCGGTTCCGTGGAGAACCTCCGGAAGACCAACGCCGGCAAAATGCACTTTTCCACCGTCTATTCGGGCCACGTCTATCTGGGGCGTCACGGCCGGATGAAGAACGACCCCAACAAATACACCAACGTGATGGCCGTCGCCTACCTTTACGGCGCGCCCGCTCAGTTGGTGGTGCGGGCCGATTCCAAGATCAAGAGCACCAAAGACCTGGTGGGTAAAAAAGTCGGCGTGGGCAATGCCGGCTCCGGCGCCTTCGCCAACTGCGAACTGTTTTTCAACCACATGGGCGTCTGGGACAAGGTCGAGCGCAACGCCATGGGCTACAACGACGCGGCGGCCGCTTTCGGCAACAACCAGCTCGACGCCTTCTGGCTGTTCACGGCGTTTCCCAGCGGCGCGGTGATCATGGCGGCCCAGACCAACGACATCGCCCTGATCGACCTGGCGGCCGACGCCGAAGCATCCGGGTTTTTCAAGGAATATCCCTATTTCAGCCGACTGACCATCCCGGCCGGCACCTATAAGGGCGTGGACTACGACGTCCCCTCGTTCCAGGATTCCACCCTGTTGGTGGCCAACGTCGATACCCCCAAGGATCTGGTTTATAAACTGCTCTCGACGATCTTCACCGAGGAAGGCCTCAAGCACATGGTCAGCCAGAAGAAGACCTTCAAGGAGATGAGCATCGAAAACGGGACCAAAGGGATCGTCACCCCCTATCATCCCGGCGCCATCCAGTTCTGGAAAGAACAGGGCGTGATGAAATAGGGTCAATGCGCATATGCGGGGGCGAAGCATATTTCGCCCCCGCAGGCCCCCGTCCCTCGCCCTTTCCCGCTAACCCCGTTCAGGCAGGTTCACCGTGTACGAAAAACTGAAACCCTTCGAAAAGGTCGTTTTCGACGTCCTCTCCGTCGCCCTCGTTCTTTTCTACTCCTATTCCGCCGTGATCCAGCCGGCCTCCACCCAGTACCACCGGGGCATCTACGTCATCATCACCTATGTCCTGATCTTCCTGCTCTACAAAGGGAAAACCGTCGTCGGCCGGATCATCGACTACGTCCTGATCCTCTTGTCCATCGTCACGGTAGGCTACTGGATCCTCAATTTCGAGGTGATCAATTACCGGATGGGGATCGAAACGGAGCTGGACAAGGCCATGGCCATCGTGGGCGTGCTCATCGGCATTGAGCTGGCCCGTCGGGTGGTGGGCAGCGTCTTCGTCATCATCGGCGTGGTCATGCTCCTTTACGGCGTCTACGGCCCCCTGGTCCCTGAAATCGTCGCCCACGCCGGGGCTAGTTTTCCGGAACTGTGCGTCTCTATTTTCTACAGAAGCGACGGCGTCTTCGGCATCATGGCCAATGTTCTGGCCACCTACGTGGTGCTTTTCGTCCTTTTCGGCGCCTTCCTGGAGGCCTGCGGGGCCCAGCGGTTCTTCATCGATTTTCCCCTGGCGGCCGTGGGCCACAAGGTCGGCGGGCCGGGCAAGGTGGCGGTCATCGCCTCGGGGCTGTTCGGGTCCATTTCCGGCAGCGCCATCGCCAACACCGTCTCCACCGGCGCCTTTACCATTCCCATGATGAAAAAAGCCGGCTTCAAGCCCCACGTGGCCGGCGGCATCGAGCCGGCCGCTTCCATCGGCGGCATGTTCATGCCCCCCATCATGGGCGCCGGCGGGTTCATCATGGCGGAACTGACCGGGCTGCCCTACTCCTACATCATGCTGGTGGCCGTCTTCCCGGCCCTCATGTATTTTTTCAGCGTCTTCGTCATGGTCCACTACGAGGCGAAAAAAGACTACGTCGTCGGCGAGCGTCACGAGCGGACCGCCATGGACATACTCAAGACCGAGTGGCTCTACACCACGCCGCTGATCATCATCACCGCCTTTATGCTGACCGGCTACTCGCCGGCCTATGCGGCGATCCTGGGTCTGGCCACCTGCATCGGCATCTCCTTCAAGGAGAAAGAGACCCGGATCAATCCCACGCTGGCGGTGGTCATGGCGTTTATTCTGATCCGGTCGTTGCTGCTGATCGTCTTCAAAAAGTTGAATATCGCCGAGATCGTTTCCGATGATTTCGTCGCCGGATTCGAACAAATGTTCAACAACGCCAACATTTTCATCCTCTCGTTCATCGCCTGCCTGCTCATCGCCTGGTTCCGAAGGGACGAGCGCTCGGAATCCCGGAAAGAGCTGATGAACTTCGTGGAAGCCTCGCGAAGCGGCACCGAAAACAGCCTCAAGATCGGCGCCACCCTGGGGGTCATCGGCATCATCATCGGGGTGCTCACCTACAGCGGGCTGGTCCTCACCTTCGCCGACATCGTCATCGAACTGGCGGGCGGCTCCCTGCTGCTCACCATCCTGTTCATCGCCCTGGCCTCCCTGGTGCTGGGCATGGGCGTGCCGGTCACCGCCGCCTACCTGATCACCGCGGTGGTCGCCGTGCCCGCCCTGACCCACCTGGGGGTCAATGAAATCGCCGCCCACATGATCGTTTACTGGCTGTCCCAGGATTCCAACATCACGCCGCCGGTCTGCATCGCGGCCTTTGCCGGGGCCACCATCGCCAAGGCCAATATGTGGAAAACCGGTTTCACCTCTTTCAAATTCGCCAAATTTCTCTACCTGGGGCCATTGCTGTTCGCGTATGTTCCGGGATTTACCCTGAACGGTACGCCCCTTGACATCATCAAGGCGTTTATCTACATCATCATCGGCACCTATGCTTACGCGTGGTTCCTGAGCGGCATCTGGATCAAGCCCCTCAGGGGGATGTTCAGCCGGTCGGCCGCCTGATGCCGACGGGATCCGGAAAGGAGACGATCATGGAATTGCCGTCTGTCAGCATCAAAAAGATCCTTTACACCACGGACCTGTCCGAAAGCGCGCGCTTCGCCTTCGCCTATGCCGCCAGCCTGGCGGGAAAATACGGGGCGGAGATCACCATCCTCCACGTGCTCATGGAGGACGCCAAAATGGAGTCGGGCATTATCGGATACATCGGAGAGGATCGCTGGAAGAAGATCAAGGACCAGAACGCCCAGGAGGCCCGGCAGGCCCTCATCGGGAAAAAGCGGGAGAACATCGACATCCGGTACGGCCTGGAGCATTTCGCCGAGAACATGGCCGCCAACCTGGAGAACCCGCCCGAAAAGTCCCTCACGGACGAAGTCGTGATCCGCCGCGGCAACCCGGTGGATCAGATCATCGAGGTCGCCGAACAGCGCAATCCCGATCTCATCGTCATGGGCACCCACGGCCACGGCATCATCGCCGACGCCATGATGGGCTCCACGGCCCGCCGGGTCATCCGCCGGTCGAAGATTCCGGTCCTGGTGATTCGACTGCCCGACGAAAAATAGTCCGCCCGATCCGGTCCGAAACGGTC
>CAZZBE010000330.1:0-4910 GCA_964652715.1 uncultured Desulfobacteraceae bacterium
CCTACCGATCAATATCCGGCAAAATATAATCCACCGACCCGATGATGGCGATGAGGTCCGAGATGGACCACCCCTTGGCCATCAACGGCAACGCCTGGACGTTGGGGAAGCCCGGGGTCCGGACCCGCATCCGGTAGGCGGCGGACCGGCCGTCGCTCACTACATAGTAGCCCTGTTCGCCCCGGGGGATTTCGCAGGCGGCGTAGGCTTCTCCACGGGGGATTTTGGGGCCCCGGGTCACGTTGATGAAATGGTGGATCAGGGTTTCGATGTCCGTGAGCATGTCCTTCCGGTCGGGGACAACGTAGCGGTAATCGTCGGTTTTGCAGCGGCCTTCGGGCATGTCGGCGGCGGCCTGTCGGATGATCTTCAGGCTCTGCCTCATCTCCTCCACCCGGACGACATATCGGGCGTAGCAATCGCCTTCCGTGGCCGTGGGGACCTCGAAATCGTAGCCTTCGTACCCCGAGTAGGGGAATTTCTTCCGAAGATCCCAGTCCACGCCGGTGGACCGGAGGTTGGGGCCGGTGACGCCCCATTCGACGGCCTCGTCCCGTGAGATGCGGCCCACGCCCTGGGTCCGGGCCTTGAAGATGGGGTTTTTGGTGATCAGGGCCTCGTACTCCCTGAGCCGGGCCGGGAAGATCTTTGTGAAATCGTCCACCGCCGCCTTCCACCCCTCGGGCAGGTCCATGGCGACGCCGCCGAAGCGGAACCAGGACGGGTGCAACCGGCCGCCGGTAATGAGTTCCACGATGTCGAGGATCATTTCCCGTTCCCGGAACACATAAAAATTCGGCCCCATGGCCCCTAAATCGTGGGCGAAGGTGGAAAACCAGACCAAATGGTTGCTCAGCCGGAAGAGTTCCGACAACAGCACCCGGATGCACTGGGCCCGGTCCGGAACCTTGATGCCGGCCAGCTTCTCCACGGCGATGACGTAGGGGAGGTTGTTGGCGGCGCCGGCCAGGTAGTCGACCCGGTCGGTGTAGGGGATGAACTGCTGCCAGTGCTGCCGTTCGCCGATTTTTTCCACGGCCCGGTGGTGGTACCCGATCTCCATGTCCATGTCGACGATCTCTTCGCCCCGCAGGGAGACGATGTACCGGAGCAGGCCGTGGGTGGAAACGTGGTGCGGGCCGATGTTGAGGACCAGCTCTTCCTCCGGCCCACCGGAGCGTTTGACGAAGATCCCGCCGTCGAGGGGCTGGAGATTTTGGGCGTCGGACGCGGTATAGGGCGCCATTTCGGTGGCCCGGCCCGGATGGTGCTTTCGAAGGGGATGGCCTTCCCAGTGATCGGGCATGAGAATGCGGCGCAGGTTCGGATGGCCGGTGAAGCCGATGCCGAACATGTCGAAGACCTCCCGCTCGTACCAGCTCGCCGAAGGCCAGATGTCGGCGACGCTGGCGACCTGGGGCGCATCGCCTTTGAGCGGCGTCTTGAGCCGCACCCGCTGGGCCGCGTCCAGGGAGAGGAGGCTGTAGACCAGGGTGAAATCCGGGTAGTCCTCCCGGTTCCGGCGGGCCGATTCGTCGACGGCCGTCAGGTCGTCCAGGCGGCGGAATTTGGGGCCGGACTCGGTTTTGAGGAACCGGAGCACGTCCTTGAGGTCGTCCCCGGCTACCTCGAAGGCGGCCATGTCGGATGTCGGCGCGATCCGCTTAACGGCGTCGCCGAATCGGTCGGACAGGGCGCGGGCCAGCGCCTCGTCGGCGTCCGCGGGCTCCATGACGGCGGCGGGGGGCGTCCACATCCGGTCCGACGGGCTGTCTTCGAAGTCGGGCGGGGCGGTGGAGGTTCCCCGGACCGGTATGCCCTCCATGCCCGGACCCCGGGGGTCCCGGCTCTTGGTCTCGCCGTCCACAAGAACGGGCGCCGTGGTTCCCTGGGTTCCGCCTCCCAGATGGAAGACCGACCGGGTCGGCCGTTCCCCGGCGATCTTTTCCTGGAGTCGCACCAGCCCGTGGAAGACCGCCTCGGGCCGGGGCGGGCAGCCGGGGATGTACACGTCCACCGGCAGGATCTGGTTGACGCCCTGGACCACGCTGTACACATCGTACATGCCGCCGGTGTTGGAACACGACCCCATGGAGATGACCCACCGGGGCTCGGCCATCTGTTCGTAAAGCCGCAGAACCACCGGCGCGATCTTCTTGAACACGGTGCCGGAGATGATCAGCAGATCCGACTGACGGGGGGAAGGGCGCAGCACCTCGGCCCCGAACCGGGCGATGTCGTACCGGGAGGTGAAGGCGGTGGCTTCTTCCACGAAACAGCAGGACAACCCGAAGAACATGGGCCACAGGCTCCGGGCCCGGGCCCAGTTGAGGAGCATGTCCACCGGCCGGGCCAGCTTGTCCAGCCCGTCCGGCGCCGGATTGTCGGTCAGGATTTTGCCTGGGGTCCCCACTCGAGCCCTCCCTTGCGCCAGATATAGACCAGCCCCATGATCAGTACGAAGATGAAAAACAGGATTTGAAACCACCCGGCCCAGCCGAGCTGTCTGCAGGCGACGGCCCAGGAGAAGATGTAGGCCCCCTCCACGTCGAAGATGAGGAAGAAGATGGCCACCAGGTAAAACGAAACCGGATACCGCAGGCGCGCGGTTCCGGTGGGGATGATGCCGCTTTCGTAGGCCCGGAGTTTTTCGGGCGACGGGTTTTTCTCCCCGAGCCACGAGGAGATGAAAAGGAGGACCGCGACGATGACCAACACCCATGCCCCGTAGGCCAACAGGGCGAAAATCCCGGGTTCCCAGGGCGAAAAAGGCGCGGAATTCAAAATCGGTTCCATGGACCTCCACTGTTGAATGAACGGCGGTTGCGACAAAAGTTTGACTAAACTATAAACCGCCGGCTTCGGAAAAGTCAAGCCCCAAGCGGCCCTCGGCCTTCAGGCGCTGGAAAGCGGCCATCTGCGCGGGGGTGAGGATCCGCCGCAGGTCGGTCTCCAGGTCTCCCCAGGGGGGCGGACGATTCGCGCCGGACGAGCGGGACGCATCGGCCGACTCCGGTTTCGGGTCGGGGCGGGTCCGCTCCTGGCGGAGGCGGTCCCGGAGGAGGGACCGGAGCCGGAGCATCTGTTCCGGGCTCATGTCCAGCTCCTGCCGCAACAGGCCGATGACCCGTTCGGCCCCGGCCCGGCGGGATCCCCTGGGGGGCCGGGACTGATGGCTCCATCGCCGCAGCCGGGCCCGCACCGTCTCCAGTTGCCGCCCTTTTTCAGGGGGAAGCTTGTCCTTCATCCGTTCGAAATGGGATTCCATGATGTGTTCCAGTTCCGGATGGTACCGTCGCCGGAGATCGGAGAGGGCGGCCATCATGTCCTGGGTGATGGGCGTCAGTTCGGCCCTTTCCGAGGGGGTCAGCGCCAGTTCCCGGGCCAGCCGCCGCATCAGGCGGGGCATCATCTCGGGGGGCGGTCCGCTCTTGACCAGGCTTTCGATTTTGTGCTGGGTGTAGAGGTATCCCCCCACGGCGCCGATGCAGGCGCCGGAGAGGAAAACCAGAAGGAGGCCGGATAGGATTTTAAATCTTTTCATTATGTTGTTACAGCAGTCCGAAGGACTGGATCAGGCCGAGCCCGACCGGGTCGTCGACGAAAAGGCGGGTCAGTTCATACCCCACGCCGGTCCCGTAGCCGAAGTAATAGACCGCGGTGGCCAGGGCCAGGACCGAGGCCGCCCCGGCGAACCGCCAGACCAGCCGTTCGGTGGAGATCAGCCGTTCCCGGACGGCGTTCAGGGGCCCGATCCGGCGGATTTGGCGCAGGGTTTCCACCCGCCATCCGTCCGCGGCGGGCCGGTTTTCCTTGCTGAAATACGCGGTTTGAAGAGACCTTCGGATCTCGTCGAACGATCTCATTCTCATCCCCTTTCCGCCGCCAGGTCGGTCAGCAGTTTGTGTAATTTTTTCCGGGAACGGAAGGAGCGGACCTTCACGTTGGCGACGCTCCATCCCAGAAGGGCCGCGGCCTCTTTCACCGGTTTCCCTTCCAGGTAGACCAGTTCCAGCACCATCCGGTCCGCCGGCGAAAGCCGGTCCAGGGCCCAGTCGAGAAGGGCTTCGGCCTCTTTCCGCCGGGCCGCCTCCCGGAACGCGTCGCCCGATCGGTCCGCCAGGACCGTTTCCACATGGCGCCGCCCGTCTTCGCTCAAAGAACTCATGGCGCGCTCGGGCGACCGGTACCGTTTTCGCCAGAAATCATAGCAGGTCCGGACGGCGATGGAAGACAGCCACCCCTTGAGCCCGCCCTTGCCTTTGAAGGAGGGCAGGGACCGGTAGGCCCGGATGAAGGTTTCCTGGGCGATCTCCTCCACCCCGTCGGGGGGCAGGTGCTTCTTGAGGATCCGGAGCACGTGGGCCTGGTGCCTGGCGATGATCCCTTCAAAGGCGTCCGGGTCTCCGTCGAGAACCCGCCCGACGATGGCGTCGTCCGGGTCGCTGTCATTGGCGGCGATCACCCGCATGGTCTCGTGGCCGGGGCGGCAAAAGGAGAACGTCGGGGGCCAGGTCGTCCCATGACATCCCGGCCCCTCCGACATCGTTCTATTCGATGTCCCAATCGTCGCGGGTTTCCGGACCGTCCGCCAGTCGGTCGTCGATCCGGGCCTGGCGCCGGGCGCCGCGGTCTTTCATCCGTTCCCGTTTTTCCGCTCTCATTCGAGCGAAGCGGGCGTTTTGCTCCGGCGTCAAAATCTCCTTGATCTCATGGAGCATCCGGGCCCGGAGCACCGTCCTCTCTTCTTTGACCTCGGAAAGCCCCCGGTGGGCCGCCCGCACCGCCGATTCGTCCAGCGGCGCGGCCTCCACCGTTGTCATCAGCGTCTCCCGGGCGGTCGTCAGCCGGTCGGCATTCGACCGCATCCCGTCCCGGCGGCTGGAAAAGAGGTCCCGGACCCGGGTCCG
>CAZZBE010000331.1:0-4908 GCA_964652715.1 uncultured Desulfobacteraceae bacterium
TCACACGCCGCCGAAAACCTTTAACATCAACGGCACCGCCACGAAAGATCCCGCCATGCTGCCCAGGTTGGTGAAGACCACCACCAGGAGGATACGGGTGACCTTGTTCCGCCAGAACCCACGAATCGTCAGGATGTCTTCGTAGAGGGTTTCGAAATCCCGGACCTTGGGTTTTCGGGAAAACGCCTCCACCAGCCCGGAGACCCAGCCGGCGGCGATCATGGGGTTGAGGGACGTCAGGGGCGCCGCCGCCACCGACGAGAGGATCGTGAGGGGGTGCCCCAGGGCGGCGATGGCCCCGACGCCGGCCAGCACGCCGTTGGCCGCGATCCACCAGGTGATCATCCGGGTTCCGGCCTCCCGGCCGCCGTAAAAAAAGCCGAAGACGACAAGGCTGATAATGGCCAGGGGGACGATCCATTTGAGCAGTCCCCCCAGCCTTCCCTTAGGGGGGATGGCCTCCAGTTCGGCCATGTCGATTTCTTCCTCCCAATGGCGGGCGATGCCCGGCACGTGGCCGGCCCCCACCACCGCCACGATTTTTTCCCCGGGCGCGGTCCGGATGCGCTGGGCCAGGTACCGGTCCCGCTCGTCGATGAGGATGGTCTTGAGGGACGGAAAGGATTTCTCCACGTCGGCGAGCAGCATCTGGAGGATGTCCTCCTGCTTCATCCGCTCGATATCCGCCTCGCTGATGTCGTCGATGCCGCCGGCGGCGGAGAAGATCATCTGGAACAACACCTTGATCTTGTCCCACAGCCGCATGGACCGCCACGTCCGGAGAAGGGTGGTCCGGATGTCCCGGTCCGCCAGATGAACCTGGGCCCCCAGCGCGTCCGCCGCCTCCACCGCCCGGATCATCTCTTCCCCCGGCTTGACCCCCAGTTTTTTGGCGATGCGCCGCTGGAAGGCGGCCAGCAGCAGGTTGGAGAGGAGCAGAAACGCCTTTTTCTCCTTGACGACCTTGATGATGTCCATGTTCCGCCACTGGTCCTGCTGCCGGATGGCCCCGTACCGCGACGCACACAATTCGACGCAGACGGTGTCGGGGGCTTCCGCCTCGATGACGGACCGGACCAGCTCGGCGCTCTCCCGGGAGACGTGGGCCGTGCCCACCAGCACCACTTCCTTGTTGGCGGCGTGAAGCCTTGAAATATTGCGATTAGGCCCTTGGGCGGCCTTTTGGGCGTCTGTTTTTTCCATTTCCGCTATACTTTCTTGTCTGTCGTGAAAAGAACCTCTATAGTACGCTTACAGCAGCAACGCAAGCCCAATTCAAACCGAATTAAAGGAGCCGCACTTTTATGGATTCCCCGCCCCCGGACAGACCGCCTTCCCCCTCTTCGCCCCCTTTTTACCTGGAAACCGGAGACGAGGTCCGGCTGTTCGAGGCCGCCTATGCGGCCCGCCTGCCGGTGATGCTCAAAGGCCCCACGGGTTGCGGCAAGACCCGGTTCGTGGACTATATGGCCCATCGGCTGGGCCGGCCCCTGATCACCGTGGCCTGCCATGAGGACCTGTTCGCGTCGGATCTCCTCGGCCGGTATCTCCTTCACCAAGACGAGACGGTCTGGGTGGACGGCCCCCTGGCCCGGGCCGTCCGGACCGGGGCCATCTGCTACCTTGATGAGATCGTGGAGGCCCGGAAGGACACCACCGTGGTCATCCACCCCTTAAGCGACGACCGCCGGACCCTGACCATCGACAAGAAAGGGGAGACGGTCGGGGCCCATCCCGATTTCCTCCTGGTGATCTCCTACAACCCCGGCTACCAGTCGGTGCTCAAGGACCTGAAGCAGTCCACCCGCCAGCGGTTCGTCTCCATTCCGTTTCAGTACCCCGATCCCGAAAAGGAAGCCGGGATCGTGGCCCATGAGGGACGCATCGACGGGGAGACGGCCCGGAAACTGGTCCGCCTGGCCGACCGGATCCGGAACATTCGGGAGCACGGCCTCACCGAGGGCGCCTCCACCCGGCTCCTCATCTACGCCGCCCACCTGATGGGCAACGGCATTTCAGCCGCCGACGCCTGCCGCTCCGCCGTCTGCCTCCCGCTGACCGACGACCTCCGGCTCCAGGAGACCCTCTTCGACCTCATCGGGGACATTTTCTGATGATGCAGGATCCCCTGCAACGGCTGGCGCTGCTGGATCCGGACTTGGCCGCGGAGATTCGCGACATCACGTCCGGGGGTGGCGCGCCGGTCCCGGAAACGGGTCTGGACGGCCTGGTGGAAGAAACCTTGCGGTGGATCTCCGTCGAAGTCTCTTTCGGGTACGCCGTCGCCCGGGGATATGCACGCCTTCTGGGCCGGGGGCGCGACGGGGCGGTCTCCCGGTACCGGGAAATGGTGGCCGACGCGGCCCGGGAAGGTCCCCATCTGGGACGATTGATGGCCGCCCATCTCCCCCCGGTGCTGGCCGCGCCTTCCGACGGTCTGCCGGACCGGTTCACGGCGGCCCTGTCGGCCATGCGGCGAAAAGGCGCCTACACCCTCAAAAGCCCCCTTGAGGCCCTGAGCCGGCTCCTGGAGGGCGGCGACCTCGCGGGGGGCTCGGCCTTTCTCGACCTGCTCAGTGCCGCGTTTTCCCATGAGATGCCCTACGGCCAGAGCCTCCATCTTACCCATGCCCTGCCGCGGTCGGTCCTCATGTTCCCGCCGGAAAAGCGGTGGTGGCGGATCCGCGCCCTGATCCGGGCGGTTGCACCGGACATCGGGCTGGCCGATCCTTTCCTCGACGGCCTGGAAAACGGCCTCGACCGGCTGGACCGGGAAGGGTTGGACCGGTTTGTCCGGGAGGGGCTGGCCCGCTTCCGGACCGATCCCCGGTCGGGGATTCGGTTTTTTTCCCTGAAATCGCGACTGGCCCTGGAGACCCTGGACCGGTTGCGGAAATCCGTGACCCTGTTCGAGGCGCGGTCGGAATTGACGCGGTATCTTCGGGCCCGGACGGGTTTTCCCCTGTCGGTACGACCGATGTCCGATCTCTCCGGCCTCCTGCGGTCCGCCGCGGGTGAGGACATGGGAAACGACATCGCGGTTCTGTCGGACGGCCGGTCCATCTACCTCCCCGAAGAGATCGACCGGTTCGGGGATCGCGGGAAAAACCGGGGCCTCTACAAATGCCTCGTCAAACTCGAATCGGCCCTGTACGAATTCGGGACCTTCCATTTCGACCTGGAGAGAGCCGCCGATCTTTACGGCATGGCGGCGCCGACGGAAGACGATGGGAACTCTTTTTCGGATCTGGACCGATTCGCCGCCGCTTTTCCACAGCCGGAATTGGCCCGCGATCTTTTCACCACTTTCGAGCATGGTCGGCTCCGGCTCGCCCTGGCCCGGTCCTATCCGGGCATCCTGCGCCAGGCTGATCCGTTGCTTCGGGCGGAGGCCAAGCGGATCCGGGCCGATGACGGCGCCGCCGAATCCCCTGTCGACCGGCTTTACGGCATTCTGGCCATGGGCCTGCCGGACCGGGGCGGGCCGGACCCGGATCTGGGAAAGATCGTCTCCCGATTTTCGGAAGTGATGACCCCTGAAGCCCCGGTTGAGGCGTGCGCCCTTCTGGTCCGGGAATGTTATGGCATCATGGCCGGGGTGAAAGGGGCGAAAGATTTTTCGCCCCTACGGGCGACAACCGACGGCCGCGGCGATTACCGGCCATTGAAAATCCCTTTCGGCCGCCGTCTGCCCTTCGACCTGGCGGCGGCCGTCCAGGGCGACATGGATCGCACGGCCCGGGCCGTCAAGGAAACCCTTGAAAAACATGGGGTGAAGGTTTACAAATCGGATATCCGCGCCCACTTGGCGCAAAACGCCGGAACGCTGTCCCTTGAAACCCTTGAATCCCTGGTCCGCCCGGAAACGATGGAAAACCGGTCTGAGTCGGACCCGGCATCCGGCGCGGGACAGAAGATCGACATTCCGAATCTGGCGGAAATACTGGGCGACCGGGCCGCGCCGACAATGCCGGAGGAAGACGAAGGCGGCCCGGCCTTCCGCCATCGGGAATGGGACTGCCGCATCGGGGACTACCTCGCCGATCATGTCCGGGTGCGGGAGCACCGTCTGTCCGATGCGGGACCCGGTTTTTACCGGGAAACCCTGGAGCGGCATCCGGGGCTGGTCCGGCGGATTCGATACGCCTTTGAACTCCTCCGGCCCCAGGGGTCGACCCTGTTGCGGCAGTGGGTGGAAGGGGACGATTTCGACTACCGGGCTCTCCTTGATTTCGCCGTGGACCGGAAATCGGGCCGGACCCCGTCGGACCGGCTCTACATCAAGCGGGTCAAGGGCGGGCGGGACGTGGCGGTGTTGCTGTTGGTGGACCTGTCCCGGTCCACGGCCAACCCGGCGGCAGGCGGCGAGGCCAGTGTGCTGGATGTGGAGAAGGCCGCCATCGTCCTGTTTTGCGAGGCGCTCCAGGTGGTGGGGGACGCGTTCGCCGTCGCCGGGTTTTCCGGCACGGGGCGGCTGGGGGTCGATTATTACCGGATCAAGGATTTCGACGAGGACCCGGCCGACGCCGTCAGGGGCCGCATCGCCGCCATGACCCCCCGTCGATCCACCCGGATGGGCGCCGCCATCCGCCACGGGACGGATCGCCTGGCCGCCGTTCCGGCCGCCGTCCGGATACTGCTGGTGCTGGGGGACGGGTTCCCCAACGACGTCGATTACAAACGGGAGTACGCCATCGAAGACACCCGCAAGGCCATCCTGGAGGCCGGGGCCCGGCGCATCCACACCCGGGCCATCACCGTCAACATCGCCCAGGAGACGGGTCTCGACGATCTGTACGGGCCGCTCCATCACAACGTGATTTCAGACGTCCGGGAACTGCCCGATAAACTTTTGCGGATTTACAGCGCTTTGACGCGAACCTGAGGGGGAGGAGTGTAAAGGAGACC
>CAZZBE010000332.1:0-4887 GCA_964652715.1 uncultured Desulfobacteraceae bacterium
GCCGCGGAGATGATATACACCGGCGGAAAGTCGAGCGCCAGCGCGCAGATGAAGCCGATGAGGGTCGCGGCGATGCCGATGGCAACGCCGATCAGGAAAAACGGTTCGATGCCGGACGCCGCCCGCATGGCGAACAGGGGCGGCAGGATCAGCCAGGCCGTGGTGAGCAGCGGCCCGAAGCAGACCAGCGCCGAAGTGATCACCACCGATGCGCCGATTCGGTACCCCGTTTCGATCCGCCGGTGGCTGCGATGCCGGATTCGCAGCCCGGTTTCGTCCAGGCAGTATTCATACAGAAAGCCCCTGAATCGATAGCAGAGTCCCAGGAGCGCGGCGTTCATTGCCAGGGCCGTCCAGAGCTCGACCGGACCGACGGCGAGAATCTCACCGCTCAGCAGATGAGAGAGGTCGGCGTGAACGTTGGTTGAAAAATGCATGGCGAGGTAGGTGACGGTCTGGCCGAGAACGAAAACCGCCGCGAGCGCTATTTCCTTTTTACGATCCGAGCCGTTGTCATGGGCGTTGCGAAACACCGGCGCGGATAAAAAGGCGAACAGCGACGCCGCCACGATCAGGCCCATCAGAAGACGGTTTTCCGCGGACAGGCCGCCGAGGACGCACAGCCCGATAACCGCCGAGCCGAAAGGCGGGAGGACGATCCCGAGCAGGATCTCGCCCCGGAGGTAAAGCGCCGCCCCCATGGCCGGCGTCAGGGCCGCGTAGGCCAGGGCCGTCATCAGCGGGATGGCTGAAAACCCGAGCAGAAACAGAAAATCGCTCATTCGATTCCGCCGTCGCCGATGGAGACGCGCCGGGCGCCCTCGGCCCAGTTGCTCGAATGGCTGGCGGCCAGGACGCCCACGCCGGTTTCCGCCGTCAGCCCGTAGAGCAGGCTCTCGATCCGGTCTTCCGTGCCCCGGTCCACATTGGCCGTCGGTTCGTCCAAAACCAGAAGCAGGGGATCGCAGGCCATGGCCTTTGCCATAAGCACCCGCCGTTTCTGACCGCCCGACAACCGGCCGTACCGCGCATCCGCCATCGTTTCCATCCCGACGGTTCGAAGCGCCGCCGTCGCTTTCGGCCGGCCCGTCCCCCACCCCCCGAAAACCCCCAGGCGGACGACATCCAATGCGGTGGCCGGGGCATCCGAATGGATCGTCGCTTCCTGGGGGACGTATCCGAGACGGTAGGGGGAGACATGACGCCGCAGGCTTCCCCCCTTTTGGGGGATCAGACCGAGAACGCCCCGGATCAAGGTGGTCTTTCCGCTGCCGTTGGGACCGGTCAGCAATACGAAGTCGCCGACGTCAAGCCGGAACGTGACGCCTTTGACGACAAATCCGTCGCCATATCCGAAAGCCGCGCTTTCCAGCTCGAGCAATGGTGAATTCATTGGGCGAGATTTTCCAGCAGCACGCGAAGATTGTGGCGTTGCAGATCGATCCACGTATCGATTCCGGGTTTCGCGCCCACGGCGTTGGCGAACTGAACCGCCCGGGCGTCGGTCTTTTGGGCCAGGCGCTCCGGAAGCCGGGGATTCTGCGCCTGGTTGTAGATGATCAACCGGACATTGTGCCGGCGGATCAGATCGACCAGGCGCGCCATATGGCCCGCGCTGGGTTGAATGCCCGGCTTGGGCTCGATGGAACCGACTTTTTCCATTCCATAAAATTCGCACAGGTAGGCGACATCCGGATGGTAGGCGATCACTTTTTGACCGTTTAACGGCGCGCCTTTTTCCCGCAATTCCGTCTCAAGGGCCGAAAGCCGCTCAAGGTATTGCGCCAGGTTTTCCCGGTAAACCGTTTCATTGCCCGGATCATGACGGATAAAGGCCCGCGCGATGTTGCCGGCCATCACCTCCCCGCACTGGGGGCCGACGTTGTAGTGGGGATTGCCCAGAGGGTGCTGGTGCCCCTCGGACCGATCCCATTTCTCCGGCTTTTCCAGGATCTCAATGCCGTGCCCCACTTCGACCCATCCCTCGCCGCCTTCCATGACGTCGCGGTTTCTGGCGTCTTTGGCAATGGCCGGCAGCCAGGCGTGCTCCGCGTCCAGTCCCAGGTTGAGCAAAATGTCGGCGCGGTTGATCTTGGGGATGAAGCTGGGCCGCACGGGAACGGCGTGCAAGTCCTCCCGGCCGGTCGTGAGGGAAATCACCTTAACCGAATCGCCGCCGATGACCCGGGCCATGTCGGCCAGATCGGGAATCGAGGCGACCACATTGAGCTTCGCGACGGCGGGTTGCGGCGCCGCCAGCGGCAAAATCAGCATAACGGCAAACAATAAGCGTAGGGTCATCGGTTTCATCGTTTCCTCCCATGGGTGTGGTGGCCGATCACCGCGTCATATTGGAGCATGAAGCGGTTGACCGGGTCCAGATTGTCGGAATAGTCGTACCGGCTGTATTCCAGGCGGAAGAACTGAAAATGCGTCATTTGGAAAGTTACGAAGGCCCCATACCGGTTTTTGTCAAAATCATCGGAAAACTGGTCGTTTTCGAAAAACTCGCCAAACAGGCCGTAGTGCCAGGTGGGGTTGTGCTGGTAATGAATATGGGCGAAAAGCCCTTCCCTGCCCCGCTCTTCCTTGTAGATCACATCATCGGAAACCGTTTCGAACGCCTCGTTATTGGACAGGAATTCAACCCCGAAATCGAGATTCCGGTCCCGGCTCCGGGTGAGGGGATGCCAGAAAAAGGTCGCATCGAACCCGTAAACGGTCTTGGCATAGTCTTCTCCGTCGATCCGCTGGGAATACTTGTAGCTTGGCTGGTGAACGACGCTCGCTCCCAAATCAAGGCTCCAGTTCGGTCCGAATTCAAAGGCGGTGGCGCCCCGGACCGCATACGCGAGATCTTCCGCGCCTTTGTTGTTTTTGGCGTCCGTTTTCGGCTCGTCGTCGTCCACCAGATCTTTCGGCCAGACGATGCCGCCGTCCGGCGCGTGATAGTGGGTCCCGTGTTTGCTGTACCCCAGCTCCGCCGCGATCCGGTCCGATTCCGATTCATATCCTTCCCGGACCGGGTCGTTGTCGTGGCTGTGCCCTTCGATCTTTTCGTAAACCGAGAAGGTCAGCTCCAGGAAATGGGGGATGGGGACCAGCCAGGACAGCTCCGCGCCCTTGGCGCTGAAATGTCCCCCGAAATACTCCATGTAAATCCGGGGCTCGGAGACGAACGGCATGGCGTGGGTGTGAAATTGATTCCACCGGCCGAAATTGGCCAGCATTTTCCCGCCCTTCAGCTTCAGGTTCCCCGGCAGCGCGGGCAGGAGGAAATAGCCTTCGTGCAGGGCCGCGCCGTCTTCGGCGAAATTAAAATTCCCGTGAAGCTCCCCGAAGGGGTCGATATTGGCGTTGACGTCAAGCTCGGCCGAACGAATGTTGACCCCCAACGTCGTCCATTCGTCCCCCTCGATGTCGGAAATGTCGGTCACCATGTCGAAGGCGAAGCCGAGGTTCGGATTCTGCCAGGCGCCCAAGGCGCGGTGGGCCGGCCCCAGAACCGGGTCTTCGGCCAACTGCTGGGCATGGACCGACACGGAAAACAAGAGAAGGCAACAACAGACGCGGAAAGCCATTTGCAGCCGGGGCGAAAGCGTTCTACTCGCATGTCCTTTCAATTCCATTTCCTTTCATTGTAAGATGGTTGATTTATCCCAAGCGCTCGTGTTCGCGGCCCTCTCAGGTTTCGCTCGTCTGATCCTCGGGGTTCAACACGGCGTCCCCCTTGTCCACGCTCTCATCGATAAGCTCCCCGGAAAAGGACGTCACATAGATCCAGTCCGTGCCGGCTTTGACCGGGAATCCGTCCTCCGTCCTCACCCGTCGTTCCATGACGTCCACCGGGTACGCCATGCCCCCGGAGAGGATAAAAAGGTGATCCCCCACAGCCCCGACGCCCACCGCCACGCCCGGCCCGGGGGCCGGGATGGTGGTGACGGACTTGTAATTTGCCGAGTCCGGATCGATATCCACGAGGTACAGGTTAGCTGCGTTGAGATCGGAGAGGACCGCGGTTTTTCCGTCCTTTGATATGGCAAAACGGCCGTACAGGTTGGACGAGTCCACGGAAGCATCGGGCATCAGGGCGAGGGCCTCGAGGGTTTCGTTTTCCATGTCAAGGAGAAGGATCTTGTTGGTTTCCCGCCGCTCCCCGTCCACCATGAGTTTGTGCAGCCCGACGGCGACGGGATTGTCCCCGCCATGATAGAGCCAACTGGTCCGGCCATCCGTGGGATAGTCCAGGCGATTGACCTTCATCATGGATGCCGGGTCGATGACTTCGATCCCCTCGACGCAGGCGATAAAAACCTGATCGGTGGGGGGGTAGTGGGCATCGCCGTGGGCGCCGCTTCCGATATCAATTGTTTTCAGCACCTTGTCCGTCGGAACGTCGACGACCTTTGCCCAGTTTTCCGACATGTGGGTGGTTACCAGAAGCCCCCCATTGGTCATGAGGGCCGCTGAATGGGGAGAACCGTGGGAGAT
Source organism: uncultured Desulfobacteraceae bacterium (assembly GCA_964652715.1). Classification (GTDB taxonomy): domain Bacteria; phylum Desulfobacterota; class Desulfobacteria; order Desulfobacterales; family JAABSP01; genus JAABTD01. Next base: position 4,492 of record CAZZBE010000332.1, read on the forward strand.
GACGGCGGTCACTTCACCGGATGCCGCGTCGGCAACGGTGAGCGTTTTGTCTTCATCGTTGGCGAAGATCACTTTCCCGCCGTCCGGGGAGACGCTCATGTGCGCCGGTCTGTTAACTTTATTTGGCAGGGCGGCGTGCTTTTCAGGTGTGGCCATGTGGCCGTGATCCATGTGCGGGAAAAATCCCGTGGTGAATGCCTGGGCCATCTGCCCGCTGGCCATCCAAAGGGTGGGGCGGGAATCGGATGGCGCATAGGCGATCCTCATTTTGAGGTGCATTTTGGCCGCAAAGGTCGCCCGCTTCCTCCCGCCGTCGGAGTGGTATGCGGTCAGCGTGCCGCTGTCGGCGTCGTGGCCCCAGATCCACGCCAAAATGCCTTCCTCGTGGTCGTGGTC
>CAZZBE010000333.1:0-4874 GCA_964652715.1 uncultured Desulfobacteraceae bacterium
CTGTCCGTATTCGATTTTTTGCCGGACAACTGGGCGGGATGGCCCAACACGGCCATACGCATCGAGGTACTGGAATCCGGTCCGGAGACGGCCTCCGTCCGGGTGGAGCGGGACTGGGGGGAAGCGGATCTGGTCACGATCTACACCTTGAAAAGCGGCCAAGATCGGGTTCACGTTCGGACGACCATGACCCACAACGGACAGACCGCTACCCGGACCATCGCCTCCGGCTACGCCCTCTGGCCCCGAAAGGGGCACATCCTGACGCCGCCCGGCATGAACAATGCCCGACAGGGTGAAACGAAGGCATCCCTTGCGGACTGGTTCGTGGGATACGATCAGGACTGGGCCATGGCCCTCCATGCGCCTTTTGTCGACTGGATGGACCATTACGGCAAGGGCATGTTCAGACGCCATATCCTGGCGCCGGGTGAACATCGCGGCTTCGACGCCTGGCTGCAAATTTGCCCGAGCGGAGACATCTCGCCGGTGCTCGATTTCGAGATGGCGCGAAAAGGAAATCCCCGGGGCCGGCTGTCTGGGCGGGTAGTGGATGAAAAAGGGCGTCCGGTTCAACATCCGGTGATACTGGTAAAAAATGCAGGGGCCGTATACTGCTGGACCCTGGGCGATCAGGGATCGTATGCACTGGATCTTCCGGAGGGAGAATACAGTGTCCAGGCCATCGGATTCCAGGCCGGCGCAACCGAATCGGTTTCCATCGATATCGCCCGCGGCCGGGAGACGGCGCTCGATTTTGCCGGATTGTCAGATCCGGCCGGACTGGTTTTTCAGGTGACCGACGCGGCAACGGGCGATCCCCTGGACGCCAGAATCACGATCGCCGAAGGCCGTCAACCCGAAATCGGATTCCTCGGACGGAAGACGTTTTTCACGGACCTTGACCGGACAGGGCGGGCCGGGATCTCCGTTTCCCCGGGCGACTATGCATTCGAAATCAGTCATGGGTCGGGTTTCCTCGCCCTACCGAAGCGGGTGCGCGTCGAAGCCCGGACTGATCGCCAAACGACCGTCGCGGTCGGACTGGATCGATGCGCGGATCCCAGGGAGAGAGGCTGGTACGGCGCGGACCTTCACCACCATGGCGATGTCCTGGACGGCGCCACCGAGCCGGTCGACGCGGTTCGTTCCCAAATGGCTTCCGGCTTGAACATCCTATTTCTGAGCGACCACGATGCCGCGACGAACAACCGTCCGATGGCCGATCTCGCGAGCCGCCGCGACCTCCTGTTTCTCCCGGGGATGGAGATTTCCCGGGCCTGGGGGCATTTCAACATCTATCCCATGATGGAGGATCCAAGAAAGACGACCAGGCCGGTGTCCGGAAGCCCCCGGGAGATTTTCAGGACCGCCCGTGATATGGGCGCCGAGATCATCGTCGCCAATCACCCTTACAGCACCTACGGGTATTTTCGGAATCTCGACCTGGGAAACGTCCCCGGCGGGTACGATCCGGGATTCGATCTGGTGGAGATCAACTATCAGCATCCGGTGGAACCGGTCATCCAGAAAGTCTGGGATCTCTGGAACCAAGGGTGGAAAGGTTTCTTGACGGCCGGCACGGACAGTCACGACGTCCAGTCCGACGTCAGCGGCGCCGTCCGGATGTACATTCACCTCCGGGGCGCCCCGACGATTTCCAAGGTGATCGAGGCGCTGAAAAGCGGGCGCTCCTACGCTTCCTTCGGCCCGCTGATTTTCCCGGAAATCATGTTCGGCTCACGGATCGAATGCCAAAGCGGCGCGCCGCTTCACCTCGCCTTCGATCTCATGTCGATCAACGGATTGTCGCGGGTCGAACTCGTGGAAAACGGCCGCGTGACGGAATTCCTGGATTTCGAAAACCGTCAAAAACAAGGACGTGCGACGTTTTCTCCCCTGCCGGATGCCGCCGCCTGGTATGCCCTGGTGGCGACGGATGGGAAAGGGAAAAAAGCGTACACGAACCCGATATGGGTTGTACCCGGTTGATGCGAAAGTGAATGTTAGGGGGACGAACTATTTTACTAAAAGGATTTGGGATAATCAAATATTGTTGCCGGCCAGGCTTGTTGATCTCCGGCATCCACGCATAACGGAAAAAATCCTTGCGTATACTGAGCTTTGACATCATATACGATATGATATACTATCCGATATGATGAATGTTTTTGTTCTGGACACGGATGTCGTTGTCGCGGCAATGAGAAGTCCAACCGGGGCATCGGCGGCATTGCTGGGGGCCGCGCTGGATGGACGGATAACGATATTGGCCAACGTGCCGCTTTTCTTTGAATACGAAGCGAAAGGCTCCGATCCTGCGCACTGGACGGCCGCGGGACTTTCAGAGGAGGAGGCATCTCTTTTCATCGATGGTCTCGCCGCTCTCTTAAAACCCGTTCGGACCCATTTTTTATGGCGACCGATGTTGCGCGATCCAAATGATGAGATGGTCCTGGAAGCGGCGGTCAATGGTGGAGCGGATGCGATCGTGACGTTCAATTTGAGGGATTATCGAGCGGTTCCGGAATCCAGATTCAATGTGGCGGTTATTTTGCCGTCCGCGGCGATAAGGAGAATCAGAAATGGCTGAAAAATCGACATATCCATTACGGCTTCCGAAATCTTTGAAAAACAGGGTCGCCCTGCTCGCCGGAAAAGACGGAACCAGCATCAACCAGTTCATCGCGATCGCCGTGGCGGAGAAAATATCGGCGCTTGAAACCGAGCGGGTCTTTTCACAGAGAGCGGATCAGGCAGATCTTGAAGATTTCAAAAAAATACTCTTCCGGCCAGGCGGCCAAAAACCGAGGCCAGGCGACGAGATAGAATAAACGTCAATTTTCCATCGACGCCATCAAAGGCTGGAATACCTTCACAGCCAGATCCTCAAAGGCCTCATCTATCGGCTCGGTCTCGCCGAAGCACCGGTCGTAGTAGGGATCGTCGGCTTCCGGAAATCCCCGGTCGCCGGATGGCCGCCACTTGTTTCTTGCCGCGGACACGGCTTTATCGCGGTCTTTTCCTTTTTGGATGAAGAGTTCCGCGAACGCCCACGCGCTTTTTGGGAAAAAATGGAGCGGTCGGGTCAGGCCGTCCCAATACAGGGTCAGCAGGGTTTCGAGGATCGCCCGGGGCGCTTCAACGGGGGCGTATTTCAGCAGTGCCCATTTTCTATCTTTACCTTCGAGCCCGATCAGCAGGCTTTCCGCCGGATATCCAGGCGCCCGCGCAGCATTCAATGCCAAGTGCTGAACCCAGGCCCGCAAGCGGTCCTCGGCTTTGACGCCGGCATACCGGTACCGGAGAAGCCAATTCGGATAGATGTCCCGAACGCGGCCCGTCAGGCGGAATTCGCCGATGGACAGATCCACCGTCAGGTTTTCCAGCTTGTCGTCGATCAGGTATTCGCCGAGCCGTTGGGCGAAATCCGCGGCGCCGCGTCGAAGTTTGTCGAAGGCGCAACGGCCCACCATGCCGTGGGGGAGGTTTCCCCTGGCGGATTCCAGGCGGAGCAGGTCGTCGCCGTCGCCGCCCCGGACCATCCGGTCCACGAGGGCCTGCTCGATCCTGTATTTCTCCAGCCCCTCGGTCGTGAACGGTTCGGTCTCTTCCAGGGCCTCGTCTTCGCCCCCCAGGCGGATGCCCAGCCGGCGGTTGAGAAGGTATCGGGCCGGGTTGCACAGGAACGACGCCAGGTCGTCCACGGTAATGGTTCGCCACTCATCCCCCGCCGGCGGCAGGCCGTTTCGGAAGAAGGGCGCCGGGTCCTTTCTCGGAGACGCCAGACTCCGGGCCGTTCGGCAACGGTCCCCGGAATAGCTGAACAGCCGCGCATCTTCCGATGCGTCGAAATAGGCGGGATTAAAGCCCTGGAGCCGGTGGCGGGTAAGGACATGATCGTCGACGAGGTCGCCGTCCGGCGTCGTGAAGCCCTTCCGGATGTAATCGACGAGTTCGCTGACCAGCACCGAGGGCGGGATGACGCTGTTGTCCCGGATGCTCTGGCCCACATAGCTGATGTAGAGCTTTTTTCTCGCCGAGAGGATCGATTCCAGAAAGAGATACCGGTCGTCGCCCCGGGCGGACCGGTCGCCGGGGCGGGGCTTGCGGAAGATGAGATCGAAGCCCGGCGCCGTGTCCCGGCGGGGGTAGATATCGCCGTTCATCCCCACCATACAGATGACCGGAAAGGGGATGGACCGCATGGGGAGCGTTTTGCAGAAGGTGACCCCGCCGGTGATGAAGCCGTAGCCGAACCCTTGGTCGCCCAGCCGGTTTTGAAGCAGATCCCGTATCGCCTGGAAATCGACGTCGCCGTCGAACCCGGCCCGCGTGCCGGCGTCGGCCAACTCCCGCAGCGCCAGGCGGAGCGCCCGGAATTCCGTCTCGGCGTCGTCTTCCGGGCGGAAGAGGGCGTCCACGGCGGCCAGCAGGTCTTCCGCCCACCGGCCCGGGTCGCGGGGTGGTTTGAAGCCTTCCACGACTTCGAAAATCCGCTCGCAGAAGGTAATGAACCGCCCCAGCGTTTCGGTTTCTTCCCCCTCGATCGCGTCGTAGGGCAGAATGGACTGGAACATCCGTTCTCCGCCGCCGGGCAGGGCCGCGCCCAGAAGAAGCCGGTCCAGACCGGCCCGCCAGGTGTTTTCGGAAAAACCCGGCAATCCGTGATCCCGCCGGTTTTCGGCGTCGATGCCCCACCGGATGCGGGTTTCCACGATCCATGTCCGGATTCGATCCAGATCGGACGCCGTCAGATCGAACCGCGCCCGGACCGCCGGCGTTTCAAGAATGGCGAGCACGGTGGCGGCTTCGTATCGCCCGCCCAGCAGATCCAGGATTCGCAGGAAGGCGTCCACGATTCGGCTTTCGGA
>CAZZBE010000334.1:0-1399 GCA_964652715.1 uncultured Desulfobacteraceae bacterium
ATGATCTGGGTCGTCTGGATCACATTGGCCGCCGCGATCACCGGATCGACGGCGTCCTCGGGGAAACCGGTGTGCCCGCCTTTGCCCTGGATGCGGATTTTGAAAACATCCAGACCGCCCATGACCGTGCCGTGGGTGATGGCGACGTTTCCCGATTCGACCGGCGTCCAGACATGGACGCCCACCACCGCGTCGACCCTGGGGTCGTCGAGGACCCCTTCCTCGATCATCTTCAGTGCCCCGGCGATCTCCTCGTTGGGCTGGAACACGAATTTGATCGTCCCCCGGATTCTGGCCCTGTGTTCCACCAGGATCTTTGCGGCCACCAGGAGCATGGCCATGTGGGCGTCGTGGCCGCAGGCATGCATGACGCCCGCGTTCACCGACCGATAATCGACCTCGGTCTCCTCCTGGATGGGGAGGGCGTCCATGTCGGCCCGCAACATGAGGACCGGGCCGGGTTTCACGCCTTCCAGGACGGCCGCCACCCCGGTGCCGGCCAACCGGTGCGTCGTCAGGCCGATTCCCCTGAGATAGCCTTCCACCTTCTCGGCGGTCCGGTGCTCCTGGAAGCCGAGTTCCGGATGGCGATGGAAATCCCGGCGCAGGCCGACCAGCTCATCGGTCAACTCGCGGATGCGTTTTCGGATCGGATCGCCCATGGCGTTAGAATCGCTCATTTTACACACCGTCGTCAAATCGTTTCTTCACGAGGGCCGAATAGACGTGGTCGATCATGGTCAGGAAATCGTAGACCGGCAGCCCCGTGGTCCGGGAGACCGCCTCGCCGTATGGCGGCAGCATGCTGCACTCCAGCAGGATCGACCGCACCTCCGGTCGGGCGGCGGCCATGTCGGTGGCGGCGTCCACGACTTCCTCCCGGATCTTGTCGCTGTCCAGGGTCCCGACTTCGTCCAGGGCGCCCGCTTTGAAATACGGACGGGTCTCCAGTCCGACCACCACGGTTCCGGCGCCGTCCACGCCGATTTGCTGAAACACGTTGTCGGTGAGGGACTCCGAATTGGCGGTGAGAACCCCGACCTTGGCGCCGTCGGGCAGGGTGGAGCGGATGAAGGGGATCTGCAGGAGGCTGGAGAGGAGAACGGGGACCGAGACGGCCGCCTTGACCGCCGACTGGTAAATGGCCATGAAGCCGCAGTCGCCGGTGATGGCCCTGACGCCTTCGCGCTCCAGCTCCCGGGCGCCGTCCACCATCCGGTCGACGAAGGCCATGTCGTGGGCGAAGATCCGTTCCACGGTGAGGCCGTCGATCCGCTTGAACCGGACCGGGTAGCCGTAGCTCCGCGCATTGCCCACATCCCCGTGGATGAAGGGGGCGTGGCTGTCGAGCAGGAGAATGCCGACGGCTTCTCCGTAGGAGGTCTGGCCTTTGACGGCG
>CAZZBE010000334.1:1499-3089 GCA_964652715.1 uncultured Desulfobacteraceae bacterium
ATTTTCTCGGAAATTCCGCGAACGTCTCGCACCCGGTCTCCGTCACCCTCAGCGCTTCGCTGCACTCGAAGCCCCAGTTGTCCATCCACATGCCGAGGATCATGTGGAAGCACATGTTGGGTTCCAGGACGGTTTTGTCTCCCGGACGGAGGCTGGCGGTGTGCTCGCCCCAGTCGGGCGGGTAATTGACGCCGATGGGGTAGCCGATGCGCGATTCTTTTTCCAGGCCGGCCCTGGCGATGATCTCCCGCCAGACCCGTTCGACCTCCTCGCATCTCATGCCGGGCTTGATGGCCGCCAGGGTCGTGTTGAGCCCTTCCACCGTCACGTCGGCGATCTTGACCAGCTTTTCCGGCGGGTTCTTGCCGATCCAGGCGGTCCGGGCCAGGGGGCTGTGATACCGGTGACGGCAGGCCGCCAGTTCCAGGTTGACGGCCGTTTCGTTCCCGTACGGCTCGTCGGTCCAGGTCAGGTGGGGCGTGGCGGTCTTCTCGCCCGTGGGCATCATGGGGACGATGCTGGGGTAATCCCCGCCGAAGCTTTCCGTGCCCGACATCTGGGCCTGGTAGACCGCCGCCACGGCATCGCATTCCCGGACGCCGGGGCGGACCCGTTCCAGGGCCGCGGCCATGACCTTTTCCGAGATCTTCCCGGCTTCCTTCATGAGTCCGATCTCGGCGTCGGATTTGACCAGCCGGATCCAGTTGACCAGCAGGTTGGCGTCCACGATGGTCGCCCCGGGCAGCCCCTCCCGCAGGGACCGGTCGGACCGGGCCGTGTAGTAGTAGGCGTCGGTCTCCACGCCGATCCGCTTTTTGCCCCATCCCCGCTCCTTGAGTTGATCCGCCACGAAGTGGAGGGGGTGCTTCACCGGATTCTGGACGTAATCGTCCGGGTAGCCGATGATGTTGTCGTTGGACAGAAACGTGGTGAGCCGGGCGCCGGCGCCGTCCATGCCCCGGCCGATCCAGACGGGCTCATCGGCGTCGGCGCTCACCACCACCACCTGGGGGACGTAGAACGACCAGCCGTCGTAGCCCGTGAGGTAGTTCATGTTGGCCGGGTCGGCCGAGACCAGCACGTCGACGCCGGCCCCGGCCATGGCGGCCCTGGTCTTTCGGATGCGTTCTTGGTATTCTTCCGTTGAAAACAGCGTCATGTCGCGCTCCTTATCTGGACAGAATTTCCTTTGCGCCCGCCGCGATCCGCCGCAACCCTTCTTCAAGCTGTTCGGCGGAGGCGGCGAAGGACAGTCGCATGTACCCTTCCCCATTGTCGCCGAAAATGGATCCCGGCACCAGGGCGACCTTGTGCTCCTTGACGAGAAACTTCGCCAGATCCCAGGAGGACATGCCCAGCCCCTTGATGTTGGGGAAGGCGTAGAAGGTCGATTCGGGTTCCAGGCAGGAGATCCCGTCGATGGCGTTGAGGCCGTCGTAAACGATCTTTCGGCGCTTTTCATAGGCGGCCAGCATTTCGGCCACACATTCCTGAGACCCGGTGATGGCGGCCAGGGCGGCCCGCTGGGCCGGGGCCGTCACGCCGGAGACCATGTGCTCCATGAGCTTTTCCATCTCGTCAACGACAGGC
>CAZZBE010000334.1:3189-4867 GCA_964652715.1 uncultured Desulfobacteraceae bacterium
GTGTAGGCTGAAATCGTCAGGTCCTTCATCCCCGGCAGGGCCCCGATGCTCACATGTTTCCGGCCGTCGAAGACGATGTCCTCGTAGGGCTCATCCGACAGGACGAAGATCCCCCGCTCTTGGGCGATCTCCGCCAGCGCCTTCAGCTCCGCCTCGTCGAACATGGCGCCCGTGGGGTTGCCGGGGGTGTTGAGGATCATCACCTGGGTCTTGTCGGTGACCGCCTTGCGGACATCGGCCGGGTCGAGCTTGAAGCCGTTCTCCTCCCGCACCGGCGCCCGGACCGGGACCCCGCCGAAAAGCCGGATCTGGGAGTAATAGTCGTATCCCGGATCGATGACGATGACCTCCTCGCCCGGCGACACCAGGTGGAGCATGGTGTTGAAGATCACCTGCATGGCGCCCACGGCCACGAAGATCTCCGAGGCCGGATCGGCCGTGATGCCGTTTTTGGCTTTCAGCTTGTCGGCGATGGCGTCCCGCAGGTCCCGGAAGCCCTTGGCCGGCGGGTAGCGGGTGAAACCTTCGTCCAGGGCCGTCTTGGCGGCGTCCCGGATGTGGACCGGCGTGTCGAAATCGGGCTGGCCGATTCCCAGGTTGACCACGCCGTCGATCTCGTCGGCCATGGCGAACATGACGCGGATGCCCGACCATTCCACCTCGTGGGTCCGGGGGGCCATCTTGTTCTTCAAATCCATGAGATCCGCCTCCTTACGCCTTCACCGGCAGCACCAGGTCCGAGGGACCCTTGGCCGATGTCTTCATCTCCGGGGCGTGGCGCTCCATGATCTCCAGCACGATCTGGGCGATCTTCACCTTCTGGCGGATGAGATTGTCGTGGAACCCTTCGTCGATCCAGGGTTTGTAGATGTCGCCCTCGGAAGTGCCCGGCTCGAACTTGAAGTAGCAGGGGGAAGCCACCCGGGCGATCTCGGGGCCGTCGTAGGCCCGGAACTGGCCGCCGAAGGAATCGACGATGATCATGTAGACATCCAGGGGAATGTCCACGGTCTTCCGAATGGCGCCCAATATCGGCAGGGAAACGTCGGAAAGGGGATTTAAGGAGTTGACGCCCATGGATTCGACCACCTTGGCGCCGGCCGCGCTGCAGTAGCCGCCGAAGACGGAGAACTTGAAGATGGTCTCTTTGGGGATGAGGCCCTCGGCCCGCATCTTGTTGAGGATGAACAATACGCCCTCGTCGTAGACTAAAAAGCCCCGGAACCCGGCGTCGATGGAGCGCATGATATCGGCGATGTGATAGGAGATGTTGTCGCACCCGCGCAGCCGGAACGCCTGCATGGCGCCTTCCGCGGTGGAGATCTCCTTGGAGCCCACATCCCACCCTTTGCGGTGGCCCACGGTCATGATGACCTCGATTTGCGCGTCGTTGGCCATGGCGGCCATCTCCTTCAGCTCCTCGAAATCGCAGTAGGTGGACCCGCCCACCGCCGCGATGGCCCGGTGGATCGTCACGCCGCGCCGGCCGGCCTCGTCGATCATCGCCTTCATGGTGGAGGCCCGCTCCACCCCGGCGATCTCGATCCGGTAGTTGGCGCCGTCGGGAAAGCGCTTGGCGCTGGTGGGCAGGTCATGGGCGTCCCGGCCGGGAATGCCTTCTTTCTCCATGAAATCACGGATTTTTTTGAGTGTTTCGGACATGTGTTGGGTGCTCCTT
>CAZZBE010000335.1:0-4844 GCA_964652715.1 uncultured Desulfobacteraceae bacterium
CGTAGGTCTTATGCTGGTCAGGTATGGGCTTTATTCAGGTCCCACGCCTAAAGGTGTGGGGTTCCTGACTCTTACTTACCTAAACAAATACTATGGTAGCAACAACTCAATACAGTTTGGGCAGATAGATTTTTCGGCTATCTGCCTTTTTCTGGTTTGGCAGCTAACGCTGTATGAAAAACGGAAAAGAGAAAAGGTTGACAGCATGTACTTAGAACCCATTGCCTGTATAGATTTAAACGATTTGATGTTTAGTCCCGACATCAAACAAATTACTCAGTGTATAAGTGATAAAAAGTTTGTGGTTGTATTGTGTACAAAGAATATTCAGAATCACAAATGTATTGAGGTTAAGTATAAATGTGACTTTGTAACTTATATAGAAGCAGACAAGTTAGCAAAAACGTATATTAACGATTCAGATAAATGGTACGAGCTTATATCATTTATTCCATGGCATAAATTAAATATGATGATAGAATTGGGAAAGCCAATCGAACAACAGAAAGTAGTTTACGCCAACTTACCAATTTTTAAAGCTTTCAAAGATGCTGAAAATATTTAAGGAACAGGAAAATAAAGACTCTTTTAGCATTCTTTCTTTGGATGAAGGAGGTGTTAGAGGAGTACGATTATTGGAAGCAAATGTTTTTGTAAGAACAGATATAGGCGAATAAGTTTAAAATAATATCCAGCTAACGCTGGGTGAGAAATGAAAAGTTGATGAATATGAGGATGGGTTATGTGTTAGTTGTATTACACCAAAAAAAACAAATCGAGATTAAGCATTGGATAGATTCAAATAATAGATCTATCAAAACTTTACATCAACTTGCTGATGTAGCAGAAGTAACTTTCAGGAAAGCTATTTCTGGTAAACACATTCAGCAAGCGACCTTAAAAAAGATTTCAAATAATCTTTCTGATCTGGGATTCCCTCAGATACAGATTGAAGACTACATTAGCGTAAACGAACTTGAAAGGAACACAATGATAAACCAACAAACAAATGCAATAAGCAAGTTGCTCTTGTTTCAAAAAGAGGGAATAGCTGCAAAAGTTGTTACCCATGAAGCAAGACAATATAGTTGTTTACTTGTAGCAGAGAATCAAATTTCTTCAGAACTATGTGGTTTACCTTTAGAAGCCACACTGGGAGAGCTGCGGATAATTCGTAGCTTAGGTGTTAAACGTTTTAAATCTTGGTTTGAAACATTTCGCCTTATGTGCAAAGAAATGGAGTTAAAGGGAGAGATAACGAATTACATTACCAAGGGGTATTACTATGAGGATTGTCCATCAAGTGATATACCATCTGATGAAAGTGGAGAAATTCTTTGGTATGAAAGTGCTGACTTTTTCAAACAGTATCAGCATTTAATTAATCCAGTCCATCGATTAGTTCCAACTACTAATCGCTATAAAATAGCAACCACACCTGATGAAACTTTCATCTTAGATAAAGAAACTCAGACTTTCAAAAAAAGTGTTTTAAATAGTGAGTGGAGTCTTGATCTTTATCCTGTTGAAGGAGAAAAGCTATTTCTTGAAGTAAACATAGAACGAGTAGACTAACGTATATACTTTAAGTTTAGATAGTTACATAAAATAATTATCTAAACTTAAAGTATTAAACAACTAGCTACAGCAAAAACAAGCAAGTGAAAATAATGGGAATTGGTGTAAAGCGTATCAATCACAATGACATCAGAGAAATTCTTGACAAAATGCATTTGAAATTAATGCCAGCAAAAAGATATTATGAAGGAGGAAAACTTGAAAGTGGTTACGTTGTCATACATTTCTCTGAAGACTTTCAATATTGGAAGTTTAATGGATTATCATTTGAATGTGCAAATGAACCCAAAAAAACTTCACATTTTCAGTGGAGAGAGTGTCATTTATTAGCAAACGGTTTTACTCAAGAAAAAACTTTAGATAAGTTCTGGAGTAATTTCAAAGAGTATTTTAATGAAGGTTAAACTTTTTTAACCTATAAATTAATTTGCTCATTCTCCGTGAAGTATGCGTTTCACGGGGAATAAAGTTGTGTAAAAAAGTAGGAAAGAAACAATGGAAAAATCTGAAAAAAGGAAAAAAATCATTCGAGTTGATTATTGTGAGTCTCAATCCAACAAATTTATTAAGCTATTTGAGATTGATGACTACGGAGAAAATAAAGAGTTCAGGATAATTGGAGTAATAGCTTCTTTGGTGACAAAATTTATCTACGATGAAAAATATTCAGAAGTAGCTAAAATGCTTGAACAACAGCTAGACCAAAATGGATATTATTCAATTGTAAGGAGGTATAATCCTGATGATAGTAATGAATGGATCACTCAATTGTAGAAAGATATTGGTTTATGGCTTAACACTGCTCATGATTCGTGAGATTTGATGGAAACCATAAACTGATAAACTAGAAATGGCAGCACAGCTTGTTATGTGCTGCCATTGTATCCAAGAGTAGAACACTAACTTCACTAACTTCAATAGTAACATGGAATACGTTCGAGATCAAAATCAAAATCCCATAGATTTGGCAATAAAGGATCTTTACACTAAAGAGTGGCTTCCTGGCAAAATCAGATATCAAAACACTTTGTTAGGATATTTATTTCCTGACACTCGGTTTGTAATAGGCAAAGCTAATCTATGTCTAGAATTAGAAGGTGAGAAACACGCAGCGAAAGTAATTGACAAGGGTTGGGATGACGAGGAAGGAAAATGGCGCATTGTTGGTGCATCTGGTTCTAGGAAGAAAAGTTACTCCATTTTTTCTAACAGCAACTATGATTGTTTTGAAAAGTTTTTTGGCAGCAACAGTAACTGTATCAACTATGGCTCTAATTTGGTAACAGAGTGCATAAAGATTGTTGATATAGTTTGTACTTTGATTGTAGTTCCAGATGGTCAATTTGGAACTGGAGATTGTCATGGTAAAGCAACACAAGCAATCTTTGAACAATTAAAGTTAGAATCAGATCGTGCAATCCAGTTCCGAGCGGTGAAACATGATAAAGATTCTTGGTTAGCCAAAGGAACGTTTACGCTTCTTCAACACCCTGTCAAAGAAAAGAATGTTCTTGTACTCCCTGAATCTTCATTTAAGGGAAACAAAGTTAATCCTGGTACGTATAAAGAATTAACTTTGTCTATAGGAGTTAAAGAACAAGGAATTCGTAGGAAGGCACATTGGTCACATACGGCAATTCAATGGCTATCATGGGAAGCCGTTCAACAGGATATCTTACCAAACGCATTGGAGAGGTTACGTGAATTGAGAGGATGCTTTTACGATTATCGAGCTTTCTTGAAATTTCTAGAATCTAAGCTAAACATCGAAGATGATGAACAATTGAATTTGAACCTTAATCGGATTGCAAAAGCTGATGTGTGGAATCAATTAGATCGACATCCTTGGGTAGGAAACAAAATAGCTTTTCTAATTCAAAAAACTTTACTCAAGTTGTCTATGTCTGGTGGCGAAATTCTGGAATCATTTATGATGATACCTGATGACTCTATTCCTTTTGGAGTAGTTTGTTGTCCTGACTTAATCAAAGAGTCTCAAAATAGTCGCCTTATTGCGTTGAGATATCCGTTGAGGTATTGGGAGGATATTACCCTAGTCAAAAACATTCATTTGAAAAAGTGGATGGGCTTCAAAGGGATAGTTTTGATGAGTCACCAGACAGCTCTTGAATTATTTTCAGGAGATTTTGATGGAGATTATTTGTGCTTAGCAAGAGCTTGGCAATACCCAAATATTGTCAAGGACATAGAAAACTTCAAGCACAAGTATAAAGGTCTAGAAGTTGATCGGAAAAAACTTAAGCCAGAAAAGCAAAAGCTTAATTGTTCAAAGGGGCAATTAGTAGTTTTATCTGCTAGTAATGACATTGGCTTGTTGAGTTGGATTATTTCAAAGGCAAATGCAACAAATAATCTTCACTTAGTTCCGGAGCTAGTTGTACAAATGCAATTAGCAGTTGATTGCCTGAAAGGAGCACCACGTCCTGATGCTAATGTTATTCGGAAAGCAAGTGCAAGCATGAAGAAGCAATCCGTGAGCTGGCTTACTCGATATAAAGATGATCAAGTTTTTATATCAAAATCTTTAATCGGCGATCGTCCTAACTTTGGCAAGATTGACACAATCTATGAGTTAGCTTCTGCTATAGATTCTGTATGGAAAGATGAAATCAAATTAACTTATGCTCAACTGCGAAGTTTTGATTATATCTTTAAATGTGACAATGACATACCAGAGCTTCTTGAATGGGCGAAAGAGTTTGCATCTGCTTATTCTACTAATTTAAAGATAATCAATGAAGCTTGCGGCAAAAACAAGGAGCTGTTTCGCAAGCTTTTGGTTACTTTGATAGATGACTTCAAGTTGTCAGTTGAAGAAGCAATTGAATTTTGGGGTGGGGAAAATGTTGCTAGCTATTTGTGGAAAATAAATCACAATGGAAATAGTAGCAGTTCGAGAAAAACAACAGCGACTGGTGGTTTACCTTTTACTTTTGTAAGCGATTTCATAGTAGAACAAATCAAACAGTTAAGGTTTTCTGGAGGAAAGATTTTTGCTTGCAATGAAGAAATAGCTGTTGAGGAATTAGACGGGCAAGTGTTTAACGTGGTTGTCGAAAAAGATTTGCAAGGAAAAAATATATGGGTTCGATCAAATCCACCAATCTTTTTAGGACACGTAGAGAAATCAACGCCAACAATTGGGATGAAGGTCAAGCTGTATGGACACTATACAAAAAACAAAAAGCCTTTGATCAGCTACGAGGTTATTCCTGAAGAGGAGCTAGATTTCTAAGTTGTTATAA
>CAZZBE010000336.1:0-4826 GCA_964652715.1 uncultured Desulfobacteraceae bacterium
CCGCCAAGGGCAGATAGACCCGGAAGGCGACGCCCTCGCCCGACCCGCCGGCGACCTCGATGGCGCCGCCGGTTTTCTGGATGATCCCCAGGGCCACCGACAGCCCCAGGCCGGAACACCCTTCCAGGGACCGGGTGGTGAAATACGGGTCGAAGATCTTTTCCATGATCTCCTCCCCGATGCCGGGTCCGGTGTCGGAGACGACGATCCGCAGGTACCGGCCCGGCGCCAGGTCCGGCGGCCGGGGATCGTCGGGCGCGAATTCGGTTTCGCGACACGCCGCGGCAAGGGTCCCGCCCGCCTTCCCCATGGCCTGGAGCGCATTGTTGCAGAGGTTCATGAATACCAGGCGGAGGTGGTCCGGGTCGGTCATCACCGGTCCGCAGTCCGGATCGATTTCCCTCTCGACCTGAATGTTGGGGACGCCGTCGGCCCGGATCAGCGCCAGCACGTCCTCCAGAATCGGGGCCGCGTCCACGGGGGAGGGCCGGGCGGACCGCTGACGGCTGAAATGGAGGATCTGGCGCACCAGGTTGGCGGCCCGGTCCGCGGCGGTCAGGACTTCGTCGAGGTTTTCCCTGACCGGCGAACCGGGCGGCAGGTCGTCCATGGCCATCTCCGTGAACCCGATGATGGGATAGAGAAGGTTGTTGAAGTCGTGGGCGATGCCGCCGGCCAGGGTGCCGATGGCCTCCAGCTTCTGGGCCTGGCGGAGCCGGGCCTCCATCGCTTTCCGGGTCCGGATCTCCTCTTCCAGGGACCGGATCAGGGCGTCCCGCTCCTCGTAGACCGCCTTGAGGGCTTCGTTGGCCGACAGCAGCTTTTCCGTCTTCTCGGTCACCCGGACTTCCAGGTCGCCGAACCGTTCCTGAAGGTTTTCCAGCAGGTCGCGCCGGCGCACCAGTTCGTCGTGGACCCGGAAGGCATCGTTCACGGCGGCGGTGAGCCTTTCCGGATCCCACGGTTTTTTGATATACCGGAAGATGTGGGCGTCGTTGACGGCGGCGATGACCGAGTCGATGTCCGTGTAGGCGGTGATGATGAGCCGGAGGGCCAGGGGAAACCGCCGCCGGATTTCGCCGAGGAGTTCGACCCCGGTGGTTTCCGGCATCCGCTGGTCGCTGAGGACCACGTCCACCGGCTCCGTCTCCATGATCTTCAGGGCCTCCCCGGCCGAAGCGGCCGTGTGGACGGCGTAGGTTTTCCGGAACAGCCGCCGGATCGATCGCGGCACTTCGGGTTCGTCGTCCACCACCAGGAGGTGGCCTTTGTCTTTTTCGTCTATCGGCATAGGGTATCGTCTTTTCTGGTCCTTGTGACGAGATGAGAGACTATTAAAGCGGTCCGTCCAGGGCCGCCCGGAGGTTTCGGCCAGACTTTGTTCCAGGACTTCCTTGTCCCATTGTATCAGCCTCACCTTGTTGTCCGCCAGAAGAATCCGCTCGTCGCCCCTGGGAATGTCCGGAAAACGGACGTCGATTTCGGCGTCTTTGGCGGCGGCGGATGATCTCTTTGAGCCGTTTTCCCGTGAGAAAAGCGGTTTCATGCCGGTCGGGGCGTCACTTAAAGCGATCCTCGTACCGGCGGATCCCCCTGGGCGCCAGGGTCCACATTTCCTGGAGACACTGCTCGTAGGTCTGGACGATGACGTCGTGTTCCCGGAAGATCTTGTATTTCACGTCCGACATTCCCCGGGTAAAGGGGGCCCGGCTGAAGATGTCGTTGTACCAGCAGGCCAGCGCGATCTCGTGGAATTCGATGATGTCGAACAACGTCTCCCGTCGCTCCCGGTCCGCCACCCGTCCGGCGAGCATGGCGGCCTCCTGGGTGAGGACCCTGTAGTCCTGGTAGGCGGTCCCCACGGTTCCCACCAGGGAGGAGATGTCCTTTAAGATCAGCAGGGCCTCGTCGGCCCAGGGGTGCTCCGGCGCCGGAGCGGACGGAACCTCCGGCCGCGGAGGCGGCGGGTCGGGGTACGATGCCGGCGGCTCCGTCTCGGGGGTGTGGCGGCGCTGACGATAGAACTCCTTCCGGTGTTCGAACTCGAAGTGTTCTTCCGCATCGTCGTGAACAGGCGGACGGTTGCTCCAGTGAACAACGCCTTCGTCATCGGTCCACTTATACATTTTGGCGTGGGCCGTCCCCTTAACAAGCCCGATGATGAGTACGGCGCTGAGACCGATGAGGACGAGCGCCGCGGCCTTCGCCGCTGATTTCATGGTGCCATCCTGACGCTTGGGGTCGCGGGTCAAGGCACTGTCGACAATGTTGCGCCTCTATAAACTATCGCACATTCGAGGGATTTTCTCAAGCATCGAGAAGCGGCGGGCGAAAACGCGGTCTGAGCCGGTCCCCGCGGATCGGTGTCTCACCTTCATTGACAGGTCTCGCAACAGGAATTGGTCGGAACGCCTGTGACGATGAACTGATCGACGTTCCGGGACCGTGGATAGTTTTACCTTTATTCCACTCCCAAAAATATGTAATATGGTCAAAAGCAGCATGACGCATCGTTTCGATGCGTTGGCGACGGCCAGGCAGATCCTGTGGAATCGACACCTTAGAGGCCCAACAAATGCCATCCGACATCAACCGGCTGATCATCTTCGACCAATTCTTCGACACGGTCCATCGACAAATCGTCAACGCGCTGAAAGCGCCCAAGGACGCCCAAGTTCTGGATGTGGGCGGCGGCGCCGGCGGTTTTGCCCGCCACATGGCCCGGAAGCTGAAAGGCAAGGAAAGGGTCACCGCCCTGGACATCGTCCATGACAATTTGCTGAAGGCCCGTGAACTGGCGGGCCTGGAAAAGCTCGACCACCGCATCCGGAGCGTCCTGGGGGATGTCGAAGCCCTCCCCTTCCCCGATAACCAATTCGATCTCATCTGGTGCAGCCGCGTCGTCCACCACCACCTGCCTGAACCCAAGGTTGCGCTGGCGGAACTCTACCGTGTCCTGCGTTCAGGGGGACGGCTGGCCATCCGCGAGGACGGCGGCCGGCGGTGGCGCTTTTCATCGAAAGGGCTGGACATCGACGACAATCTCCAAACGCGGCTCCACGACCTGTATGATCGATGGTTCGAAGAAAAACACGGATGCGACCGGCCCGACGACGCCTGGTGGCGCAAGACGCTAAAAAAAATGGGGTTGAAATCCACAGAACAACTTGAATTCCCTTTCAAGACGCCGGACATTCAAATCCAGTTGCGCTACATCGACGACTGGCTCCGGTCCTTTCTGTCTATGGACGCCAGCGGCGGCTATCGGGCCAAACTGGGCCCTACCGATCGATGGGCGTTGGAGCGGCTCACGGACCCGGACCTGGAATGCGGGGTCCTAAACCAAACCGTCCGCAGCGTCAGCTTCGATATCGAAACCATCGTTTACGTCGGCGCCAAACCCTGACGAGACGATCATGAAAAAAGCGGGTTTCGAAAACACGCGACTTGTTAAAGAAACCGGTTTCAATAGCTCGGGGAAAACCAAAGGCGTTTTGTTTCGCGCGGAGAAGAAAGCGTTTCGTTGAAGAACCCCGCAGAACCCGCGCGTAAGATTTTGAGCTTCCGCATCGCCCTTCTCCGCTGGTTCGAAACCCACCAGCGCCGTCTGCCATGGCGAGAAACAAAGGCGCCTTACCGCATATGGGTCTCGGAGGTGATGCTCCAGCAAACCCGGGTCAACACCGTTATCCCCTATTATGAGCGGTTTCTTAGCCGATTTCCCGATCTTCAGGCGTTGGCGGCTTCGGATCTTCAATCGGTTCTCAAGCTCTGGGAGGGTCTGGGGTACTATGCCCGCGCGCGCAATCTTCATCGTGCGGCGCGGGAGGTGATGGATCGATATGGCGGGCGGATACCGGAGGACCCCGGGGCCATCCGGACATTGCCCGGGATCGGCGACTACATCGGCTCGGCGCTCCTCAGCATCGCTTTCGGGAAGGCGACGGCGGTGGTGGACGGAAATGTCAAACGCGTCCTGGCAAGGCTTTATGCCGATGCCTCGCCGGTGAATCAGTCCGCTTCTCATAAGGTGTTCAAAAAGATGGCGGATCGATTGATCGACCCGGAATCCCCCGGCGCTTTCAATCAGGCCATGATGGAGTTGGGGGCCGCGGTTTGCAGGCCGAAAGGCCCGGACTGCGGCGATTGTCCGGTCCGGGTCCATTGCCTCGCTCATGCGACGGGGAGCGTCGCATCCTACCCCAAACGGGTCGGGAAAAACCCGACGCCGAGGCGTCATTTGTCCGCCGGGGTGGTGTATCGAAAAGGACAAGTGCTGATCGCGCAGCGGCGGCCGGAAGGCCTCCTGGGCGGTTTGTGGGAATTTCCATCGGGCGAGGTCCGAAAAGGTGAAGATTCTGAAGCGGCCTGTTCCCGAATCCTCCGGGAAGTCGTTGGACTAACGGTCGAAATCGATCGCTTCCTGACCACCGTCGCCCATGCCTACACCCATTTTCGAATCACCATGGATGTTTATTGTTGCTTCGCCCTAGATGGCGAGGTCATCCTGAACGGACCCGCGGATCACCGGTGGGTCGCCGTCGAAGACATCCCCCGGTTTCCGTTTCCGAAAGCCAACCTCAAATTCATCCCCCTGCTGCGCTCCGGGGTCTCCGATTCCGACGGATCGGTTTGACTCCAGGAAAACCGCGAAATTCCATTGTCTTGCATACTTCTTGTTCGTTCGGTTAACAAAAAAGCGCCGGTGACAGGCTCTCATATGTAAAGGCCCACCACCGGCGAATGCACTTCAAAACCGCTTTTCGGACTGCTACATCTCCCCGATCTTCTCCGTCAACTCCGGCACAAATTCCAAAATATCGGCC
>CAZZBE010000337.1:0-4822 GCA_964652715.1 uncultured Desulfobacteraceae bacterium
CGACGACTACACTCCAAAAATCCCGATAACCCCCACGATGATGAGGTAAATGGCCACGACGTAGCTCAGAAATTTGGGTTTGACGAGGATCAGGATGCCGGCCAGGATGGCCAGGATGTGGATCAGGTCGGCGGTGGAGATGCTGATGGTCATGGGCTTTCCTTTTTTATAAGCAGGTCCGGGATCGGATCAGGTGGTCTTTAAAAAGGCGATGAGATCATCCGTTTGGGCTTTCGTCAAGTCTTCGCCCACCTTCGGCATGGCCTTGTAGGGGTCGATCAACTGTTGCCGGACATTCGCTTCGGTCGCCGGCCGGCCGCTGGCGGGCAGGGTTTTCCGGTTGAAGAGGTTCACCAGGCCGGGGCCGATCTTGGTTTCCCGGGAATCGTGGTGGTGGCAGGCGGAACAGTTTTCGGCAAAGACCGCCCGACCCCGCGCTTCCGGGGTGTCGGCGTCGGCCTCGGCGGACCGGGGCCTGACGGATCGGAACACCGAAAGGACCAGGACCACCGCCAGGACGGTGATGACGAGCGCGCCGGTGGTGCGGTTGAGACGTGTCTGTCGCATGGGGGGTTCCTTTCCTAATCCAGAAATGAAAAGAGTTCCAGGTGGAGCCGGTGGTCCGGCACGCCGAGGGCTTTCAAATGGCCGATGACCGCATTCGTCAATCCCGGCGGGCCGCAGACGTAGAAACCGGCGGTTTCGTTTTCCACCCAGTCGCCGCAGAGCCGTTGAAGCTTTTCCCGGTCCACGAAACCCGTCTCTCCGGTCCATCCTTCGCCGGGGTTTTCCAGCACATGGGTCAACTGAAGGCGGGGCCGGTCTCCGTCCGCGATGCCTTCCAGTTCGTCCCGGAAGACGATGCCGTCTTCGTTTTTATTGGCGTAGATGAACCGGACCGACCGGTCGGCGTCCGTATCCGCCATATGCCGGAGCATGGCCCGCAGCGGCGTGACGCCGATGCCGCCGGCGATGAAGACCAGATGCGTCTCGTCGGGGTGATTGCGGTAGGAGAAGCGGCCGAAGGGGCCGTGAACCGTTGCGGTATCGCCCTCTTGGGTCTCGCCCATGGTGCGGGTGAAGTCCCCCAGGGCCTTGATGGTGGAGGAAACAAATCCCTGTTCCGTAGGGCTGGAGGAGATCGTCCAGTGGTGTTCTTCCTCGGGCAGATCCGGACGCCGGTGGAAGGTGATGAAGTGGAACTGGCCGGGATCATAATCCGGGACGGCGCCGCCTTCCGGCGGCGTCAGCTTGACCGTCCAGACGTCGTCGGCTTCGGCGGTTGTCTCCGACACCCGGTAGGGGGCGGCGGCCAGCTTCCGGGGCCGGATGGACCGGTGATAGACGAACACCGCGGCCGAAGCCAGCAGGATCAGAGGCCAGAGCCAGGACAGGGGCGGTTTTTCCAGGTTGCGGCCCGCGAAATAGCTGTGGAAAAAGATCATCACCAGAATGATCGGTCCGAGAATGTCGTGGGACAACCGCCATTTCTCGAAGGAGATCCCGATCCGTTGCTGGAACAGGCTCAGCGCGCCGTTGATCAGCAGGAGCACAAGGGCCCCTTTTCCGACCCAGATGTACCAGGGCAGGTCCAGCCCCAGAAGCAGGGTCCACCCGGCGCCGCCGGCGGCCAGAAGGAGCGGGTGAAGGATCAGCAGGCCGACGGCGAACACGGCCATGTGCTTGTGGAACCGGATCAGGATGTCGAGGCCGAAGGGGGCTTCGATCCCCTTGAACCGGCCGGCCAGCACGGGCTGGAGCATCAGGATCATGAACCCGATCAAGGCCATGTTTTTGGCGAATTCATACAGAACGCCGTTCGGGTGCCGAATGCCGGGGCTGACCGCCGCGGCGATGAGCAGCGGCGCGAGAATTAAAAGCGCATACAGAACGATGCGCCACAGACCTTTGGACATGGGAATCTTCCTTTCAACCCCGTTCGTAGCGGCCCATGAGGTAATCCCGGTCGATGACGTGGGTGGTCATCTCCCGCTCCACCGTCACCTTGTCCGACCCTTCCGGCAGGTCGAGGGTAACGTCCAGGGCATAGGCCCGGAAGAAGTAGCGATGTTCCCGGTCCGGCGGACAGGGGCCGAAATAGCCGGTGTCGCCGTTGGTCCCCAGACCCGGCGTCCCCTTGGGCTCCCGGCCTTCGGGGATCTCGCGGGTGTCCGGCGGAATGTTGAAGGCCACCCAGTGATCCCACACGCCGTCCTCCCGGATATGCTTGGGCACGTCCGGATCATCCATGATCAGGACCAGGCTTTTGGCCTCCGCCGGTACATCCGAGATCTGGATGGGCGGGCTGACGTTTTCACCGTCGCAGGTGTATTTGGACGGTATGGTTCCTTCATTTTGAAAAGCGGTGGTGGTGAGTTTCATGGGGTCTCCTTTCCTGGGTTGGCGGATTCGTTGTGTTGCGTTCTACCCGGCTATTTTAATCCCGAAACGGCGCCGAAAGTAAATACGGTAAAACCCGTAGATTTGGGATCATCGGCCGGTAAACGCGCATACAGGACAAAAAAGGCGCGACGCCAGCTCTGGGTCAGGGGACAGGAGATGGCGTTTCATCTTCCGAAGAAAAAAGGGCGTCGAAGGGGGAGACGTTGGATTGCGAAGCGTCCCAGAGGTTGAAGACCCGGGAGAGGGCGAGCAGCGCCAGAGAATTGGCGATGACGCCGGCTTGAATCGCCTGCCGGACGGCGTTGAAGGAGAGCCGCCGAACCCGGATGTCTTCCCCCGCGTCCAGGGCGAGGTCGTGGGTGCGCTGAACATCCCAGGCGACCCATTGATGGGCGCGGTTGTTCTGAAAGGCGGAGTTGGGCTCCACCGGAACAACGGCCCGCATGGCGACGCCGTTGCGGGGGTTCCGGACATGGTCGTATCGGAGCTTGAAAATGGCGAGGTCGGGGCCTTTTTCAGAGCGGAGGGTGGGCCAGGGATGAAGCGGTGATCGGGTTTTCATGGGGGCGTTGGGTCCTCCGTGGTTCCTGATGGATAGTTGGCGTAGGCGGCTTCCCATGTGGGCGACAGCTTCGCCTTTTTCGTGAATCCCGAAACGCCGAAATGACCGCAGAGGGGGCAGAAAACGGAAAGCAGGTCCCGCATGTCGTCATCGGGCGAGGGGAGATGCCGCCGACCGAGATTGAAGCCGAAGACCCGGTCGATGCCGCCGGCGATGGCGCAGGGGTAATAGCCCAGCGGCGTCAGGCCGATGCCGCAGTCTTCGAGGATGCGGCATCCGGCGGAAAAATCGGAAAACCGGTGCGGCGGCGGCGCGTCAATCGGCGCCTTGTTGAAGGGCCGGAAGAGGCGCTGGCGGCTGTTTTTAGAGGTGTTTTTGACGACCACGCCGTCCGGGAGGCTGTCCAGAACGCGCTGGACCTTCCGGCCGGCGCCGTTGGTGCAGACCACGATGCGCGGATTCGGGCGGCCCGCGGCCCGATGAGCCAGCAGGAGGTCCACTATTTCGAGGAAATTTTTGTGGAGGGTGGGCTCGCCGCCCAGAAGCCGGATGCGGTCCCATCTTGCTCCCTGCTCGCGGCTCTGGGCCAGGAAGTCCGCCACGTCCTGTACGCTCAATTCCCGGTCGCTGGGGGCCTGGGTGCAGGAGCGGTTGCAGTTGCCGCACCGGAGGTTGCACCGGTAGGTGATGTCCATTTCCACGAATCGCAGGCTCCGCCGGAAGGGCCGGCCCAGACGACGGATCACGGGCCGCTGACACCGGATGAACTGGACAAAGTCCGCCGCCAGGCGGTAAATGGTTACGTTCCGGTGGATTTTAGTCCTGGCCGCCAAGGATTTCCTCCTGGAATTGCGAAAACGTCTCGGGATGGGCTGAAAATAGGTCCATCAGCTCTGAAAAGGTCAGTTCGCCTTCCGCGCTCCGCCGGTCAAGGGCCGTGTTCAGCTTGAGTTCATCCCCAAGCCGCGCCCGGAGGCGACGGTACGGTTGCGACGCCAATGCCGCGAAAAGCTGCCGTGTCGTCATCCGGGCGAACCGGACCCCCGCCGTCGGGTACGAGGGGCTTTGACCGATGCGGGGCGTCGTGAACCCGTCGTAGGCCAGAAGGCCGGGCGGTATCCGCAGGAACACCGGCGGGCCGTCTACCCCGACGGTCCGGATGCTCAGGGCCCGGTTGCAATTGAAGGCGGCGTACCAGGGGACGGTCAGCCGGCCCTGGAGCATCTCGAAATTCCGGCAGCCCTTGGTTTCGAAGATGATCCGGCGGCCCTGGCCCAGGGCGTCGATGGCCTCGATGAATTCGCTGCTCACGTCCCGGGGGTCCAGGCAGCCGGCCCGGGGGCCGTGTTCGCTGATGCGAATCCGGCCGGCGCGACGTAGCCGGTCGAAGTCCCTGAAACGGGGATCTTCGAGGATGGCGGCCACATCCGAATGGGCCAGATCGTTGCCGTACCGGCCGGCCCGGGGTGCGAACAGGAGGGTCAGCCGGGGATTCCGCGCCAGCATGACCGCGAACCGCTTCATGTCGATCATGGATTCCAGGTAATCGTCGCAGAAAAAGACCATCAGGGTGGGATCGGAGGCATCGACGACCTCCGCGCGATATTGGGAAAGGGAATCCAGCCCGAACCGGCCCTGGGGCGCCTGGGTCAGATCGAGCAGATGCCGGGCGATGTCGTCCAGATCGGCGGCCGGTATGGATCGGGCCGTTTCCGGGTCGCGGACCCAGGCCCGATCCAGCGGGATCAGGTCCCGATTGAGCAGCGCCGAAGCGGCCGAGGCCGTGCTCTTGAGGTTGATGCCCACATGCCCCGACAACACGGCCGCGCGGATCAGGGCGGGGATGTCCGGCCGCTC
>CAZZBE010000338.1:0-4802 GCA_964652715.1 uncultured Desulfobacteraceae bacterium
CCCTCTGCCCCTCTGCCCCTCTGCCCCTTTGTCCCTCTGTCCCTTTGTCCCTTCTTCCCCGTCCTCACCACGATCCCCTTCAAACTCCCCCCATGCGCCAGCAACGTCCGGTACGGCAGAATGGCCATCAGGTCCGGCTCCACATGCTGGTACCGGCTCTGGAAGGTCTGGATGTCGGCGCCCGATTCCATGGCCTCCATCTCCACTTCGGTCAGTTCCGCCGACACTTCGGAGGGGAAGGTCACGGGCGTCACCGGTTCATCGTCGAGGCCGGCGACCTTCCCGTAGGCGTCCCCCGAGAAGACCCCCGCCACGGAAAACGGCGTCCCCCAAAGGATCACCTCCGCCCCGGCCGGGTTTTCGGGATCGATGCCCAGGACCTCGGCCACCCGTTCCGGCAGGAGGATCGCATCTTCGTCGGCCTCCCGGAACCAGCGGCCGCCCACCAAAGTCTTATCCAGGCCGGTGATCCGGGGCTCTTCGGGGGTCAGCCCCACCAGCCCCAGCAGATGGAAGGATCTGCCGCCGCGCTGGACCGGGGTCCGGAGCGGACGGGTCCGGTCGATTCCCTCCAGCCATGCCCGGGGGGCCACGGCGGCGTCCTCGCTGAAATTGACCCGCACCATGTCGAGGGCTTCCGGCGGCAGATCGGTCCAGTTGGGATTTTTGATCAGGAATCCCGGATACGGCGTTTCGGCCTTGAACCGGAGCCGGGCGTGGTGGCGCATGCTTTTGACCGTGGTGAAGCTCATGATGGTGAAGGTGAGGATGATGAGGGTGATGCAGGTCAGCGCGGTGCGGATCCGCCGGCGCCGGAGGTTGCTCACCCCCAGGAAAAACGCGGCGGTGAACGCCTTCCACCGGCTCACTTCCGCGCCCTGGACGTGCCGGGCCCGCTGCTGGAGGCGGGTGATCTCGTTTTCAAACCGGAAAAAGATGATCAGGGTCACCAGGAGCGACAGCCCCATGATGAAAAAGGCCAGCACCACCACCAGCGGGCTGTAGGCCAGCTCGAAAGCCGGATGGACCCGGTAGATGACCGCGATGAGCAGGACCAGAATTCCCAGGAAGGCCACGATCCGCTTGTGGATGTCGGTATAGGAAAAAAGCAGTCGTTCCGCGCAGAAGGCGAAGGGGACAAACAGCGCGATGTAGAAGAGCACGCCGAAAAGCACATCCTTCTGGGTCCCCTCCACATGATCGTAGACCCGGCTGGCCAGGGCCCAGGAGCGGGCCGCCTCGCCGACGAACCGGCTGTATTCTTTCTCCTTCAGGGCGACCTCCGCCGCCGCCGCGGCCGCATCCCCCTGGTTCCGGAGGTCGCGGATCCGCTCGTTGTAGATGCCCTTGGACTCCAGGTTCCGGATCCGCGGCTTGAGCAGGGCCCACATGTCCCATGCCGCCCGGTAGCCGGTCTCGTGGAGGATGTCCCACCGGCCCACGTGGTACCCGATCCCTTCGGGCCGGTCCGGATCGCCGTTGGTGAGGATCATCTTCTTTTTGAGCATCGTGTCCGACAGGGTCAGCTTCAGCCGGGTCCCCGGCTCCAGGTAGATGGAAAGCAGCGTCGATTCCCGGGTGTCGATGCGGCTGTACCAGTATTTGGGCGGTTCCGCCTCCCGCCGGGCGTCGATGAGTTCGATTTTGGTCATGTACCGGAAGGTCCGGGGTTCGAGCATGTCCGTGAGGGTGATCTGGCGGCAGGAGAACATCACCAGATCGGTCTCCATGTCCCGGTTTTTCATCTTCACCCGGTAGGCGGATTTGCCCGTGCCGGGCTTGTCGATGGCCAGCACGGTCTTTCCGGTCCGGGGATCGAATTTGTACCCCTCGATGACCACTTTGTGGAGGGTCAGTTTCTTGGAGGCCATCCCCTTGAGCCGGAAGACGCCCCGGGCGTCGGTCCTCACGTGATGGCGGCCCGGCCCCTGGAAGGCGAGGATCATCACGTCCCCGGCGGCCTGGTCGGCGAAAAGTTCCCCCTGGCGCAGGAGATTTACCCGGCCGGTGACCGTGGAGATCCCCTTCCGGGGCAGGTCGTCGCTCTTGAGCCGTTCCGCCCGCCCCATGGCGTCCACGAGATGGCGGACAGCGTCGCGCTGGGTTCGGGCGTAATCGGCGTCGATGTTCTCCGGGAGATCATGGGGCGTCCCCCAGCGGTTCCGGGCGTCATTGACCGTAGCCAGGGTCACGCCCACGTACCCGGCCATGGAACTCACCTCCCCCCCCATCGCCGGATGGTCGGGCAGGTAGGTGTCCCACGGCCGCCGGCGGCTGGGTCGAAGGGTGTCGCGGAAGGCACAGGCCCCATCAAGGTCCTTCCCCGCCGTCTTGAGCACGTCGTCGATGATGACGTAGGGGCCGATCCGGTCGACCCGCTCCCGCAGATCGTAAAGCCATCCCCGGTTAAAGGCCCCGATCCCGTCGCCGCGGCTGGACAGATGGAGCGAGACAACCGCCGCCACGTCCCGCTCCCGCACAAGAGTCCGGAACGCCTTGGCCTCCTTTAGCAAGGCTTTTTGACGCCCGGCGTCGGATCGGAGCGCCTTGTGGTCTTTGACGGCCAGCGGGATCAGTTCGGTCAACGCCGCCTTTTCAGCGTCGGTCAGGTCTTTGAAATGAGGCCGCCACTCCAGGCGGCGGAGACGCATCCGTTTCTCGGCCAGCCGGTCGATGACCGCCTCCTCGGCCCGCCCCTCGCTTTCGATGCGAAGCCGCATGAGCCGGCGGGAGAGGATGTCCACATCGGTTTTGATCCGCTCTTCCAGGGCCGCCTTCAACGCCCCCTCGCCGGAAACCGCCGACGCCCCCTCGGCCAAAGCCGTCTCCAGGGTCGCGATATGGCCTTCGGCGGTTTCGATCACCCCTTCCAGGGTCGCCTTTTCCGCCTTCAGGGCGTCGGATTTGGCCGTGAGGGCCCAAAACATCTCCCGGGTCCCGGCCAAGCCCTGCGCGTGGCCGCCCGTGGCCGTCAACAGCACCGACCGGCCCGGCGGATGGCGCGTCAGGTGATCGGCCAGATCCAGCAGCGTGGCGACGGAGAGGGCCTCGTCCGCGCCGGGCGACCGCCCCCCGACCCATCCGCTACTGTCGTAGAAGGCCTCCACGATGAGCAGCTCGTCCTTCAGCTTCTCGTCAACGCCGGGGATCAATCCGTAGATGTTGCGACCCGCGGCCTCCATCCACCGGATATCGCTCTGAAGCTTCACCGCCCCGGGCACGCGGCCGTCCGCCGTCCCTTTGAAATCGCCGAACAGGTCTTGCGCCTTTTCCAGATCGATCCAGAATCGCGGAAAAGTAACGGGCGTCAGTTCCTCTTTGTCCCGGAAAAAAGCAGCGGGCGCGTCGCCCCGGTCGATGTAGATCAAGGCCGCGGCCCCGAGGTTGACGGCGTGCAGCCAGTTCCTGCCGGAATCCATCTCCATCAGGATGACGGCGTCCCGGATCTCTTTGCCGTCAAAGGCCCGGAGTTCTCCCTGGCCGACATAGACCAGCGGCCCTTCGATCCCCTCCGGCGGAATCGTGCCGGGGGAAATGGCGTTGGCGATCAGGGGGTGGATGTCGGCTTCGACGTTGTTTTCAGGGAGGGTCGGCGGGGGCGAAAAATTTTTCGCCCCTACGGTGAAACGGCGAACGGGCAGGGAGAACCGCTGCGTCCCAACAGATTCGAGTCCTAAAGCCTTAAAACGACCTTCAATATAATCCGCCGCCGCGTCGCAGCCGGGGGCGCCGGTGGTGCGGTCGCCGGATTGGGAGAGGGTTTGGATGGTTTCGTATAGAGAGGGGACAGCGGCAAGGAGGGAGGAAGGGACAAAGGGACAAAGGGACAAAGGGACAAAAGATGGGGGTGCAAGGGGCAACGTCAACACCGCCAGGATGACGATGCGGATCATCAGTGGCGTGCAGCGGCTCACCACCCGGCTACTCCTTCTCCCCGATCTGTCCCACGGAGATGGACAGTTCGTCCCGGTTTTCGATCTTGTCGATGCGGCCGTCGCGGATCCAGACCACCTGGTCGGAGACGTTGAGCATCTTGAAGTCGTGGGTGGCGGAGATCACGGTGACGCCGCGCTCCTTGCTCAACCGCTTGAGAAGGGTGATGATCTCCTCGCCGGTCTTGAGGTCCAGGTTGCCGGTGGGTTCATCGGCCAGAATGATGGCGGGGTTGTTGGCCAGGGACCGGGCCACGGCCACCCGCTGCTGCTGTCCGCCGGACAGCTCCGGCGGCTTGTGCTGAAACCGGTCGCCCAGCCCCACCAGGTCCAGCAGTTCGAGGCCCTGGTCCCGGGCGTCGTCGTTGGGAATGCCGGCAAAGGTCATGGGAAGAGTGACGTTCTCCAGGGCGGTCATCACGGGGATGAGGTTGAAGGTCTGGAAGATGTAGCCGATCTTCCGGCACCGGAGCCAGGCCAGCTCGTAGGCGTCCAGCTGGGCGATGTCCACGTCGTCGATGAAGACCTTGCCCGACGTGGGCTTGTCGAGCCCGCCGATCATGTTGAACAGCGTGCTCTTGCCCGATCCGGACGGCCCCATGATGGACATGTAATAACCGGTCGGAATCTCCAGGTCCACCCCCTTGAGAGCCTCCAGCTCGGCCTTGCCCATCCGGAAGGTCTTGGTCACGCCCGACACCCGGACGATGCTCCGGGGCGTCTCCGCCGTCTCCACCGCGCTCTCATCCTGAACAGCGCTTTCCATTGGCCTCCTTCTCAACCCGGGGGAATCTGGCCCCTCGTCCTTTTTCCCAGGGCGATGCCCCGGGCTGGTATGTACCGCCCCTTCAGGGCCCCAGGGCGATGCCC